>CAZYEA010000014.1:0-36089 GCA_964646485.1 uncultured Acidobacteriota bacterium
ACTCTCTGCGGTGCGCCGGTAAGCCGGGCCAGCCCGAGGCTCGTGCGCAAGCGCTTCGACGGATCGATGGTGCAGACGAGGGTCTTGAGGCCGCGATTGGCCGCGGCGATGGCGAGGGCGGCGGAGGTCGTGGTCTTCCCGACCCCACCGGGGCCGCACACGATCAGCAGCTTTCCGGCGAGGGCGTCCGCAAGGGCCCGCGTTCCCTTCATGGCTCCCCTCCCGCGAGCGCCGCCGCCACCGTCCGGGGCCGACAGTTGGGCAGTTCGCCGATCACGATCGGGTCGAGGTCCAGACCTTTGGCGAGACGCCGTTGATGGAACGCCTCGAGGCGCGCCTTGCGCTGCACATGGAGGCCGCAGTCGAGGAGCAGGCGGTCGGTCGATCCTGCGGGCGCCTCCACCTCCACCAGGGCGCGATGCGCGGCGGCGGAGAGGCGGTCCCGGCGCATCCGGTTGAGGAAGGCAAGAGCCGGAGCGATGCCTGTTCTTTCCGCCAGTTCGTCCTTGAATTCAATGGCCTCCACCACCGCCATCTCCTCGGGGACCGCGATCACCGCGATCCGCACATCGTGCTGAAGCCAGTTCATGATCTGGGAGGCGAGGCGCCCGAAGGGCCCGACCGACACCGCGCGATACGCGGCAAAGGGGGTCTCGAGCATGAGCAGGGCGTGGCCCGAAGACGGACAGTCCACCACGATGGACTGCCACCTTGAGCCTTCGCTCTTCTGGCTCTCACGCGCGTATTCGCGAATGCGCCCGAGGAGGACGAGTTCGGGGAGCCCGGGGGCCGCGGCGAAGAACTTGCGATAGACCTCGCTCTTCGTGACCCGGTCCGCGAGCGGCCGCAATCGGACTACGTGCCGGACGAACTCATCCATGGCGGTCCGGGCATCGAGGTCCACGACGTCGAAGCCCTGACGGGATCGGGCGGGAGCGGGCTCGCGGGTGCCAGGGGCATCGAGCGATTCGCCCAGACGGACGAGGAGGGTGCGGCGCCCGGTCTCAGTCGCGAGTGCGGCGAGGCCTTCGGCAAGCACGGTCTTGCCCACTCCCCCTTTCCCCAGAACGAGGAGCGTCCCGGAGAGACCCTCGGCAAGGGTCAGGCGGCCGGAGGGTTCGGCGCGGCGGCTCGCCAAGGAAGAGATTGCTACTTCAGGCGCGTTTCAATCGAGAGGCGCCCCTCGGTCGAAAGCGGGAAGTAGGCCTCGAACTGGGCGCGAATGAGATCGACGAGGGCGATGCCCGCCGCATCACCCGGATCACCCTGGGTTACGTACAGAAAGGCGACCCGCCAGGCCGGAGGATTGGGCGCGGGTGAAGGGGTCCTTGGCCCCATGGCCGCGATCACTTCGGCGACGGTGATGTCCCTTCGCGTGCCCTTGATGTCGACGTTCGACTGGGGTGCTCGCTCCGCGCCCTGGACTCCGTCGAGAACGGCGTTCCGGATGAGAAAGAAAGGCGGAACCTCGGCGCTGTCCCGCAGGCCTATCAAGTACTGGTCGAGCGGCCCGTAGCGCTGGGACGGCGCTCCGGTCCGAAAGACGCCGCCGCCCAGATCCTCGATCTGATTTCCCTCGTCATGGGAGCCGGACGAGTTCAGGTAGAAGCTCCAGTGGGCTTTCTGCCGGCCGAGGAGCTCTTCGCTTACGGCGCCCTGGTCGATGAACCTGGCGGTGGCGAGCCACCGATGCCCCACCTCGTGGGCGAGGACCGACATGGTCGTCTCCTCGCGCAGGACCCGGTCGGTCGAATTGGCGGAGTACTTGGAGATGGAGTCCATCAGCACCATGCTCTCGAGAGCCGAGCCCGACCCGTAAGCGGCGCCGCCATCGGTAATGCCCGTCCCGATTCCGCCGATGTTGTTGCGGACCGTCACTTCGTAAGCGAAAGCACCCTGGGAGCGAGGGATGTAGTTTCGATTCGTGTAAACGATGAGCTGCTGGTAGTCGTCCCCAAAGGAGCGGTAGAAGGCCTGAGCCACCGCGGTGAGGTCGATGTCGGTCTCATTGCGGAACGACTCCCCGATCGAACGCGAAAAGGAAATGCCCGCAGCCTGGGAGAGATCGACGGTCTGAAGCCCTTCGGCGCCGCCTCCCGCCGAGATGCCGGAAGCGCCCTCCCTGATCGCGGTGCTGAGGTTCGTGGCGTCGTAGGAGAAAGTGATCCGCCCATCCGGAAAGAGCGTCAGTTCAAAGGTGTTCTTGTCCGTGACCTCGAACTGGGGCACCTCCGTCCACTTGACGCTGAAGCTCTGAGCGCTTCCGGTGGTGGTGATCTTCCCGCCCGAGCCGGGATCGAAGTCGGCGAGGAGCGGGGCCACTCTCGGGGGGCCGGCGATCAACCGGGCGAGGGTGCGCGCAGTGGAGGCGTTGTCGGCGGCTTCGAAGGTGAGATTCCCGTCGGAGTTGACGAACGCCTTGTCGTAGGTCTTTCCGAAGAACGGGAAGGCGAAGGGCAGGGGCACCTCGCGCGAATCGTCGTCGCCGAGGCTCAGGGGGGCGCCGTCCGGTCCGAGCGGCCGGTCGACCCTTGACGCTGTGTACCCCGGACGAAACTCGAGCCCCTTGCCCTGAAGATCCATGCCATTCGCCTGGAAGACGAGGTCACCCTGGTCCGTCAGCACCGCGACTCCGCCGCTGCGGGCGGCCTGGGACGCGCGCGTGTTCGAGGAGGCTGCGCGCATGCCGCTCCGCGCCGCTCTCTCCCGAGCGTTCACGAGGGGCACGAGGTCGCTGCCCGGGTAGGTGGCGCAGAAGGGGTGCCGCAGCCCTTCCGCCGGGACCATGGACGGAGCGAGGGCGAGGACGAGGGCCTGGAACAACGAGCCGGAGAAGGCAGGTTTCATGAAGGGCTCCGCAACGCCGTTCAGTCTAGCCCTCGGAATAGAGGAAGGCGTAAGGCACCGCGCCGTGGTGCGCCCGACTGGGCTCGAACCAGTAGCCTTTGCCTTCGGAGGGCAACGCTCTATCCATTGAGCTACGGGCGCACGGAGGCGGATGCGAGACGGGGATGATAGCAATCTCCGGCGGACTCGACGGCATGGCCCAAAAGGCGTCGTTAAGATGAACCCTGTGAATCCGCGATGACGAACTTCAGCTGGGCCCGCGAGTTGCCGCCCCTCGACTCCTCCCCTCTCTTCCGCCCTTTGTTGCGGGAGCTGATCGGATTGCTCCGGGCCATGAATGGAGCGGACTGGGACCGCCCGACGCTCGCGGGCGCCTGGAAAGTGCGCGATGTGGCCGTGCACCTCCTCGACGGAGACCTGCGCCGGATCGCGGCTTCGCGCGACGCTCATCCCCCTCGCCCCGACTTCCCCATCCACTCGGACCAGGACCTCGCCCGCTTCGTGAACGGCCTGAACCACAGCGGAGTCGCCTTCGGCCAGAGGCTTTCCGCGCGCCTGCTCGTCGATCTCCTCGAGATCACGGGGGGCTGGGTGGCCGACCTCTTCGAGCGCCTGCCCATGCACGAAGCCGCCATCTGGCCGGTGAGCTGGGCCGGGGAGTTGCGATCCGAGAACTGGATGGACATCGGGCGCGACTTCACGGAGCGGTGGCATCACCAGATGCAGATCCGCGACGCCATCGGGGAACCGCGCCTCCTCGCCCCCCACTGGATGGAGCCGCTCCTGGAGCTCTCCGTCCGTGCCCTGCCGCGCGCGTATGCGAATCTCGAAGCACCTCAAGGACTCGTGGTCACCCTTGAAGTTCATGGGCCCACTTCAGGCTCGTGGTCGGTGGTCCGGGACGAGGGCCGTTTTCGAGTGGTCCGGGGGCGGCCCGAGGCGCCCGACGCCCTGGTGCGGATCGGCGCGGACGATGTCTGGCGCGTTCTCTACAACGCGATCGGAAGCCCGGGCCCCGAGCACCGGATCGAACTGCAAGGAAGGCACGACCTGGCCCGGCTGCTTCTGAATGCGAGGTCGGTCATCGTCTAGCCGGCGTCCAGGCGGACCAGAGCCCGTTCCTAGCGGCCGACATAGCCGAGGGCGCGAAGTTTCTCCTTCTGCTCGGCACTCAGTTCAACCGCCTTCGCCGAAGCGCTCGAACGGGACCGGAGGGCAAGGTCGCGCGCCCTGGCCTCGATGGAGGCGCGCAGGGCCTCGGCGGGCGGACGGGAGTTCCGCTCGGCAGGGTCGGTCGCGAGGTCGTACCACTCGGAGGATCGTTCGTCCCGCTTCGCGGGATCGGAGCGCAGGATGGCCTTCCAGGACGTCGCCCCGCCTCGCAGGAACGAAAGTCGCGCGCCGTCGGTGGTGTGATCGGTCTCGCCATACATCTGCCGGGTCTCGCCCACTTTCCGAAGGAGGGACACCCCCTTCATCGCGGCCGGGGGAGGGACCTGGAGGAACTCGAGGATGGTCGGAGCCACGTCGAGGAGGCTGACTGGAAGGGCTTCACGCCGCGCGGCGAGACCGGGTCCTGAAACCACCAGCGGAACCCGGATCACTTCCTCATAGAGCGTCTTCTGGTGTTCCCACGACCCGTGATCGAGGAACTCCTCCCCGTGGTCGGAGGTCACGACCATCAGAGTATTGCGCAGCACGTCGCGCTCCTCGAGGTGGGATATCAGGCGGCCGATCTCGTTGTCCGTGTAGCGGATCTCCCCGTCGTATAGAGCCAGCAGGTGGTCGAGGTCCTTCGGCTTGATCTGGTCGGGGCGGAGGTTCTGGAAGTCCTTCAGATTCCCGGTCAGGGTTCCGGTGTAGGAAGACTCGAAGATCTTCAACACGTCCGCGGGCGGCGCGTAATGCCAGTGCGGATCGTAGAAATGAAGGAATAGAAAGAAGGGGCGATCGCCGAAGCGATCGATCAGGTCCATGGCGTGGTTCGCCACGTTCTCGGCCAGCCGATCCTGCCGGAAGTTCATCGAGTCGAAGCCCGCGTCGAGACCGTAGGTTTTCGACACGTACAGATGGGAGGTCACGGCGTGAGTGGCGACACCCTGGGCCTGGAGGATCTCCGCCACGGAGGGGACCGAGCGGTTGAAGGCCTGCTTCATGTCCGTCCCGCCATGGGTACCCGGAAGGGTCGAGGTCAGCATCGAAAGATGAGCGGGCAGGGTCCACGAACTCACGCTCACCGCGTCGTCCGCGACCACGCCGCCCCGGGCCAGGCCGTCGAGGGTCGGGGTGGTGGGCTTGGGGTACCCGTAGGCCCCCACATGGTCCCGCCTCAGGGTATCGATCGAGATCAGGATGACTCCCCGCTTGAGTCCGTAGCCGGCGCGATCGTGAAGAATGGGGTCGGAGACCGCGAGCCTCAGATCACGGGGCTGGGGAAGGTCGTTGCCGTCCTTGTCGGTGAAGCGGATCGTGATGGAAAGGACGCCGCGCCTCGGGGCCCGGTCGAGGTCGACGGTGACGTCTTTCCAGTCGTGAGTGGTGCGCGGGTTCACGGTCTCTTTCGCCACCTCGCGACCATCGATCGCCACCACGAACCGCCCCCAGCCGGGAGCCTCCCCCGCACCATCGAAACGCGACCCGACCCCGAAGGTGAGGATCGCCTGCCGCGGGAAATCGAGGGTCCACGCCTGAGTGGCGAGCAGGGCCTCCCGGGTTTCGTCGCCAATGGTCACGCGATCGGCCTGAGCGCGCGCGCCCGCGGAGGGCTGGGCAAGGATGGAACGGGGGCCCTGCGGAGGTGCTGTAGCCGGGCAACCGAGCGAGGCGGCCACGAGGGCCACGCCAAAGAGCGGCCTTCGCCACGGGGTTGAGGTCATGCTCAAGGACAAGCGCTGAATGTAGCACGCGGTGCGAACCAGCCTGGGCAGCCCGGGCCTCGGGCTCAGTGCGCCGTCACACCCAAAAGCGCTTCTTCTTCGGCGCTCGCCACCTGAATCGGCCGCGACAGGAAGGAATACGCGGCGGGCACCAGGTACAGGCTGAGGAATCCGGAGAAGAACAGACCGCCCACCACCGCCACACCCATCGCCTTCCGGCTGCCCGCGGCCGAGCCGAGCGCGAGGGCGATGGGCAGAGCGCCCAAAATCGTGGCGAGAGAGGTCATGAGGATGGGGCGCAGGCGCGCCACCGCGGCCGAATGAACCGCGTCGAGGGTGCCAAGGCCGGTCCGCTTCCTCTGGTTGGCGAACTCCACGATCAGGATGCCGTTCTTGGTCACGAGGCCGATCAGCATGATGATGCCGATCTGCGAGAAGACGTTGAGGGTGGAGTTGGTGAGATACAGACTCAGTACCGCTCCGGCCACGGAGAGGGGCACGGTGAGAAGGATGATGGTGGGATCGACGAAACTCTCGAACTGGGCGGCGAGCACCAGGTAGATAAGGACGAGCGCGAAGCCGAAGGCGAACACCAGGCTCTGCGCGCTGTCGCGGAAATCGCGGGACTGGCCGGCGAGGTCGGTGCTGACCGTCGAGGGGAGGGTCTGGGACAACCGATCGAGTTCCTCCAGGGCCTGGCCCAGGGTGAAGCCCGGAGCGGGCTGGGCGGAGATTGTGGCCGAGACGTTCCGGTTGAAGCGGTAGATCGAAGCCGGGCTGATGGTCTCGTCGTAGCGGATGAGGTTGTCGAGGGAGACCATGCTGCCGTCGCGCGCGCGCACCGAAACGCGCTTCAGGTCGCTCGGCTTGTTGCGGTCACCGCGCTGAAGCTGGCCGATCACCTGGTATTGCTTGCCGTCCTTCAGGAAATAGCCGAGCCGGCTGTCGCCGAAGGCGAACTGCAGGGTGCGGCCGATGTCGGCGACCGGGATGTCGAGTTCGGCCGCCTTGGCGCGGTTGATGCGCACGGAGACCTCGGGCCGGTTGATCTTGAGGTCGCTGTCCACGAAGCGCAGCAGCTTGCTCGCCTGAGCGTCCTCGAGAAATTTCGGGAGAACCTCGACCAGGGTCTCCACCCTCGAGGCCTTGAGGACGTACTGGACCGGCTGGCCGGACCGGCGTTCGCCGATGGTGGGCGGCTGAGAGGGGAACGCGCGAATGCTCGTGAACTGGTTGACCTCGTCGCTCAGCTGGTCGAAGATCTCCTGCTGGCTGCGTGTGCGCTCCGCGGGTTCCTTCAAGTAGAGGTTCTGCAACCCGGTGTTGGCGCTTCCCAGCAGACCGCCGCCCCCCGACGTGCTGTGGCGAATCTCCGGCACCGTGGTGGCGATGTGCCGGGCCAGTTCGTCGACCCTGGCCGCGGTGAAGTCGTAGGTGGCGCCCTCGGGAGCGCGCACGTTGATGCGGATATTCGAACGATCCTCGAGCGGCGCCAGTTCCGAGGGAAGTTTCTCTCCGACCCACACGATGAGGGCGAGGCTCACCACGAAGACGGGAACGCCGAGCCAGCGGTAACGGAGAAACCAGGCCAGGGAGCGGGCGTAGCTTTCGTTCATCGATACGAAGAACGGCTCGGTGACCCGGTGAAACCAGCCGTGGTTCCCGCCCGGCTGGAGCATGAATCGGCACATCATGGGGGCGAGGGAGAGGGCCACGAAGGAACTGACCAGCACCGAGCCTGCGACCACCACCCCGAACTCGCGGAAGAGGCGCCCGGTGAGGCCGCCCAGGAAGACGATGGGCACGAACACCGCGGTGAGAGTGATGGTGGTGGAGATGACCGCGAAGTAGATCTCGCGCGAGCCCGAGACGGCGGCCTTAAGGGGCGACATCCCGGCTTCCACCTTGGTGTAGATGTTCTCCAGCACCACGATGGCGTCATCGCAGACGATGCCGATGGACAGGAGCACCGCCACCAGGGTGAGCACGTTGATGGTGAAGCCGGCGAGGTACATGGTGAAGAACGAGGAGACGATGGAGACCGGGATCGCGATCACGGGGATGATGGTGGAGCGCCAGTCGCGAAGGAAGAGGAAGATGATGAAGGCCACGAGGGCGAAAGCGACGAGGACGGTGTCCTCCACTTCACTCACGGTGCGGCGCACGAAGGTGGTGAAGTCGTAGCCGACCGTGGTCTCCACGTCCTTGGGAATCTCCTTCTTGAGGAGCTCCATGCGCCGATAGAACTCGTCGGCGATCGCCACCGCGTTCGCGTTCGCCTGCGGAACCACGTTGACCCCGATCATGGGCACCCCGAGGATGCGCATGCCGCTCCGCAGGTTCTCGGCGTCGAGCACGGCTTCCCCGATGTCGCGGAACTCGATGCTCCGCCCTCCCTGCTGCCGCAGGATGAGCCGCGAGAACTCCTCGGGGGTGTTGAGGCGTCCGGCGGTGCGGATGGTGAGTTCGGTCTCCGCCCCCTCGATGCGGCCCGAGGGCAGGTCGACGTTTTGAGCGGTCACCGCGCGCTGCACGTCGAGGGGCGTCACCTGATGGGCCGCGAGCTTCTCGGGGTCCATGTAAAGACGCATGGCGTAACGCTTCTCCCCCATGATCCGGGCGGCCGCCACCCCGGGGATGGTCTGAATCTGGGGAAGGATCACGTCCTGGGCCAGGGCGTTCATCTCGAGCAGCGGGCGGGTATCGCTGCGGAGGAGCATGAACACGATGGGCTCGGAGTCGGCATCGGCCTTGTCGACCACCGGCGGATCGGAGTCGGGTGGGAGCAGCCGCACCGTCTGGGACACCCGGTCGCGCACGTCGTTGGCCGCGGCCTCGAGGTCGGCGTCGATGTTGAACTCCACCCGGATGTTGCTGCGGCCCTCGCTCGAGGTGGAGGAGATCACGCGCACGCCCGACACCCCGTTGATGGCCTGCTCGAGGGGCTCGGTGATCTCGTTGTCGACCACCGACGCCGCGGCTCCGCGATAGGTCGTGGCCACCGTGACCACCGGCGGGTCGACCGCCGGATACTCGCGCACGCCGAGCCGAGGCAGACTCACGAGGCCGAAGACCACGATCACCAGCGAGAGGACGATCGCGAGGACCGGGCGCTTGATACAGATCTCGGAAAGAGTCATGGGCGCGCCCCCTTCCTGGTCAGTCGACTCTTTGCTCGAGCCGCACCGGAACACCGGCGCGGAGTCTCAGGAGGTTGCTGGTCAGCAGCACGTCCCCCTTCTGCAGCCCGGAGAGAATCTGAACGCGATCGGAAGTGCGCGTGCCGATGATGACCGGCTGCTCGACCGCCTTGCCCTCGCGCAGCAGGAACACGCTATGACCCTTCGCCGAGGGCACCAGCGCGCGCGCCGGGATCAGGATGCCCGCGCCCGATCGGACCTCGAACTCGACCGATGCCGAGGCGCCCGGAGTGAGGCGCCCGCCCGGATTCGGGACCACTCCGCGGACGATCAGGCTGCGGGTCGCGGTGTCGATGGCGGGCTCGACCGCCACCACCCGACCGCTGTAGACGTCGGCCCGGCCCTCGATCTTGAAGGAAAAGGTCTGGCCCTTCCGGACATCGGAGGCGTAGCGCTCGGGCAGGGTGAAGTCGAGCTTCAACTGGGAGATGTCCCGCAGGGTGGTGACCACCGTGCTCGTGTTCACGTACGCCCCCTCGCTCACCCGGCGCAGACCCACCCGCCCGGCAAAAGGAGCGCGGATTTCGGTCTGGGCGAGTTGAACCTTCACCACTTCGATCTCGCCCTGGATCGCGGTCAGCTCCGAATGCGCCCGGTCGTAGTCCTGCGTGCTGACGAGTTGCCTCTTCAGGAGGTCGGCCTGCCGGGACTCGGTGGCCACGGCCAGGCCGCGGCGGCCATCGAGCCGCTGCAGGTCGGCCCGCAGGCTCGCGTCGTCGAGCTTGACCAGCACGTCGCCCTTCTTGACGTCGGCGCCCTCTTCGAAGAAGACGGAGACCACCCGACGCGAGGACTCCGGCACCACGGTCACCGACTCGTTCGCGAGCAGGGTTCCGAGGCTCGGCACGGTTTCGCGCACGGTCTCGGGCGCGATCGTGTACCCCTCGGCGACGAGGGTCGCTCCCCCCGGCGCGGTGGCGGGCCCCGGCCGCGGCGCCGGCGCCTGCGACCTGGCGGTTGCGGTGCCGGGACGCAGTGACCAGCCGCCGAAGCCGGCCAGCAGGCCGACCACGACGAGAGAGAGCGACCGTGAGGTCATGCGCGCGAACCTACGGCTTGACCGGGAAGTAGCGCCCGATGATGTTCGCGGGATTGGCGCCCTTCTTGGGGACGAACTTCTGGGGCCTTCCGATATGGACGTCGGCGGTGTAGAGCGCACCCTCGCTGTCCACGCTGAACTGGTGGACTCCCCAGAAACCCCCGGGGAAGGTTCCGAAGGTACCCCAGGAGAAGAGGAGCTTGCCCTCAGGGGTGAACTTGGTGAACTTCTGGGTCGTGCCGTCGGCCACCCAGAGGTGCTGGTCCTCGGTGAGGAGGATCGAGTAGGGCCGCATCACCCCGGGCCACACGTCGAGGCACTTGCCGTTTTCATCGAAGATCTGGATGCGGGAGTTCGCGCGGTCGGCCACGTAGACCCGGCGGTTCTTGTCGATGGCGATGGCGTGGACGGTGTTGAAGTAACCCGGCCGGGTTTCGTTGGGCGGGTTTCCCTTCTGGCCCCAGGCCATGAGGTACTTGCCGTTCTTGTCGAACTTCACAACGCGGGTGTTGGTGTAGCCGTCGCTTACGAAGAAGGTGCCGTCGGGCAGCCAGGCGATCTCGGTGGGGCGGCCGAAGTGCTTGTCGTCGTTGCCCGCTACCCGGAACTCACCCCAGGACTGCACCAGAGTCTTGCCGTCGTGCGTGAACTTGTAGATCATCTGGGCGCCATCGTCGACCAGCCAGACATGCTTCTCCGGGTCGTAGGGATTGATCTGGACGCGATGCGGGCGAACGAATTTCGCATTGTGCTGCTCCCACGACTCGATCATCTTCCCCTGCTTGTTGACCACGTACAGGACGTGATCCCAGCGCGGGTGGCGCGCGGGGTCGGTGGCGGAGAGGTCATAGCCCGAGGCGTTGCGCTCGGGGACCAGGCCGCCCGGGCCTTCCCCGCCGGCGTTGGCGCTCTTCAGGACGGGGAGGCAGCCGCGCTGAAAGATGAAGACGCGGTCGGGGCTCTCGGCCCAGATTCCCGCGGTCGAGCCGACCTGGTACCCGGGCCCGCAGATGTTCTCCGGCCAGTTTGGAACCAGTTCGTAAGGCCCGGTGGCATCGCTTCCGCCCTTCTCCTGGGAAACTGCGAGGCTCGCCCCCGCGACCAGGATGCCCATCAACGCCCACACCGCTCGTCCGTTCGACTTCTTCATCATCTCTCCTGTTTGGTTTCTCGTCGTCTGAGTCTTGGTGACTGAGGTTTGCGTCGGCTCTCTCAGGCGAAGGCGCCAGGGCCGCCCGACTTCTTGAGGCTGTCGACGAACGCCTTGGCCTGCGCGGCCTCGGGGGTTCCAGGGGCGGTGGCGAGGACCTGCTCGAACAACTGAAGGGCCTTGGCGGTATCGCCCTTGCTGAGGTGAGCCTTGCCCAGGCCAAGGGTGGGCACCGCCCCTCCCGGCCTCGCCGCGAGGGCGGCCTCGAAGAACTTGATGGAGTCGTCGATCTGGCCCTTGGCGAAATGAACCGCTCCGAGGGTCACGGTTGCCTCGTAGGCGAGGGTGTCCTTGACGAGATCGGGCTGCTTCTCGAGGCCCTTCTCGAAGGCGGCCGAGGCCTTGTCCCAGTCCTTCATCTCGACATAGGCGCCGCCGAGCTGAAACTGGATACGGGGCTCGTTCGGGGCCAGCTTCGCCGCCTGCTCGAGCTGAGCGACCGCGTCGGCCTTGCGATCGAGACGCAGATACGCGATCGCGAGGTTGACGTGGATCTCGGGCAGCTCCGGCGCCTTCGCCATCGCCGCCTCGAAGAAGGCCGCGGCTCCGGCGTTGTCACCCTTGGCGAAGGCGTCGAAGCCCTGGGCGAATTCCTTGGCGCCCTCGGGCGCGCCTTTGACCAGCTTGAAGTCGAAGCGATGCTCGCCGCCCGCCGCGACTTTCATCTTGTCCTTGATGGGGTTGAAGCCTTCCTTCTCCACCGCGAACTGATAGTCGGCGCCCGGAATGCCGCGCTTGTAGAACTTCCCGTTCTTATCGGTCTTCGTGGAGAGCTCGCGCCCCCGGCTCGGATCCACCAGTTTGAGGATGACGCCCTCGAGGGGCTTCCCCGCCTCGTCGGTAACCGTCCCCTGAATGCTGCCCATTTCGCCCTGCGCCACCGCGGACGCAGGACTGAGCCAAAGCCCGGCCGCCGCCACCAGCACCACCAACGCGCGCTTCATCGACACTCCTTGCTCACCCTTCACTTGAGATTGACGGCATTGAGATAAGGAAAGAGGGGGCAAACCGCCCCCTCGATCCGACTGACCTTTAGACGCCCTAGAACCGGATTCGGGCGCCGAACTGCATCTGCCGCGCGAACTGGGACGCGGTTTCCTGCATGAACAGCGAGGACGCGTGGTTGCCCGAGGGATTCACGATGTTCTTCTTGTTGGTGACGTTGAAGACGTCGTAGAAGAGGTCGAGGCTGCGACGCCCCGCCTTGTCCATGTGAATCTGGTACCGGAACGACATGTCGAGGAGGACCGAGCCCGGACCCTCGATGCCGTTGATGACCGCGCATCCCTTGCTGTCGAGGGGCGAGAGAATGTTGTAGAACACCCGCTGGCCGCTGACCGTGTTGAAGTTGCTGACGTCCTTGCAGGGCCGGTCGGTGTTGTCACCGTCACCGTTGATGTCACGACCGACGGTTTCATTGATCCGGGCGCCGGAGATGGCGGAGATCACGGCCGACACGCTCAGGGTCTTCCAGGGCGTCAACGTCGCGGTGGACGCGAGAACGTGCTTGCGGTTGGAGACGAACTCGCCGTAGTCGCGCTCCGGCTCGGCATCGTAGACCACGCGGCGCGCGTCGGGGCTGCCCGTACCGGTGTAGTAGCTCTTCTGCAGGGTGTAGGCGAGGCGGCCGCTCCAGTGATTGGAGGCGCGCTTCACCACCGAGAACTGCATCGAGTTGTACTTGCCGTTGAAGGCCGGATTGGTCTGCCACTGCAGCACGCGCCCGAAGTTGGTGGAGCGAGCCGCGGCCTCGACGATCTGACCGCTGGGGTCGAACCCGGCGACGCCGAGGCGGGTGACCACGGCGGCGGCGTTGGAGACGGACTCGTTGATGTCGACCACGCCGACCTGGTCGCGTGAGATGTTCCCAACGTAGTCGAGGGTCACCGCGATGTTCTTCGCAAGCTCATGGCTGACCCCGAAGCTGTAGGACCACTGGTAGGGCATCTTGCGGTTCGGGTTGTCGATCTGGGGGTTGGCGTTGAAGACCGAACCGGCCAGGATGGCCGCGCGGCGCGCGTTGAGGTCGGCCTGAGCGGCCGGACTCAACACCGCCACCGTGTGCGTTCCCTCGACGCTGGGGATGGCGTTCGGGCGAAGCACGCAACCGCAGGTGTCGTTGGCGGCACTGATCGAGATCGAGGGGAAGAGGGTGCGGATGGCGTTGCGCTGGCGGTTGAGCTCGATCGAGATCGGGACGTAGGAGAAGAACCGTCCGCCGCCGCCGCGGATGACGGTCTTACCGTCGCCCTTGAGGTCGTATGCGAAGCCCGCCCGGGGCGCGATGTTGTTGCGGTCCCCAGGGGTGATCTTCTGGTTGTCGTAGCGAACGCCGAGGTTCAGCGTCAGCTTCTTGGTGGCGCGCCACTTGTCCTCGGCGAAGCCATACACGCGCTGATCGCGGGCTTCGACGGAGAAGCCGTTGACCCCGACCGGTCCCACCTGGATGTCGAAGCGGGTGGGGAAGGTCACGGAGTTCGCGGGGTTGTAGGGCAGGTCGCTCGTGAACGTGAAGTTGCCGGAGTCCTGGACGGCCTGGGGGTCGGACCGATTCAGGCTGAGGCCGGCGCCGAACTTGAACGTGTGTTCGCCGCCCATCAGGCTCGGCACGAAGTAGCTGAAGGAATCGTCCACGGCATAGGTGTGGATCGTGGTCTGGGCCCCGGGGCCGCCCTTTCCGGTGGTCCAGCCCGGGTGGGTGTTGAGGCTGCCGAGGGCGAAGGGATCGCGCCCGCCGAAGCCGAGAGCCCGGATTCCCGCGTTCCCGATCAGGAAGGAGCTCGATTCCTCGAAGAAGGTCTGCGCGCCGGTGTCGAGCTGCTCGCGGATCCAGCCCAGGCGGAAGACGTTCGAGGCACGATCGCTCACCGTGCGGGTGTACGAGAACCCGATCAGTTCGTCGAGGTCGGACTCCCAGCGCTGCTGGTCGAGGGTCTGGGTGCCGGTGTTGAAGTTCTCACCCTTGGTCGGGGCCTTCTCGCGCACTCCGCGGATGCTGACGAAGTTGCTGGAGTTGATCTGATAGTCGATGCGGCCGAAGGTATTGAGCGCGCGGACGGTGAAGGGGCCGTTGATCGACGTGGGAGCCATGGTGCCGGCGGCCGCGGGGAAGGTCTTGAAGCCGACGGCGTCCTCGTTGTCCTTCTCGATCGTCACATAGTAGTGAGCCTTGTTCTTCACGATCGGGCCGCCGAAACCGGCGCCCATCTGCAGGGTCCGCTCATCGGGCTTCTTGCCGCCCGCCGCCTTCACAAAGTGATTGATGGTGTTGAACTTGTCGTCGCGGAAGTAGGTGTAGAGACGTCCCGAGAAATCGTTCGTGCCACCGCGGGAGACCATGTTGATGATGGCGCCCGCGCCGCCGCCGTATTCCGCGCTGTACTGGTTGGCAAGCACCTGATACTCACCGATGTTGTCGAGCACCACGCGCACCTGGGTGCCCTGGCTTCCGCCGAGGCGGTCGTCATTGTTGTAGGCGCCGTCGAGGAGGTAGACGTTCGACTGAGCGGGGGTGCCGTTCGCCACCACCTGGCCGCCTTCAAAGGAGGAGGCCGCGGGGCTCGGGGTCATCCCGGGGATGAGCTGGGTCAGGGCGGTGAAGTTGCGGAAGTTGCTGGGGACGTCCTCGATCTCGTTCTTGCTCAGGGTTCCGCCGATCTTGTTGCTGGTGGTCTCGACGAGGGGCGCCTCGCCTTCGACGGTGACCGCTTCGGCCATTCCGGCGAGCTTGAGCTTCAGGTCGAAGTTCGCCACCTGGTTACCGGCGCTCAGCTCGATCTCGCGCGAGACTTTGGCGAACCCGGGCATCTCGGCCGTCACCATGTAATGGCCGGGCTGGAGGTTCTGCGCGGTGAACCCGCCGTTGGCGGTGGTCGTGTAAGTGCGGGAGTAGCCGGTAGCTTCACCCTTGATCGTCACCGACGCTCCGGGAAGTGCCAGGCCGTCGGGATCGAGAACCTTGCCGGCAACCGACCCCTGCTGCTGAGCCAGGGCAGCGCCGGGGACCAAAAGAAAGGCTAGAAGCGCCGCTACCGCGAACCGCCCCCATCGTCCGAAGGAAACGTCCGCTGCTCTCGCGCCGGAAGGCGCACGAAACGGAGAACGACCAACAGCTTTTGACATATGCCTTTGCCTCACTCTTGTGATTTTTTGAAGTCTGTTACGGGACAAATACCGTCGTGGTGCGCCAGCCCGCACTTTGTATGGACCACGCAGTATTGGATTGGATAGACCGTACACCTGCTAGTTTCCGGATGTCAAGACTTTTGCTGCTGAGGCCCATGCCCGCCACGAATGAATCAACCGACACGACGTGTCAAAGGAGGGACGGCGAGCGGCCGTCGAAGTGTTAGCCCGGTCGGGGACTGGTATGACCACTCCGTCGTGGGGACAGAACACGACGGTGGGCGGCGGGGAGCCGTCCGGAGGGGACGTCAAGTTAGGACTCCCCCGTGCCGTCCGAAGACTGACACGGGGAAGATCCGATTATTGAACGGTCGGCCTGCGGTGCTACGGCTTGAGCGTGACCTTGGTCGCGCGCCAGTTACCGATCTCGGCCACGAACAGGTTCTTCTCGGTGCGGCAGTCGATCGCGTTCACGACGCTGAACTCGCCCGGGATCTTACCGGCGCGTCCGAACTTGCCCACCACCTGACCGTTGAGCTTGACCTTGTAGATCTCCCCATAGTCCAGGTCTTCCGGGCTGTTCGAGTTAGAGCTGTAAAGGTACTGGGTCGGACCACCCGAGATGCAGATCGCCATGGGCTTCCCGATACCCCCGAACTCCGTCTTGTACTTGCCCTCGCCGTCGAACACCTGGATGCGGTGGTTGCCGGCGTCGGCGACGTAGACGTTGCCCGCCGCGTCGACGGCGATGCCGCGAAGCTCGTCGAACTGTCCGGGCGCCGAGCCCGTGCGGCCCCACGACTTCACGAAGTTGCCGTCCTTGTTGAACTTCGAAACGCGGTTGTTGACGCCGCCGAAACCGTCAGCCACGTAGGCGTTGCCGGCCGCATCGAAGGCGATGTCGGAGGGCCGCTCGAAGGACTGACCCGGGAAGCCCGCCCCCGGAGGACCGGTGGGGCCGCCCCCACCCGCCCCGCCGACGGGCGGCATTCCCGGCCCGTCGATGAGTCTTGCGGGCACGCCGGGACCCGGCCGGACGCCGATGGTCTCGGGCTTGCGCCCGAGCACCTGAAGGAAGCTGCCGTCGGGGGCGAACTTCATGATGAGGTTCGAGCCCGCATCCACCGCCCAGATGTTGCCGGACGGATCCACCCGCACCGCGGACGCGAAGTTCAGCGCGTAGGTTCCATTGCCGATCTCCTTCACGAACTTCCCGGTCTGATCGAACTGGAAGAGCTTGGAACCGTAGTGGTAGAACGTGCGTTCGTGACCGAGAGTCGCGACCGGAGTCCCGGTGCGCGCATAGACAAAGACGTGACCGGCCGCGTTCGTCGCGACCCCCGCGACTTCCCCGTAGCTCGGCAGCCACAGGCAGTCAGCGACCGCGTCGAAAGCGATCTCAGGTGCGGGTTGGGCGAAGGCGGGGACGGCGGTGACGACGGCGACGGCAGCAACCATCAACTTCAGAGCTGTTTTCATGAGTTGTTCCTTTGATTCCTCGGGGCGCCAGAATTTCATCCGCTACGGCTTGAGCGTGACTTTCTGCACGCGCCAGCCCTGAATTTCGGCGGTGTAGACGGTGTTGGGGAACCGGCAGTCCATCATGTGGATGCTGGCGAATTCCTTCGGGGCCACGCCCGCCCGGCCGAACCGGCCGATTACGGTGCCGTCGAGTTCCATCTTGTAGATGTCTCCCGTGCGTTCGACGGCCCGGGAGTCGATGGTGGTGCCCGCGGAGTTGGAACTGTAGAGGTACTGGTGGGGGCCGGGAGAGATGCACAGGCCCCAGGGCGCGCCTACGTTGTCGTACACGGCCTTCTGGTTGAGCTCATTGTCGAGCACGACGATGCGGGAGTTGCCTCGGTCACCGACGTACACGTTCCCCTTCTCATCCACCTGCATGGTGTGAGGTGCCGCGAATTCGAGGGGATTGTTGGGATTGCCCCGCCGACCCGCCGACTTCAGGAAGCGTCCGTTCTTGTCGTACTTGACGATGCGCGCGTCGGTGTAGCCATCCGACACGAAGATGTTGCCGTACTGATCCCATCCAATGTCGGTGGGACGGTGGAACGAATAGGGTCGGTTCGCGCCCGAGAACGGGGCGGTGCCGGGCATCATGGCCAGCTGGTCGATGGCATCGGGACGCTTTCCGAGGACCATGAGCAGCTTGCCGTCAGGGGCGAACTTCTGGATGATGCTCGGTCCCTCGTCAACGGTCCACACGTTGTCGTCCTTGTCGACGCGCACCGAGTGGGCGAAGCCATACCCGTAGCTGTCCTTCCCGAACTCCTTGACGAAGTTCCCGGCGGCGTCGAACTCGAACGTCCGCGATTCGCCGCTCCGGGTGTGGATGTAGAGATGGCCCTTCGAGTTCGTCGCGACCCCGATGCCCTCTCCCATGTAGAGGCCGGGCGGCATCTTGTAGGGAATGACGGCATCGTAGGGGATCTCCGGGGTCGTGGCCCTCGCCTTGGCCGCCGGCCCGGAGCCCACCTGGGCCAGAGCCGAAGATCCGTAGAGCAGCATCCCTGCCGTCACGGTAGTGAACAGACGCAACTTCCTCATCATGCTCTCCTCCAGGCGGACCGTCGAGCTCCCGAAACGAGCGCCCGTCCGCCCCTTCTGTATGAACCTGTGTGCTGTTGTGGGTTTCCTGACCGTCGGGCTTCTGGACTCTCGCGGAACAGACTTACTTCGCGGGCTTGAGGGTGAACCGCTGGACGCGCCAGTTCGCCAGCTCGCCGATCAGCAGATCGTTCTCGTTGCGGCAATCAATCGAATTGACCAGGCTGAACTGCTTCGGAAGCTTGCCGGCGGAGCCGAAGCTTCCGACCACTTCGCCATCGAGCTTGACCTTGTAAATGGTCGCGTCGTCCATACCCTCGGGATCTCCGGAGTGGGCGACATACAGATACTGAGTCGGCCCCGTGGTCAGACACATGGTCTGGGGGGTTCCGATTCCCTTGAACTGCGACTTGTAGGTCCCCTCGCCATCAAAGACCTGGATCCGCTTGTTGCCCTGGTCGGCGACGTAGACATTGCCCTGGGCATCGACGGCCACGCTCTTGACTCCATTGAACTGGCCGTTCTCGGAACCGGTGGAGCCCCACTGCTTGATGAAGCGCCCGTCCTTCGCCACCTTGACGATGCGGTTGGTCGTGCCCATCCCGTCGGCCACGTAGATGTTGCCCTCCTTGTCCCAGGCCACGTCGGAGGGCCGGTTGAAGGAGGTGCCCGGAACGCCGGATCCGGGGGGGCCCTGCGGCGCGCCTCCGAAGCCTCCGCCGCCACCACCCCCGCCGGGGCCGGCCGGAGCGGCGCCGGGCGCGGGGGGCGCCGGGGGCCGGACCGGGATGGCCTCGGGCTTGCGGCCGAGAACCAGGGCGACGTTGCCGTCCTTGTCGAACTTCACCACCTGGTTCGCAGCCTGGTCGACGGTCCACACGTTGTCTTCCGAGTCCACGCGCAGGCCGTACGCGGCGTTGAAGCCATAAACCTGCTGCCCCAGCTCACGGACGAACTTCCCCGTCTTGTCGAACTGATAGAGCTTGGAGCCATTGCGCGCGAACGTGCGGTTGTCGCCGATGCTGGCCCAGGGATGGCCGGTGCGGGTGTACACGAAGATGTCACCCTTGGAGTTCTGTCCCACGCCCCCCACTTCGCCAAGGTAGAGGTCGATCGAGGTCTTGAGCAGATCGGCGTTCGCCTCGAACGGGATCTGGGCGACGCCCTGGGCCCGGGCGTCAAGGCCCGCGGCGAGGAGTCCGGCAACGAAAAGAGTCTTCAGTGTTCGCTTCATCACGGTCTCCTAGTTCCCCGCCTTGGCCGGCATCGCCTTGAGCACGATTTTCTGCGACCGCCAGTTGTTGATCTCGGCCGTGTAAATCACGTTGGGATCGCGGCAGTCCATCTGGTGGATGGTCGCGAACTCGCCGGGGGCCTTGCCCGCGCGCCCGAACTTGCCCACGATGGTGCCGTCGAGCTCCATCTTGTAGACCTCGCCCGTGTACTCGGCGGGACCGGCGGGGGCGCTGTCGGGCCACGAGTTGGACGAGAAGAGGTACTGCTTGCCCGGGTTCTTCGGGCCGGGGCCGCCGGACACGCACACCGCCCACGGGTTGCCCACGGTGGTGTAGTTGGCCTTCCAGTTGAGGTCGTTGTCGAGAACCACCACTCGCGCGTTGCCGCGATCACCCACGTAGACGTTGCCCTGGAAATCGACGGCGATGGAGTGAGGGGTGGAGAACTGCAGATGGCCGTTGCCGCGCGTGCCCACCGCTTTGATGAACCGGCCGTTCTTGTCGAACTTCACCACGCGCGCGTCGGCGTAGCCGTCGGACACGAAGATATTGCCCTGCTGATCCCAGCCCACGTCGGTCTGGCGTCCGAACCGGTTGCGCTGGTTGCGTCCGTGGAAGGCTCCCGTCCCGGGCATGTTCGCGAGCATGTTGACCGGGTCCTCGCGACGGCCGACGGTCATGAGCACGCGGCCATCGGGGGCGAACTTGATGAGCATGTCCGTGCCCTCGTCGACCGCCCAGACGTTGTCTTCGGAGTCGACCCGTACGGAATGGGCGAAGGCGAAGCCGTAGATGCCCTTTCCGAACTCGCGGGTGAAGACACCCTGGGGCGAGTACTCGAACAGCCGCGTCTCATTGGCGCGGTGGAAGATGTAAACGTTCCCCTTGGAATTCGTGGCGATCCCCATGTTCTCGCCGGTGTAGATCCCCGGCGTGTTCTTGAAGAAGGGACCGGCTTCGTGAGGAATCACGGGCACGTCCTTGGCAAGGGCCCGGGTCTGCGCGGCCACGGGCCGCGACAGTTCCGAGAAGCCCACCACAAGCGCGCCGCCAAGCGCGGCGAGGGTGAGCGAGAACGCAAAACTTCGCTTCATACCGAAAGCCTCCATGAGTACGGGGCACAACTGTCAGTTGCGCGGGTTACGGGCAATGTACACGCTTCTCCATCAGGACTTCAAGAAAAATTTTGACGAGTCATAAGAAAAACATCGACTAACTCATCTATTCCGCGCATGGCCCCGCGCGGACCAAGGTCAGGACTGATTTTCGAAAGCGACGCGCCCACTGGGCCGCAGGTGAGGCGACTAACACCGGTGGTTCCGGAAGCGCCTGACTAGCGCGAAACAAGCCCACGGCTCCACCAGCGGGTTTCGCGGAGAGACCACGGCAGGTCTGGTTTGATGGTGACCTGCGACCCTCGCCCGGGCGCTGGTGGCGGTCAGGTCAGCGCGGCCCTGGAGAGGCAACGCTGACCCGATCGCGAATCGGGGAGTTGAGGACGAACTGAGGTGTGTTACTCGCCGGCCTTGGCCGGAGCCTTGTAACGAAGTTCCTGACCCACCATCTTGGCGGGATCGGCGCCCGGCTTCGGCTTGAACTTGACCACGCGGCCGTTGAACACCTCGGCGACGTAGAGGTTGCCGTCCTGGTCCACCGTGAACTGGTGAGGGCCGGCGAACTGGCCGAGCTGAGGGCCCGGGCCTCCCCAACCGTACTTGTAGTTACCGTTGAGGTCGTACTTCAAGAAGCGTTGAGTGCCCCCGTCGGCCACCCAGAGGGTCTGATCGGCGGTCACCATGTGGAAGTAGGGGGACGAGCGCAGGCCGAGGACGAACATGTCGAGGAACTTGCCCTCTTCATCGAACACCTGCATGCGATGGTGGCCGCGGTCGGCCACGAAGAGACGCCGGTCCTTGCTGATCGAAATCGCGTGGACGGTGTTGAATTCGCTCGGGCCCGGGTTCTTGGGATCCTTGGGCGCGCTGCCCCAGTCCTTGATGAACTTGCCGTCCTTGCTGAACTTCGCCACCCGCACGCCACCGTAGCCGTCGCTGATGAAGAAGGTGCCGTCGGGCAGCCAGTCGATGTCCGTGGGCCGATCGAAGAGGACGCCCGCATCCCGGCCGCGCTTCCCCTTGGTGCCGAGGCTCATCACGAGCTTCCCGTCGTAGGTGAACTTGTAGATCATGTGCAGCTGATCGTCGATCACCCACACGTGGCGCTCCGGATCGTAGGGGCTCATCTTGATCTTGTGCGGACCGCGGCCGCAGAAGGCCTCGAACATCGAGTCCTTGTCGGCCCAGTGCTGCACCTGGTTGCCGTTGCGATCGACCACGAAGATCACGTGGTGCATGCGACGCTCCCAGCCGCGCTTGGGCGTGGGCTCGCAGGTGGCGCCGAGGCCGTCGGGATTGCCGGTCGCGTTTCCGCGGTTCGCGGTACGGGTCGCGTAGTTGGGATCACCGGAGGGCTGGCCCAGCATCCCATAGGGCGTCCAGGGCTTCGCCCCTTCGGGCAGGGGGAGTTCGCCGCGCATCGCGATCCAGATGCGGTCCGGGCTCTCCGCGTAGACCGCGCCGTTCGATCCCCAGGTCCAGCCCGCGTGCTTCACGCCATCGGGCCCGTCCGGAAGGGGCTTGGGCCAGTCCGCATCGAACATGTAGGGCCCGAACTCTTCCTGTCCGCCCCGCTCCGCGGCCTTCTGCTGAGTGAATGCCAGGGGCGAAAGCATCACTACCGCCGAGATCGCGGTGAGACCGAACAACGGGAGACGCCAACTGGGAGAGCGCATCATCTACGTCCTTTCCGCCTGATTGTTCTTGGGGGGGGTTACGTCAAGTGCACGGAGCGTAGGACCAGTGATGCTCGTCTGTCAAGGAAAATGTGGCAACTTTGTTCGACCCCTCCAAAATCGCCACACGAAAACCGTGCTGGCACGTAAGCGCTGGAAATCAATCGGGATCAGCGCGCAAGGCGAGCCCTCCGCAAATGCCACACCAGCCCCGCGCCGACCGAATCGGACGCTTGGGCTCAGGCTTTTTGGGGTAGCGGATCGGGCGCTACGGGGGCCTGTCCGCTCAATACCGCATGGCAGCGGCGAACGGACTGGGTGAGGATCAGGACCATGCAGGACATCATGACCACGGTCGCGATGGTATCGACGTATCCGGTCATGCGCGTCGCCGGATTCTGGGTTAGAGGCCAGAAATTGTCGCGGACGCTGAGGAAACCCGCGGTCATCGTGGTGATGGTCACGAAGGTCAGGGGAAGGACGGTCGTCCAGGCGTACTTCGCGCGGCCCATGTTGATGAGCATGGTCGTGCCGATGGCCAGGCCCACACCCGCGAGCAACTGGTTCGCGATCCCGAACAGGGGCCACAGCGTGCTGATGCTCCCGGTCCACAGGAAGTACGTCCACGCCGAGACGATGACCACGGTGGACACGAGGGCGGCGAGAGTCGAGTCGGTCTTTTCGAACGGCTTGTAGAAGCGACCGAGGAATTCCTGGACGATGAAGCGGCCCACGCGGGTGCCCGCATCCACGGTGGTGAGCACGAAGAGGGCCTCGAACATGATGGCGAAGTGGTACCAGTAGTCCATCAGTCCCCGCATCCCCGGCATGGCGCTGAAGATCTGGGCCATGCCAAGGGCGAGGGACACGGCGCCGCCCGGACGGCCGACCACGTTCTCCCCCACTGCCGCCTGAAGATCGAGCAGATTCACCATAGGCATGTTGAGCGTCGCGAACTTGGCGGGCAGCGTGTTGACCGCGTAGTAATCGCCCGGATGCAGGGCGGTCGCGGCAATGAGCGCCATGACCCCGACCACTCCCTCGATCAGCATCGCCCCGTAGCCGATGGGGCGGACGTCGCTTTCCTTGTCGACCATCTTCGGGGTGGTGCCGGTGCCGATCAGGCCATGGAAGCCGGAGATGGCTCCGCAGGCGATGGTGATGAACACGAACGGGAAGAGGGTGCCCGGGATGATGGGGCCGCCGCCGCCCACGAACTGGCTGACCGCGGGAGCATGCAACTCCGGGTTGACGAGGACCACGCCGATCGCGAGCAGCCCGATGGTGCCGATCTTCATGAACGAGCTGAGATGGCCGCGCGGCGCCAGCAGCAGCCACACCGGAAGTACGGAGGCCGCGGTCGCGTAAATCGCCATGGCGATGATGATCTCGTGGCGGGTGAGGGTGAACATCGAACCCATCGACGAGGCGGCGATCGGCTTGCCCAGGATCACGGCGAGCATCAGCAGGATCACCCCGATGGTGGTGGCTTCGCCGGTGTGGCCCTTGCGGAAACGGAACATATAGAGGCCCATGAACACCCCGATGGGAATGGTCATGGCGATGGTAAAGACACCCCAGGCACTCTCCGCCAGGGCGTTCACCACGGCGAGGCCGAGGCCGGCGAGGGCGATGGTGATGATGAACAGGATGGCGAGAGCCGCGGTGATGCCGGCCGCCGACCCGATCTCGAGCCGGGCGATCTCTGCCAGGGACTTGCCGTCGCGCCGGGTCGAGGCCCACAGCATGACCAGATCGTGGACGGCGCCTCCCAGGCAGCATCCCGCGATCAGCCAGATGAAGCCGGGGGCGTAACCAAACTGGGCCGCCAGCACCGGGCCGATGAGCGGCCCCGCCCCCGCGATGGCCGAGAAATGGCTCCCGAAGAGCACCCAGCGACTGACCGGATAGTAGTTCTGGCCGTCGTACCGCGTGTGCGCGGGAGTGACCCGCTCGTCGTTCAGCACGAGGACGCGCGCAGCCAGGAACGCGCTGTAATACCGGTAGGCAATCACACAGATACCGATGAAGGGGACCAGGAGGTAAAGGGCGTGCATGCGCGGGATCCTAACCCACGAGTCCAGGATCCCCATCGAAAAAGATGGAGAGGACTAACATCTAGGCGCTTCCGAAGAGGCCTTTCTTCCCTCCCCTGGGATATCCTCGACGCCGAAGTGGACTGGCACCAACTCCGCGACAATGCCCGCGATTTCATGCACGGGATGGCGTATGGGCGCTATGAGCAGCACCTGCGCCGCCAGGCTCTCGAACTGAACGACCTTTTCGTGACGGCGTGCTATCTCGAGCTGGTCGGCCTGCCGAATCCCATGGCTCTGCACCTGCTCGAAATCCACCCTTACCTGCTCGACGAGTTTCATCTCTGGCATCGGCGCATGGGGTTCAGGCACTCTCCCCTGAGCGATCTCAACTGTTGCTGAAGAGCATGGGCGGCCTGCTCGATCGCCGTATCCTGTTCTTCGGCGGCAAGGGAGGCGTCGGGAAGACCACCTGCGCGGCCGCCACCGCGCTGGAGGCGAGCCGCCGCGGCAAGCGCGTTCTCCTCGTCTCCACCGACCCCGCTCACTCCACCTCCGACATCTTCGAGACCCCCTTCGGCTCGGAGGAGAAAGTCATCCTGCCCGGACTGAGCGGGCTCGAGATCGACGCCGACCTCGAGCTCCGGCGCTACGTGAGCCGCGTGAAAGAGCAGATCTCGAAGGTCTTCAGCGAGGCGGTGCTCAAGCGATCCGAGGCACAGATCGAACTGGCCGCGAGCATGCCCGGTGCTGAGAGTGTGGCCCTGTTCGACCGCATGACCGAGCTGATGGTCGATCGCCTCGAGGTCTACGATCTGCTGATCTTCGACACCGCGCCCACCGGTCACACCCTGCGGCTCCTGCAATCGCCCGAACTCCTGACCTCGTGGGTCCAGGCTCTCACCAAGGCGCGTCGGGCCATGCTGAGCGAGGCTCAGGACGAACCCGACCCCGTGCTCGCAGCACTCGAAAGGCGGAAGGAACGGCTTCAGGAGGTGCGGGCGAAGATGACGAGCCCGGGCCTCACCGCTTTCGTTCTCGTGACCATTCCCGAGCGGCTCCCCATCGAGGAGGCTGCGCGCTCGGTTGCAGCCCTGGGCGAGGCCGGCATCACGATCGCTCGAGTGGTGGTGAACCGGGTCCTGCCCGACCAGGCCTCCTCGGATTTCTACGCAGCGCGGCGGCGCCAGGAGCAGGTTTACCTCGACGAGGTCGATCGGCGATTCGCCGGGATCGAGCGACTACGACTCCCCCAGCTGGAGTCGGATATTCACGGCCTGACGAGCCTCGACCGGATCCGCGCGCTGCTGCACGGGTGAGCCCCGCTCACTTCGGGACCAGGGTCAGCCGGTGGGCGGCCTGCTTCTCGACCGCGGCACGGGTGAAGGGCAGGGGGAAGTACTCACCATTCGCGAGATGGTCGCGCAGGTTGCCGTAGTAAGGGCTTCCGGGCTGGGCCGATTGCCCGGGCGCGTTCGTGGCCACAGTCTGGTCGGGGTTCTTGAGGTCGATGATCCTCCGGAAATTCGCACCCGTGGCATTGACGGAGTTGAATCCCCCCGGACGCTCGATCGGCTCCAGGCTGAAGGCGTCGACGAACATGTGGGGCAAACGGCTCTGGTTGATGCGGCCATACCTCCATTGGGCCCAGTCGGGGCCCCAATCCTGGGTCAGCTTCGCGATGGCCTGGCGCAGGCCGGCCTCGACCAGGGCCTCCCGGGAGGCGCCCGGCGCTTCGCCGATGGCCTTGCGACCCGCCTCGCTCGTGCTCCAGCGAACGTAGAGTGCGCCCGGGAGAGAGTCCCGCGCGAGCACCCGGTCCCAGGAGGCGAGCGCCGCCCGGGCCTTTTCCACGTCGGCCTCCTTGGAGGCCCAGCCATGGAAAAGCGGCTGATCGCGCTCGGCTCGCAGCGAATAGGCGTCCTGTTGCATGCGTTCCATGTCGGCGACCGTCAGCTTGCGGCCCTTCTGCTGCTCGAACATCTGGCGGATGCGCGCGATGCGGGACACCTCGACATCGGTCGAGGTGTTGTAGAAGACGGGCCGGCCCTTGTAGCCAGGGGGATGAGTGTTGTCGTTGGCGGTCGCGATGTATCCGCGCTCGGGGTTGAACTCGCGGGGAAGGTCGGAGCGGAAGCCCTTCCACTCGAAGTCGCCTGTCCCGGGCACGGGTAGCCGTCCGTTCCAGCCGGAGCGGTCGGGGGTGAGACCGCTGACCTGGAGGGCGATGTTTCCCTTGGAGTCTCCGCAGATCAGGTTATGGGTGGGCATCTTCCACGACATCGCGCGATCGAAGAAGTCCTCGCAGCTCGTGGCCTGGGCGAGTTTGAGGCTCCCTTTGAAGGCGGCGGTGCCCGGCTCCTGGTTGACCGACTTCGCGGCGAAGGCGCGGTGATTCACGCGGTCCTCGTAGAAGATCGGCCCGTGCTTCGAGAACTTCAACTCGAGGGACCGTGGCGCCGCCTCCCCTTTCACCTTGATCTCCTCGCGGATGACCTTCATCGGCTCGTAGGCGCCCTTGTATTTAGTCCGGTTCGGATCGTTTGGATCGGTCTCCTCGACGAAGACATCGACCATGTCCGTGCCGGCAAAGGTGAAGCCCCACGCCATCTTCCCGTTCTGACCCGCGTCGACGCCCACAAAGGGCGGCTCGCCTCCTCCCAGCACGCTCCAGCCGGGGGCTTCGAGGTGAACGAAGTACCGGAGCGCCGGCATCTCGATGGTCCGATGCGGATCGTTGGAAAGAATCGGCGCACCCGTGGCGGACAAGGCTCCGCTGATCACCCAATTGTTACTCCCGTCCATGTCCTGGAGCTCGGGCCTGAACATCGCGGCTTCGGCACGGGGCAAGAGGGGGCGGTAGGCCTCGACAATGCCGGGCGGAGGCAGCACCCCCGGCTCGAAAGGGTTGCCATCGCCGCGCCTGGCCGCGGCCAGGAGTTCATCGGTGAACAGGGACAGGTCGAGTCCCGCGGGCAGGGTGAGCTCGTCCCAGGGATCGGGAGCGGCACGGCGGTTGGCTTCCTTCAGGCCGAGCGTCCGGGCGCTCAACGCGAGCTGGATTTCGCTGATGCCGTGGCCGCGGACGCTGTCGATGCCGAGCTGAGCCCAGCGGAGGGTGAGGGTCTTCGCGGTCCACGGCTCCGGCCTGATCCCCGTCAGCTTGAACTCGACCGGAAGATTGTCGGCGTTGTCCCTGACATAGGCGTTGAGGCCGTTGGCCCACGCGGTGAAAAGGCGCTCCGCGTCGCGGTGGTAGCTCGTCCACTCGGCCTCGTCCCACGGTCCGCGGAACATCATGAGCCGGGTCCTCGCATCGTAGTCGAAGGCCTTCGGGCCAAACACCTCGGCGAGGCGGCCCTCGCGCCAGCGCCGCCACATCTCGAGCTGCCACAGCCGGTCCTGGGCCATGACATATCCCTGGGCGAAGAAGAGGTCGGTGTCATTCCTGGCGAAGATGTGGGGAACGCCGCGCGCGTCGCGAAGGATCTCGACGGGCTCCTTCAACCCCGAAACCTGGAGCCGGCCTTCGATCCTCGCCAGAGACTGTCGGGCCAGCTCATCGAGTGAGGCGGCGGAGGACGCGGGCTGGCCATTGGCGGACGCGACAAGAGTCACACCGGCCATGACCAGGGATAACGCAACGAGCGGACGTGTTCGACTGACAGGCATCAGCCCTCCCTTGAATCTTCAGAAGACGTTCACTCATGATGACCGCGTTTCAACTCGACTGTCAACGCCGATCTTGACTTCGAGCCCGCGGGGAGCGTACCGTCCGCGCCAACCAACAGACCGCGTTCCACGGTCGGGAGTGAACTATGCGCGCCAACGCCGGATGGAGCCTCGGCTTCTTCGTGACGCTTCTTACCGCCCCGCTGTCAGGGACGGCGGCGGGACAAAGTGCCTATCCTCCGAACGGTCCCACGATCCCCCCGGTCGCAAACAACGGGACCCAGGCACCCCCCTTCGCGCCGCCGACCACGGGCCCGGAAGGTGCTCAGTGGAATATGGAGCTCGCCGGCCATAACGACCTGCAGGGCCGTTCGGCCTATCAACCCATCATCATCAGTCAGGACGGACGCTTCATCGCGTACGTCGGTCATCACGCGACCGCGCATTCTCCGGTCAACGCGCTCACCGGGAAGCCGGAGCCAAGTGGCACCTCCATCGTCGATGTGACGGATCCCGCGCACACCCGATATCTCGCCCACATCCCGGGGCCTTCGGGAAGCGACGAATCGGGCGGCGCCCAGATGGTGCGCGTCTGCAGCGGAAGCGTGCTGCCCAAGGGCGTCAAGGGCAAGTGGTATCTCCTGCGGCCCCGCGGAAATCAGGCCCACGAGATCTATGACGTCACCGATCCCTCGAAGCCTTCCCTGCTCACCACCGTGGTCGAAGGCCTGACCGGCACTCACAAGAGCTGGTGGGAATGCGACACCGGAATCGCCTACCTCGTCGCCAACAAGCGATCGGAAGGCTGGGCCAATGGGAATCACATCAAGATCTATGACCTGAGCGATCCGGCAAAGCCCGTGTACATCCGCGACTTCGGGCTTCTGGGCTCCCAGCCGAACGCCACCTCCTTCGAAGGCGTCCAGAAAGGCATCGGCATCCACGGCCTGATCTCCGCGGGCCCGGAGAGAAACCGCGTGTATGCGGCCTATGGATCGGGCCGCAACGGAGTGATGCAGATCCTGGACCGTAAGAAGCTCCTCACCGAATTCAAGAATCCGCTCACCCCCACCACCGAGGAAATGCTGGCGCCCCAGGTGGGCTACGCGGTCATGTCGCCCGACAATGGCGCTCACACCACCATGCCTTTGTTCGGCGTCCCCATCCCTTCCTATCAGAAGCACACCGTCCTCAAGACGCGTGACCTCGTCATCATCACGTCCGAGCAGGGCCGCGGCGATCACTGCAATCCGGGACCCAACGGCGATCGGCCGGCGCCTCACCTGGCCTTCCTGGTGGATGTGACGAACGAATCGACACCCTGGAACCTCTCGACCTTCCACGTGGACGAGCGGTTGGGCGACTTCTGCGGGAAGGGCGGGCGTTTCGGGGCCCACGCCGGAACCGAGTCCTTCTATCCGCCTTACTACGGCAAGCTCGCGATCTTCTCGTGGTTCAACGCGGGCACGCGGGTCTTCGACATCCGGAATCCCTTCGATGTGCGCGAGGTCGGCTACTTCATCCCCGCCGTGAACAAGAACACCATGTCCTTCTGCGTGGACGGCATTTCTCATCCGGACGGGGATCCCGCGATCACCCCGGCCTGCACCAAGGTGATCCAGACCAACAATGTCGAGATCGACGATCGCGGGCTCATTTACAGCGCGGATCGGGCGGGGACCGGACTGCACATCATGCGCTTGACCGGGGCCGCCGCCGCCGTGGCCAAGCCCTGACCCTTCACCTGCTCTAACCGTTCCCAACTCCACGAATGAGGAAATCCATGCACACATCCAGTAATCGAGGCCTCCGATTCTTCGCCTCCTGCCTCGCCTTGACCCTGGTCGCGAGCGCGGCCGCGGCCCAGACCGACTATCCGCCCAACGGACCGAAGATTCCGCCCGTGGCCCTTACCGGAGGCGGTACCCCCCCAGTGGGCGTCGAGCCCGCGCCCGGGCCCCGCGAGAAGCCGTCGGTGTGGAACATGGAAGTCGTGGGCTTCAACGACCTTCAGGGACGCTCCGCCTACCAGCCGATCATCATCAACCAGGACGGGCGGCACATCGCCTACGTTGGCCACCACAACAACCAGAAGCCCATCCTGAATCCGCTCAGCGGCAAGATGGAGACAAACGGCACCTCGATCGTCGACGTCACCGACCCCGCGAAAACGAAATACCTCGCCCACATCGCGACCGGTGACGACCGCGCCTCGGGCGGCGCGCAGATGGTGCGGGTCTGCAGCGGCAACACTCTCCCCAAGGGCGTCAAGGGGAAGTGGTACCTGCTGCGGCCCCTCGGAAATCGCGCCCACGAGATCTACGACGTGACCGATCCCGCCAAGCCCTCGAAGCTCACCACCATCGTCGACAACCTCACGGGGACCCATAAGAGCTGGTGGGAATGCGACACCGGCATCGCGTATCTGGTGGCGACCGACTCGAAGGAAGGCTGGAAGGGCGGCAACCACCTCAAGATCTACGACCTCTCCGACCCGGCGAAGCCCGTCTACATCCGCGACTTCGGCATGGTGGGCACGCAGCCGGGCGCCCCCCCGGGCGAAGGGGGTGAAGGCATCCACGGGGCCATCTCGGCCGGGCCCGAAAAGAATCGCGTCTACATCGCCTACGGCACGGGCAATGACGGCGTCGTCTCGATCGTCGATCGCAAGAAGCTGCTCACGGAGTTCAAGAATCCCCTTACTCCCACTCCCGAGGAACTCCTGGCGCCCCAGGTGGGCTTCCTGCACATGTCCCCCGACCAGGGCGCGCACACCACCTTCCCGATCTTCGACGTGCCCATCCCCGGATTCCAGGGTCATCAGGCCCTGCGCAAGCGCGATCTCCTGCTCGTGGTCTCCGAGGCGGCGCGTGCTGACAATTGCGGACAGAACTTCCCGCCGAGCCAGCTGTCCCAGGGACGCCCGGCCCCGCATCTCGCCTTCCTGCTCGACATTTCCAACGAGCCCACACCGTGGCCGCTCTCCACCTTCCGAGTCCAGGAAACGCAAGGCGACTATTGCGGGCGCGGCGGACGCTTCGGCGCGCACTCCTCGGCGGAATCCTTCTACCCGCCCTATTACGGAAAGATCGCGGTCTTCGCGTGGTTCAATGCGGGCGTGCGCATCTGGGATATCCGCGACCCCTTCTCCGTTCACGAGGTCGCCTACTTCGTCCCGCCCGCCAATGAGAACACCGTCCCCACCTGCGGCAATGCCGAGACGAGGGAGGGCGGGGAGTTCGGCACGGAGACCGCCACCAGCAAGTGCAAGAAGGCCGGAGTCACCAACAACGTCGAGATCGACGACCGCGGCCTGATCTACGGCGCCGATCGCGCGGGCTCGGGGCTCCACATCCTGAAGCTCACGGGTTACGCGGCCAAGGTCGTCGCCCCAGCCCCTGCTGCGAAGTAGCGGCGCCCCCCAACCGGCCGCAATGACCCGCCTCGCGTCCCTGATCCTCTCGGGCGGCCTGGCCGGGCTTGCGGCCGGGGTCTGCGCTCAGCAGTCCGTCGAGTACGGCAGCGTGAGCGGGCGGGTCCGCGACGCCACCGCGGCCGCGGTTCAAGGCGCGGAGGTCACGGTTCGTCATCTCGAGACCAACGCCATCGGCACCGCCCTCGTCGACGGGGAGGGGCGATTCCGCTTCGCGTATCTCCGGATCGGGCCCCAGGAGATCACGGTGCGTGCGCGGGGATTCGCGAACGCCACGCGCCGTCTCACCCTCACTGCGGGCTCGGCCTTCGAACTCCCGATCGAACTGCGGGTGGAGACCGCCGAGTCGCTCACGGTCAGCGGCGAGACCCCTGTCCTTGAAAGCGCGCGCAGTCAGGTCGCGGGAACCGTGTCCGAGGCCGAGGTCGCGGCCCTGCCTCTGAACGGGCGCAACTTCCTCGACATCGCCCTGCTGGTCCCGGGGGTTTCTCCGACCAACGTGGGCGGCGGCCAGATGTTCGCCGAGACCTCGGCGGTTTGGGGGCCGGGAATCTCGATCGGCTCCCAGCGCAACCTCTCCAACAACTTCATCGTCGACGGCCTCTCCGCGAATGACGATGCGGCGGGCCTGAGCGGCATCGCCTACTCGGTCGACTCCGTGGCCGAGTTCCAGGTGGTCACTTCCGGCGGCCAGGCGGAGCTTGGGCGGGCGCTCGGCGGCTACGTCAACCTGGTCACGAAGAGCGGCACCAACGCTCGCCGGGGCGATGTCTACGGCTACTTCCGGGACGAGCGCCTGAACGCGCCCAACCCCCTCAGCCTGACGAAGCTGCCGATGACCCACGCCCATTTCGGAGCGAGTCACGGCGGGCCGATCGTCCGCGACCGGACCTTCTACTTCGTCAACTTCGAGAAACGCAACCTCGATCAGTCGGGGCTCGTGACCATCTCCCCCGAGAACGTGGCCGCGATCAATGCGCGCCTCGCCGCGAGCGGATACCGAGGGGCGCCGGTTGCGACCGGCGAGTATCGAGCCCCGGTGGACATCATCCACGGCCTCGCCAAGGTGGACCACGAGTTCAGCCTCAAGGACCGTATCACCGTGCGCTACAGCCTCTACGACCTCAAGGCGCGGAACGCCCGCAACGTGGGAGGATTGAGCGCCCCCTCGGCCGCCGCCGGCCTCGACAACCTCGACCAGACCCTCGCGGTCAGCAACGTGGCCATCCTCTCCGCGCGGACCGTGCTCGAAAGCCGCGGCCAGATCGCACTCTCCAACCTGGAGGCCGCCGTGGCGGATCCACTGGGGCCTTCGGTCAGCATCGCCGGGGTGGCGGTTTTCGGCACCTCCTCGGGAAATCCCACGGGCCGGCGGAACCACATGTATCAAGTGGTCAACAATCTCTCCCACCTCGCGGGAGGTCATTCCATTCGGGCCGGGCTCGACTTCCTCCACAACGACGCCGCCATCACCTTCCCGCGATCGGCGCGGGGCGCCTACACCTTCTCCTCGCTCGCCAATTTCCTGACCGGCGCCTACAACAACTCGGGGTTCGTCCAGACCTTCGGGACCTCTAGGGTGTCCCTTTCGAGTCCGAACCTCGGCATGTACGCGCAGGACGAATGGAAGGTCGGCCCCCGCCTGACCATCAACGCGGGCTTGCGTTACGACCTTCAATTCCTCGAGCAGGTCGAGACCGACCGCGACAACGTCTCGCCCCGCCTGGGCTTCGCCTGGACGCTCGGGAGTTCGCGACGGGTGGTGGTGCGGGGCAGCGCCGGGCTCTTCTACGACCGGGTTCCGCTGCGGCCGGTGGCGAATGCCCTTCTCTCGGCAGGTAACACCACCGACGTCACCCGCCTGCGGCAGATCACGGTGAGCCTCTCTCCCACCCAGTCGAGCGCGCCGCGGTTCCCGGAAATCCTGGGCAGCCTCGTGCCGACCACGACGCTGCCAAACCTCACCACCATCGACCGGAAGCTGCAAAACGCCCATTCCCGCCAGGCCGGAATCGAGATCGAGGGACAGATCGGCCCGCGCGCCACCGCCAGTCTCGGGTACAGCTACGTGCGGGGCCTCGACCTGTTGATGTCGATCAACCAGAACGTGCCAGCGTGCGTAGCGAGCGGCGGCAACAACGGGTGCCGGCCAAACCCGCAGTACGGAAACCACAGCCGCTACTCGTCCGCGGGAAGATCCAACTACCACGGCCTGCAGGCGTCGTTGATGGTCCGCCCCGCGGAGTGGGGTTCGGCCCGGTTGTCTTACACCTACTCGAAGTCGATGAACAACATGGGAGAGGCCTTCTTCAGCTCCCCCATCGATCCCTTCGACCTCGAGAAGGACTGGGGCCGCTCCGACGACGACCAGCGCCACCGGCTGGTGGTGAGCGGCACGCTCCAGGCCTCAAAGGGCCCCGCGCGCACAGTCCTGGGGCGGCTGATCCGCGGGTTCCAGCTGGGCGCGATGCTCCAGTACTACTCGGCCCTCCCCCTCAACATCACCTCGGGCCTCACCACCCTGCAGGGCACGGCAGGCCGGCCGCTCGTGAACGGGCAGTTCATCGAGCGCAACGCGGGAAGAGGCGGCGATTTCTTCAGCCTGAACGCGCGACTCGAGAGAACCTTCCGGAGCTCCGGTCGCCTGCGGTGGAGCGCCATCGTCGAGGCCTTCAACCTGACCAACCGGCGCAACGACCTCACCCGCAACGGAAACTTCGGCCCCCTGGCCTACCCCTCAAACCCCTCACCCACTTTCAATCAGGTCACCGCAGTGTACGAACCCCGCGGGATCCAGCTGGGCCTCCGGTTCGGATTCTGACCACCAACGCCATAGGTTTTTGTTGACACTGTCATAGGTTTCCCTTGACACGCGGATCAGGGGTTTGCTAAGAGCTTCCTACACCTTGAAGTCCTGCGGCGCGCCGCGCCGCGATCGGCTTCGCCCCCACCACAATCAATTGGAGTTTTGAACTCAGACAGCACCTGTCCTCTGTCTTGATGCTGCCGGTCTAGGAGCCAATGATGCGCAAAATCATCGTGAGTGCGTTCCGTCTTCTTCTGACTCTCTTCCTGGTCACGGAGGTCTACGCCCAGGGCGACGGCAGCCTCCGGGGCACGGTCAAGGACGAACAGGGCGGCACCATGCCCGGCGTCACGGTTACCGCCACCAGTCCGGGGCTGATGGGTCCAGCCACCGCGACCACGGATAAAACGGGAAACTATCGACTCATCAATCTTCCTCCCGGCACTTATTCCATCAAGGCGGAGATCACCGGCTTCGCCCCGTATCGTCGGGACGGCATCCTGCTCCGGGCCGGCGCGAATTTCCAGGTGGACATGGAAATGAAGCTCGGCGGCGCCTCCGAAGAGATCCTGGTGGAAGCCGCCTCTCCCATGCTCGAGGTTTCACGCCCGAGCAACGTCCTCAACATCGACGCGGAATTCCAGAAGGCCATGCCCGTCATCGAGGGCCACTACTGGAGCGACTTCCTGATGATGACTCCCGGCGTCGTCTCCAGGCCTCACAATGACGGGTCCGGCCGCCAGAACTACTTCGGCAACGCGGTCGAGCACCGCGACGCGGTCACCCTGATGGAGGGGATGTACGCGGGGAATTACAACGACTTCAACATCAACCGCGTCGGCCTCAGTTCCGAGGCCATCCAGGATACCGAGGTGAAGACCGGCGGCGTCGACGCCGCCTCCCCCATGGGATACGGCCTGGTGATCAACATGGTCAGCAAGACCGGCGGGAACACCTACAAGGGTTCCGCGGGCATCAACTGGCAGCCCAATTCGTGGAACTCCAACAACGTGGGAACGGGCAGCCCGGCCACCCGCCAGGTCCATCAGTACGACTTCTCCCTGGGCGGACCGATCCAGAAGGACAAGATCGACTTCTTCATCGCCGCGCGCTACTCCGACAACTTCAGCGGAACCGGGCGGACGCCGGAACTCGTGAACACCCTCAAGGCATTGTTCCCCAACCAGGAGATCGCCGCCGGTAACACTCTGAAGGGGTTCCAGCCCTGGGCCAAGGTCACGGCGAAGCTCAACAGCAACCACAACCTGGCCCTCATCTACCAGGCTGACCGCTTGAAGCTCAATGTCGTGGGCGCCGAGGACTTCCAGCAGGTCGAGGTTCTCTCGACCGGCGGACCGATGTACGGAGCGAGGCTCACCTCGGTGTTCGGCGGGGGCGTCACCACGACCTTCACCGCCAGCTACAACACCAAGGGGGGCAACAGCCTCGACTCCTATGACGGCGGCGACCGCAACAGCCCGACCCTCAACTACCATCTCTCCGCCGCTCCCAACCAGGGCAGCCTCCTCGGCTCCGGCCTGCTCGCCCGGGGCGGCAACTGGGTTTCCACCGCCTGCACCACCTGTTACGACCTCGATACCTCCTCGATGCTCATGCTGCGCGGCGACCTCACCTGGTTCAAGGACGGCTGGGCCGGCTCCCACGAATTCAAGACCGGCTTCCTGGCCATGCCCCGGAACCTCTACGAGAAGACCATCAACTACCTCAACGATGGCTTCGTCCTCGAGGAGCGAAGAATGGCGAACCCGGCGGTCATCTCCTCGACGAACTCCGTCCCCTTCCATCGTCAGTACGTCACCGGCGGCCTCGAGAAGGTCGACCAGTCCGGCAGGGACCGGGACATCGGGGTCTACGTGCAGGACACCTGGCGGCCGACCGACCGCCTGACCGCCACCTACGGCCTCCGCGTCGATTTCGTGCGGCGCTTCGACGTGCTTCGCAACCTGGTCCGTCAGCACAGCACGGAGGTCGCGCCCCGGTTCGGCTTCTCCTACCTGATCACCGAAGACGCCCACAACGTGCTGCGCGGCGGATACGTTCGCATCCACCAGCAGTTGATGGGCACCCGCCACCCGGTCGCGTCCTTCGGCGGCAATGACACGTCCGGACTTCTCGACACTTACGACCTCAACGGCGACGGCGTCTTCGAGACCCAGTTCGTGACCCCGGCCCGGTCCGCGCAGGCCGCGGTCCAGCCGTTCGATACCGACCTTCGCCCGCCCAACATAGACGA
>CAZYEA010000015.1:0-20319 GCA_964646485.1 uncultured Acidobacteriota bacterium
GAACAACCCTTGGGGCTTTCTCGTTAGGGGCAATGTGACGGAGCGGCGCGTTTTCGCAACCGAACCGTGATTAGATCGCCCATCCCATGACCGAGACTCTCGTCGAATTCGAAGCCCTGAGCGTTCGTTATGGCTCCCGGGTGGCGCTCGATGGAGCCACGGGCAAGTTCTTTCGCGGAGCCACCGGGCTGCTCGGTCCGAACGGCGCGGGGAAGACCACGCTCCTCAAGGCCCTGCTCGGCTTCCTCTCGCCCTCCGCCGGACGCCTCGCGGCTTTCGGCCTCTCGCCCCAGGCGGCTCCGCTCGAAGTCCGCCGCCGCATCGGCTATATGCCCGAGGTCGACGCGTACCTTCCCGACCTGACCGCGGTGCAGACGGTGGCCTTCGCGGGCGAACTCTCCGGCCTGCCTCAGAGTGAGTCGATGCGCCGCGCCCACGAGGTCCTCCAGTTCGTGGGTCTTGGTGAAGAGCGGTACCGCAAGGTCGACACCTATTCTGCGGGCATGAAGCAGAAGGCGAAGCTCGCCACCGCCCTCGTTCACGACCCCGATATCGTCCTCCTCGACGAGCCGACCAACGGCCTTGTCCCGGCGGGGCGCGAGGAGATGCTCGCCCTCATCCGCGACATCGTGACCCTTCGCGGACTGTCGGTGGTGCTCTGCTCCCATCTCCTGCGCGATGTCGAGAAGGTGTGCGAAAGCATCCTGGTGATCTCGGGCGGAGCCATCCGGACCCAGGGTCGGGTCGAAGACCTGAAGAAGCTCGAGCGCGACTGGTACGTGGTCCGGGTGAAGGGCGACACCGATGCGTTCATCGCCGAAGTCCGCAAGCGCGGGGGAGAGGCGCAGCCGGCCCCGGACGCCTGGCGGGTGGCCATTCCGGATGGATCCACCGTGGCCTGGATCTTCGAAGCCGCCATCGCGAGTGCCGTCCAGATCCGACACCTTCGAAAGGCCGAGGACACGCTCGAGGACATCTTCCTCCGCGCCACCTCGAGTGCCGCATGAGCTCCAGCCAGATCTACGAGCAGCACTACCGAAGGCTCGATGCTTCGATTCCCCTGCGCACCCAGCGCTGGATTCCCATCGCGCGCGAGGGCATCAAAGCGCTCGTCTCCCTTCGCGCCTACCTCGGGCTCATCGCCATCGCCTGGCTGCCCGTGATCATCCGGCTCGTGCAGGTCTACTTCACCACCAGGATTCCAGAAGCCCGCCGCGTGGCTCCCATCGACGCGAAGTTCTTCTTCGACACCTTCAGCTTCGAAATTCCGTGGATGCTCCTGATGTCGGCCTACGCGGGCGCCGGCCTGATCGCGAACGACATGAGGACGGGAGGCCTGCTTCTTTATCTGTCGCGCCCCCTCACCCTCTACGACTACGTTCTGGGCAAGGCCTCCATCCTCTTCCTGTCCCTCTCCATGGTGACCATGGTCCCGGGCCTGGCCCTGTTCTTCGGAGCGCGCTCGCTGGCTCCAGACGTCCTCGGTGACGCGGCGTTCCTGCTCCTGATCCCCAAGATCATCGCGTATTCGCTCGTCCTCATGCTTCCTACCATCGGCCTCGTGCTCGTCATGTCCGCCCTCGCGCGGAACGCGCGCTTTGCCGGCCTCGGTTTCTTCTTCATCTACGTGGGGAGCAGCCTCGCCCACGTCATGGCCTGGGGCGGAACGCGCAGCCCCTATGCCGGCCTGATCTCGGTGCAGGCCTGCATGCGCCGGGTGGGAGAGGCGATCTTCGACGTGAAACCCGCCCGGATGACCGCCGGCCTGCCCGCGGAGATGGCTCTCCTCGCCCTGGTGGCGGTCACCGTGCTCTGCCTGCTGACCCTGCGAAAGCGGGTCCGCGCCGTGGAGATCGTGAAATGACCGCTCGGGTGGTCTTCAACAAGGTCTCGCGCTGGTATGGGCCGGTCATGGCCCTGAACGACGTGAGCTTCGAACTCGGCCCCGGCGTCTTCGGGCTGCTCGGAGAGAACGGGGCGGGAAAGAGCTCCCTGCTCAAGCTCGCGAGCGGCCAGCTTCGGCCGAGTCAGGGAAGCGTCGAAGTGCTCGGCCGGCCCGCTTTCGGCTCTCCCGACGTGTTCCATTCGGTGGGGTTGTGCGCCGACACCGATGCCTTCTTCGAGGACTTCACCGGGCTGCAGTTCGTGAGCGCCCTGCTGTCCCTGAACGGTTTCGGATCTTTGCAGGCGAGCAAGCTCGCGACCGAAGCGATCGAGACCGTCGATCTGCGGGAGGCTATGCACCGCAAGATCGGCGGCTACAGCAAGGGTATGCGGCAGCGGATCAAGCTCGCGCAGTGCCTCGCCCACCGGCCCGAGATCCTGTTCCTGGACGAGCCGCTCACGGGCATGGACCCCCAGAACCGCAAGCGGATCTCCGACCTCATGAAGCGTCTGGGCGACGAGGGTCGTACCGTTCTCGTATCCACCCATATCCTCCACGAACTGGAGCAGGTCACGAAGCGCGTGCTGCTGATCCACCACGGGAGGGTCATGGCCGAAGGCGACCTGGGTGAGATTCGCGATCTCCTGGACCGGCACCCGCGTTCGGTCCGGTTGAAGGTGCGGGACTATCGGGGTCTTGCTCAGGAACTCGTGGGCATAAAGGACCTGGTTTCACTCAACGTCGAAGATGCCACCGGGCATCTGATGGTGGAGATCAAGAAGCCCGACGCCTTCTTCCGGGCGGTTCAGGAGGCCTCCGGCCGGTTCGGGGTCGAAGAGGTCTGGGTGACCGACGAAAATCTCGAGTCCGTGTTTTCCTATCTGGTGAATCAATGAACGCCGAGTCGGTCCTAATGGAGGGGGCGGCGATGACCCGACCGACGTGGCCGGCCGCTCGAGACGTGTTCGCCATCTCCATCGAGCGGATGCTTCCGCGACCGCGGAGCTTCTGGGTCTTCCTGCTCCTGGCTTTTCCCTTCGGGCTCGGCCTCCTGGTCCGCTTCTACGACCCCAAGGGGATTCCCTTGACCGGGTTCGAGATCTACGGGATGGCGGCTTCTCTGTACTACGTGAGGAACCTCCTGCCCCTCGTTGCCCTGCTGTTCGGATCGGCCCTTATCTCGGATGGGGTCGACTCGAAGACCCTCACCTATTTCCTCACCCGGCCCATTCCACGGCTGTCCATCTTCATCGGGGAGTTTCTGGCCTACCTCGTCACCGTCCTCACTCTGACCGTGCCGTGCGTGGTGCTCACGTACATCGTCTTTTGCGTGGGCACGCCGCAGGGGATCGGTTTCGGCGCCTCCGACCTCGTGCAGGACCTCGCCGCCTGCGCCCTCACCCTGTTCAGCTATGGCGCCCTTTTCGCCCTGCTTGGAGTGAGCCTGAAGCGGCCGCTGATTCCGGGCCTCTTGTTCCTCTTCATCTGGGACGGCATCGTGGCGAACTTCCCGGGCGACGCGCCCAATTACACCCTGACCGCCTACGCGCGCTCCCTGATCCGGCATCGCCCCGCCGAGGAGGAAATCCTGGCCCAGTTGTTCTCCAAGTTCTTCGGAGTCGGGGAGTCGGTCTTAGTTCTTGGAATCGTGGGAGTTGTCTCCCTGGCCCTGGCCATATGGATCTTTTCCAGGCGGGAGTACGTTATCTCCTCATGACAGCGTGGGATTGGTTTCTCCTTGAACCAACCGTGCCGGAGCAGAAGCCTCAACTGAAATTGGAGTTTGAACCCCATGAACCGATCACGTCGACTCATCACCGCCGCTGCGGCCGTCTCGTTGCTGGGCGTCGGTCTTGCTTTCTCCACCCGCCTCACCGGCACCGCGCGCGCCGCCGTGGGCCCGATCCCTCCTGAGGCCCTCGCCCTCCCGGCCGACAGCTCCGTGGTCATGGGCTTCGACGTTCGCGCCCTCACGAGTTCTCAGTTCTACGCGAAGTTCGGAGGCGAGGGCGAACCCGGCCGTGTGGATGCCCTGGCCGAAATCGAACGTAAGACCGGCCTCAACCCCGCGCGGGACATCGACTCGGTCGTGGTTGCGGTCCGGGTCGGCGCTCCTGAGCCCGCCACGGAAGGCGCCCGCCCGCGCCGTTCCGAACATGGGCTCGTCTTCGTGACCGGCCGCTTCGACGCCGCCCGTCTCGAAGCCTCGATACCGGATACCGGCAAGGCCACCAAGGAGCGGCGCGATGGCGTCACTCTCTACCGCGAAGCCACGGGCAAATCGAATGGGGTGGTGGCGCTCCTCGACGCCGGCATCCTGGTGGCGGGCGAGGCCGAGGCGGTTGAGACCTTCCTTGCCAACCGCGCCAGCGGTCATGGAATTCGCGACAGCAAAGAGCTCGTGGCCCAGCTCGAGAGCATCGAGCCCGGCTCCACTTTCTGGGCGGTGGGTGGTCCTTCGGTCCTCTCCCGCATGACGTCCGAGGTGGGCGGGCCGGCGGCCAATCTTCCCGCGGTCAAGCAGGTGGTGGCCTACGGCCACCTCGATCCTGAAGTCGGCATGACCGCGACCGCCGAGGCCGCGGACGCCAAGTCCGCCACCAAGATCGCGGATGTCCTCCGCGGCTTCTCCGCCATGCTGTCCCTGCAGGCCGGCCAGAAGCCCGAGTTCGCGCAGATCGCCGACTCGATCTCCGTGGCGACCGAGGACGACAAGGTTCACGTCAAGGCCACGATCACTCACGAGCTGATCGAGTCTTTGAAGAAGTCCGCGGTGGCCGCCCACACCCGCAAGGCCGCCGAGATCGAGATCCACTGAACATCTCCTCCAAGAGGTCGTGCCGGGGCTGACGCCCGTCAGCCCCGGTTTGAAAAGCCCCGCTTCCAGGCGGGGCTTTTCGCTTTGCGCATCCTTCGGTCAGAGATAATGAGCGGTGTCCTCAAAGACCTGGCTTGATCGTCCCGTCACGGCGGCCCTGGTCTTTCTGGCGCTCGCCTTCGTCTGGATGTGGCCCTCGAGCCTTCGTCCTCACGACACTATCTCCGACGTGGGCGACCCTCTTCACCTCGCCTACATCCTCGCCTGGAACGCGCACCAACTGATCGCGAATCCGTTCCACCTCTTCGAGGCCAACAGCTTCTATCCGTGGCCGCAGAGCCTGGCCTTCGCCGACCACCTCATGCCCGAGTCTCTTCTCGTGGCGCCCGTGAACTGGCTGAGCGGCAATGCCGTCCTCGGCTACAACGTCGCCGTCTTCGCCGGGCTCTTCCTCTCTGCCTGGTCCATGCGCTGGCTGATCCTGGATGCCACCGGGAACGCCCGGGCGGCCCTCCTCGCCGGTCTCGTGTATGGGTTCAATGGTTTCACGCTTGTGGAAGCCAATCGGCTGCAGGTCATTCACCTCCAGTGGTGGCCGGCCGCGCTCGTCTTCCTGGGGCGGTTCGTGGCTGACCCGAGCTTCGGCCGCGCGCTGGGCCTGGGCATCGCCCTTGCGATGCAGGGTCTGTCCGGCTCCTACTACCTCGCGTTTTCCGCGCTCGTCGCACCCGTATGGCTTGGTCTGGCTCTCGCGGGAACGCTCACCCGGCCCACCCTCCGCATGACGACGTTCCTGATCCTCGCGGCCCTCCTATCCGCGATACCGGTGGCCCTTCTGATTGCGCCCTATCTCCTTCGCGGCCTGCCTCGTGGCACGGTCTCCGGGGGCGTGAATCTTCTCGCATACGTTTCTCCCGCACCCGGCTCTTTATGGAGTTCCCTCCTGACCCCAGACACCCTCGGTCGGGAGTTCAAGGGGGTCTTCGGCCTCGCTCTCATGGCCGCCGGAATCGTGGCGATGTTGCGGTCGCGTCCGGGCTGGTTCAAAGCCCTCGCCCTCGTTGCCCTGGCGACCGCGTCTATCGGGGTCGTTCTCTCCATGGGCGACATCCTCTCGGTCGGCGGCAGCTCATACGGCCCCGGCCCACATCGCTGGCTCCTCAAGACCCTGCCCCTCGAAGGTCTCCGGCACACCCCTCGTTTCAACGCGCTCGCCGTCCTCGGCGGAGCCATTCTCGCCGGGCTGGGCGCGGCGCGGTGGCTCGGACGATCGACCGCCGCCACCGTCGCCACCGTTGCCCTTTGCGCGATTCTGCCGTTTGAGCAGTGGAGCCGTACCGGGTACGGTGTACGCCTGCCCGCGAGTGCCCTGCTTCGCTCCGCCTATCGGGACCTGCCGGGGGGTCCTCTCGTGGACCTGCCGCTTTATCCCATTCCCCAGCGAAGGTACTGGGCGGCCTACCCGTTCCTTTCCACGTACCATTGGAATCCCGTTCCGATCGGTCGCACCTCCTTCTATCCGCCTGGTCATGAGTACCTCGCCTGGCTTCTCGACGGATTTCCCGATGACAACTCGCTGGGCGTCTTGTCCCGGTTGGGCGTGCGCACGGCGGTTGTCCACCCCCGTATCTGGCCGGACGATGATCGCGGGTCTCGCCTCGATCGCCTGAAGGACACGAAGACCCTGGTTCGGCTTGATCGATCCGCGGTGGCCTTCGAGCCGAACATCCTTGAACTCGGCGATGAGCTCTACTTTCGGATCGAAGCCCCGCCGCCCCCGCCGCCCCTGTGCAAACCCGCCGACGAAGTGCCGGGTTCGAGTTTCCGCGTCTTTGCCATGGGTGAGGGCGCCCCCGAGGAAAGCCTGGCCCTCATCGCCGACCGCGATCCCTCCACGCGCTGGTCGTCCGGCGCCGATCAGTCGGGGTGGTATGGCTTCCAGATTCAGCTCAAGCCGGCCGAGACTCTCGCCGCCCTCGTGGTCGAGACCCCGGCGGATCGGTTTCCCCGAGTCTGGCCTTCGCTCGAACTGCGCGCTCCGGAGGGAGCCTGGACCCCCGTTTCCTCACCCTTCTCCCCCGAGGTCGCCTGGGAGACCCTCGAGGGTCAGCTGGGCGGAGTCCGCACCGCGCGCCACGTGATTCGGTTCCCCCGCCAGGAAGTGCGGGCCTTCCGGCTCGCCTTTCCCATCTTCGTCAGCCGGCCGGCGCCGAACTTTCAGATCGAGGAGATCCGCGCGTTCAGGGACTGCCGACCCTAGGGTCCGCCCGGCCTCCCTCCATGTCCTCGTCTATTCTCCTGGCGATGGTCGATGGCGAACGCCTGGACGTGCGGGTGGCCCGCGAGTTCCACCTATCCCGTCGTCGGGCCCAGGACGCGATCGGCGCGGGGCAGGTGGACGTGGGTTCGACGCGCATCAAGGACCCCGGTCGCCGCGTTGAAGCGGTCGAGCCCGTCTCCTTCCATCCCAATCGGCGCCGCGAGCAGGCGATTCGGTTGTCCCTTCCCTGTGCGTATCAGGCCGACGACCTCGTCGTGGTGGACAAGCCCGCGGGCCTCCTCACCGTTCCTACCGACGGCCACAGCGATGACGATTGCGTGCTGAACCGCCTGCGCGCCGATCTCACGCGCGTGCGCGGACGCCAGGCTTACGTGGGCGCGTTGCACCGGCTCGATCGCGGAACCTCCGGCCTCGTGGCCATCGCCCTTTCGAGAGAGTGTCACGCCCAAGGCCGCGCGGCCTTTCGCGACCATGCCTTTGTGCGGCGCTACCTCGCCCTGGTCGAGGGAGTGCCCAAGGCGACGGCGGGAACCATCGATTTGCCCATCGCCGATGAGTACGAGGCGGGAAAGCGCCACATCGCCCGAGACGGCGACGAGCCCTCACGCCACGCGGTCACTCACTATCGGGTCAAAGAGAGGTTCGCCGGGGCGGCACTGCTCGAGCTGGAACTCGAGACCGGGCGCCAACATCAGATCCGCCTTCATTTGAGGGCGCTTGGTCACCCGATCATCGGCGACTCGGTTTACGGAGCGAAGGGACGGGCCAGAGACGGCCGGCCCTTCCTCCACGCCTGCATGCTGGCGTTTCCGCACCCGCTCACGGGCCAGCCTATCGACTGCGAGAGCGACCCTCCCTCAGACTTTGCGGCCGCGCTCAACCGCCTGCGTGCCCGAAAGGCCTAGGGGGAAGCCGCGCTCATCACCTCAGGAACCGGAGGGTGTCGATGTGATAGCCGAAGTCGCGGAGACGTAGAAGCAGGGAGGTCAGAACGGCCGCCGCGGTGAGGGTCATGCGGAGCGCGCGCGACTCCACCCGTGCCACAGCGATGCCGATTACCAGTGCAACGGCGGGGGCCAGATAGAAATCCTCCTTGGCCCAGCGCAGCAGAATGGGCAGGCCCCAGGGTTCCTTCAGCAGCATGATTCCCGCCCAGGCCGCGATCCAGGCGAGTAGAAATGCGCGGAGCGGCGCCGACACGCGCCGGATCGCGAACAGGGTGGCCGGGACTGCGGCCAGGAGCGGGATGAAAAGCCCGAGCCTCCACAGTCGCAGACTTTGCCGGGACTCGTTGTGGAAGATGAAGAATGTCCGCCCCGGAAACGGGTCGGCTCCGAGGGCTGAGCCCCGGCCGCTCATCAGTCCCGGGAGGTAATGCCCGTAGAAGAGGACGAGCGCCAGCAGTCCTCCGGCCGCGAGGGCGAGCGCCAGGGGGCGAAGGAGGCCCCTGGTTTCAGGATGGAACGAAGCGAACAGCAGAAGAGCGACGCCGAAGAGGGCATAGAAGAGCGGCGTGCTCGAGTATCCAAGCGCACCCATCCCCAGGAGGAGGGCCGGGATCTTCCATCCGCCGGGCTCGGCCATTCGCGGGAGGGTGAGCCCGAGGGCCAGCAGGGCGGCGAGTCCGAGGGCTCCGCCCACGACCGCGGGAGAGTGCGCCCGACCCAGGTGGTGGATGGTGGCGAGATCCATGGCCATGAGTGCCGTGGCCAGGAACCCTCCAGTATTGGAGGAGGCAGCCTTCGCAAGGGCGAAGACCAGCGGCAGCAGGAGCGAAAGGCTCAGGGCTTCAAGGGCGTTCATCGACCAGTGGAGGTCGAGTCCGGTCGCGTGCGCCGCATAGAACAGCACGTAGGGAAGCGGAGAGTAAGGAATCGCCGGCCCGCCTCCGAGCGCCTCGGTGGCGGAGCCGCGAATCTGAGAGGGCGTCGGGTAATGGGAGCCGTAGCGGAACCAGGCCTCGTACGTCGGGGCCACGTCCTTTAGGTCGACGGTGCGCCAGATGTGGATGTCGAGGTCGGCCGGCGAGTGGCCGGGAAGGAAGGAGAGCAGGCCGCAGCCGAAAACCAGGCCCGCGCCCATCAGAGCGACGGAGAGCGTCGCACGTCGGCCGAGCTTCAGCGCCAACCCCAGGAGTGCGGTGAGAAGCACGCTCGCGCCCACGAAGCCGAGCAGCCGCGGCAGGCCGAGCGCGAGGGCCACCGGCTCGCGCATGGTTCCAAACCACAAGGCGCCGGAGCCCAGAAGGGCGGGAAGCCCGGCCCAGGCGCCGGAGAGCGTCTCCGCGCAGAGCAGAACGAAGAAGGCCAAAAGGAAGCCGCCCGCGACCCGTGAGCTCCAGGGCAGGTCGAAACCCTCCCCGCTTCGCAGCACCAGCTCATCGACATAGCGGCGGAAGTTCTCAGGGTCCGCCCGGCGCACCAGGGGTGCGGCTTCAAAGCGCAAGGCGAAGTCGAGGGGCGCCCGTTCGAGATTCTCCGCGATGAGGGTCTCGTTCCAGCGGCCGGTGGAAACGAACACGGTCCCGATCGGCGCGCCCTCTCTCGCCACATCGACCCGGGTTCGCACCGTCGTGTCCATTCGGACCCCGAGGGCGAATCGACCGCGGGGGCGCAGCGGAACGGAGACCGCGGATTCCGCCGTCTCGATCTGGCGGAAGTAGAAGTCGCGTCTCGCGTCGGCGGCTTCCTGGTCGGGCAGGGACCAGACCGCTTCGCTCGGCCCCAGCCCCGACATCATCAGCGGACCGCGTGCGCCCCCGAGGGGGACATGGACCTCCGGCCCGGTGGGGAAGGAGAGGCTCGCCACGCCGAGAAGGAAGCCGAACGCAGCCGCGAGGCCCGCGCGCTTCACCGCCCGGTCACACCCCTTGTGCGCGCGATCAGCCGGAGGTAGGCAAGCGACGTCTTCAGGATCTTCATCTTGCTCTTGCCCAGGCGCTTCGACCCGTCGAGGACCATCGGCACTTCCGAAATGGACATCTTCAGCTTCGCCGCGAGATGGAGGATCTCGATCTGGCTCTCGAAACCATTCGACTCGAAGAGACGTTCGCCGTATGACTCGCGAAGGCGGAGCAGGGTCCGGCCCCGATAGAGGCGGTAGAAGCTCGACAGGGTCGCGAGCCCCGAAAGGCCCAGGGTCTGCTTCACCAGCCCGTTCGCAATGTGGGACAAGCCCACGCGATGGAGCGAGGTTCCTACAATCCCCCCCCCGAACAGGTAGCAGGAGGCCAGGACGAGGTCGTCGTCCTCGTTACGGATCCGGGCCAGCATCCTCGGAAGGATGGCGAGGTCGCTGGTGCCGTCGCCTTCGAGGGTGAGCACCAGGTCGTCTGGCTGAAGCGATTTCAGGACATGGGTGAAGCCGGTGCGGAAGGCCGCGCCCGGGCCCAGGTTCTGTGGGTGGGAGAGCGTCTCGATTTCGGCGCCCCGGTCTTTGAGAACCCTGACCGTGCCATCGGCGGACCCGTCGTCCACGAAGAGGATGCGGTAAGGCGCTTGCGGGGTCAGCGCCTCCTTGAGCCGGTCGGCCAGCCGGCCCACATTCGGTTCCTCGTTCATGACCGGAACCACGGCGTGGATCACAGGAGTCCGAGCCGCTTCATGGTGCCGCGCTGCCACTCGATCGCGCGCGGCAGGCCGTCCTCGAGGTTGACCCGCGCCCGGAAACCGAGGATCTCCTCCGCCTTCGTGCCGTCGGGAATCCTCCGTTCCACGTCCTCGTACCGTCCGAAGGTTTCGTAGGGAATCAGACGCACGTTCGGCGCCTCGCCCGGTCGGATCATTTCCGAGATCATCCGGGCCAGGCTCTCGATGGTGATCTCCCGATCGATGCCGATGTTGAGGACCTCCCCGTCGGCCTTCGGGGTGTCTATGCCACGCACGAAGCCCTCCACCATGTCATCGATGTAGGTGAAGCTTCGGGTCTGCTGTCCGGTGCCGTGGACCTCGAGGGGCTCGCCTCGCAGGGCCGCGCCGATGAAGACCGACTGCGGTCCCCCCCACCAGGTGATGTTCTGTTTCGGGCCGTAGCCGCCGAAGAGTCGCAAGGCCACGCCTTCGATGCCGTATCGCTCCCGAAAGGCAAAGAGCGCCTGCTCTTCGAACATCTTCGAGACCGCGTAGCTCCACCGTCGCACCTTCGGCGAACCGATCACGGAGGACGATTCCTCATTGAAGGGCACGAGGGGGTTGCGACCGTAGCAGTCGGAGGTGGAGGCGAGGACCATGCGCCGCACCCCACAATCCTTAGCCGCTCGCAGGACGTTCAGGCCGCCTTCGCCGTTGATGATGAGGGTGTCGAGAGCATCGCCGTGGCGGGGAATCTTCCCGGCCGCGAGGTGAACCACGACTTCGGCACCCGCGAAGGCCTGGTGGAGTGCGGAAGGATCGAGGATCGAGGCCTGGTCGAGCTTAAAGGCCGGATGGTGAAGGAAAGGCGACAGGTTCTCGATCGTGCCGTGGGAGAGATCGTCGACACCGTGCACGGCGTCGCCGCGGTTCAGCAGTCGCTCGGTCAGGTTGGAGCCGACAAAACCCGCAACTCCGGTTATAGCTATTCGCACACGACCGAGTCTACCGAGTGGCGGGGTGCTAAAACCGGGCCCGCTCCGAAGCGGTAGGCTTCGGCCATGACCCGCGTGCTCACCGTGGTTGGGGCCAGGCCCCAGTTCGTCAAGGCCGCTCCGCTCGTTGCCGCTTTCGAGAAGCGCTTCGCCCACACCCTGCTTCACACCGGGCAGCACTTCGACGACGCCATGTCCGGAGCGTTCTTTCGTGAGCTCGGTCTTCCCAGGCCCCAGATCCACCTTGGCCTCTCCGGGGGATCCCACGGCGCCATGACCGGGGCCATGCTGGCTTCCATCGAGGCCGCCCTTCAGAAGGTGAAGCCCGCGGTGGTGGTCGTCCTCGGCGACACCAATTCAACCCTCGCGGGAGCGCTGGCCGCGGCCAAGCTCCACATCCCGGTCGCTCATGTGGAGGCGGGGCTCCGCAGCTTCGACATGAGGATGCCCGAAGAGGTGAACCGCCGGCTCACCGATCACGTCTCCACCCTGCTCTTCTGCCCCACCAAGCTCGCGGCCCGGAACCTCGCCCAGGAGAGCATTCGAAAAGGCGTGTTCGTGGTGGGCGACGTGATGACCGACGTTCTCAAACGGATGAAGGCGAAGGCGAGGGCCGCGGCGGCGAAGCTCGACCTGCCCAAGAACTTCTATTTCGCCACCGTTCATCGCCAGGAGAACACCGACGATCCGGAGCGGCTCTCGGAAATTCTGGATGGCCTCGGCAGGCTGCCCTGCCCCGTGGTCCTGCCCCTGCATCCGCGGACCCGCGCGCGAATCAAGGACTTCGGTCTGAGGCCGCCCGCGAATATCCGGATCAGCGGACCGGCGAGCTACACCGAATCGCTGGGCCTGAGCCTTCGCGCCCGACTGGTTCTCACCGATTCAGGCGGGCTCCAGAAGGAGGCGTTCCTTCTGGGCAAGCCCTGTGTCACCCTTCGAGACACCACCGAGTGGCTCGAGACGCTCGAAGGCGGAGCGAACCGGCTGGTGGGGGCCTCCGCCCAGACCATGGTCCTCGCGGTGCGCGCCATCGAAAGAAGACCGCCCAAGGTGAAGCCGGGGTTGATCTACGGCGATGGCCGAACCGCGGAACGCGTGGCCCGCGTGATCCAGGGGCGCCTCAAGGGCGCTCTATAGTTGCCCCACCTCGCCCCTCGTGGAGACCTCTCAATGAACGCGCCCGGCCGTCGGCTCTTCCTTCTGTTCGCGCTTGCCCTGGCCCCCGTTTCAACCGTGGTCCGGGCCCAAACCGACAGGTCGGCCGAGCCCTTGGCCCTGCTTCATGCGAATGCTCTCGATGTCCGCACCAGCCGTGTCATTTCGAACCAGACCGTGATGCTCCGCGCCGGACGGATCGAGAGTGTCTCAGCCGCCCCGGCCCCGGCCGGAATCAAGGCCATGGACCTCGCGGGCCGGACGCTCGTTCCCGGCCTCGTGGACGCGCACACTCACATCGCGAATCTCGCGGCCGCCAAACGCGCGCTCGAGTCGGGCGTCACCACGGTGCGCAGTTCAGGGGTTTCGTACTTCGTCGATGTCTCCCTTCGCGATCTCGCGAAATCGGGCGCCATCGCCGGCCCGGACTTCCTGGCCTCGGGCTACCACGTCCGCGACCGCCTCGCCGAAGAGGCCTTCTACTCGGACCCATCGCTCGCCGATCTCATGGGCGGGGTGAAAACGATCCAGGACATCCGCCGCGTGGTGCGGATGAACCTCGCGCATGGCGTGGACTGGATCAAGGTCAACGCCACCGAGCGCGCAGGGACCCCCGATACCGATCCGCGCAAGCAGATGTGGAGCGAGGCCGAGATGCGCGCGATGGTGGAGGAGGCCGCCCTCAAGGGAGTGCGCGTCCAGGCCCACGCGCACGGGGCCGAGGGAGCGCTCGACGCGGTGAAAGCGGGTGTCGCCTCGATCGAACATGGGACGTATCTCACCGACGAGGCCCTCGATCTCATGAGGCAGAAGGGGACCGCCTTCGTGCCCACGTATTCGACGGTGATCGACCTCGCCGAGCCCGGAGGCGACTACGACCATCCGGTTCTCATCCTCCGCGGTGAAGCGATGCTGCCGAGGCTCGCCGATGCGGTCCGCCGGGCCTACAAGAGAGGCGTTCTGATCGTCACCGGCGGCGACACGAGCTACGGCCCCACCAGCATTACCCGGGTGTCGCACGAAGTCGCGAACTTCGTGAAGCTCGGCCTCACTCCCATCGACGCCATCCGCGCCGCCACCGTCAACGCCGCAATGCTTCTGAAGATGGAGAAGAGCATCGGGGCCATCGAGCCCAGGTTCGAGGCCGATCTTCTGGCCGTGGCCGACAATCCCCTGGAGGATCCCGCCACGCTCCAGGACCCGCTTCTGGTGGTGAGCAATGGCCGTGTGGTCCTTGACCGCCTGAATTTCGGGAAGAAGTGACGGGGAAGTCGAAGACCTCATCGCTCTTCGGTGAGGACGAGACCGAAGAGCCCGAAGTCCGCGAAGACCGCGAAGACCGCGCGAGTTCTCCCAGCCGCGGCCAGGACGCGCCTCTTGCCGAGCGGATGAGGCCGGAGTCGCTCGAGGAGATCCTCGGGCAGGAGTCGCTGCTCGGGCCGGGCGAGCCGCTTCACCATGCACTCTCGGGAGGCGAACTCTTCTCGATGATCCTGTGGGGTCCGCCCGGGTCCGGCAAGACGACCCTCGCGAACGCCATCCGGCATCAGACGAAATCGCGCGCGCACTTCGAAGCGCTCTCCGCGGTCCTGACCGGGGTCAAGGAACTGCGCGAAGTCCTCGCGAACGCCGCGCACCGCCGAAAGGCCGCGCACCGCAGGACCATCCTCTTCATCGACGAGATCCACCGCTACAACAAGTCGCAGCAGGACGCGCTGCTCCCCGCGGTGGAGTCGGGCGATGTGATCCTCATCGGAGCCACCACCGAGAACCCGTCCTTCGAGGTGGTGGGCGCCTTGCTCTCCCGCTGTCGTGTGTTCGTGGTGAAGCCCCTGGACGGCCCGGCGGTCATGGATCTCATGCGCCGCGCGCTTCGAGACAAGGATCGAGGCCTCGGTGCGCTCGGGATCGAGATCGACGACAACGCGCTGATGTTTCTCGCCGAAGTCACGGACGGCGATGCCCGCCGGGCTCTGGGGGCGCTCGAGATCGCGGCGTCTCTCGCCCGGACCAAGGGTCGGATCGACCTCGCCCTCGCCCAGAAGGCGCTCTCACGGAAGGCCCTTCTCTATGACAAGAGCGGCGAGGAGCACTTCAACCTGATCAGCGCGCTTCACAAGTCCATCCGCAACTCGGATGCGGACGCTGCGCTGTACTGGCTTGCGCGCATGCTCGAAGGCGGCGAGGACCCGCTCTATGTCGCCCGCCGGCTGGTCCGTTTCGCCTCCGAGGACGTGGGACTCGCCGATCCGCACGCCCTGACCCTCGCCATGGCTGCGCAGCAGGCGGTTCACTTCATCGGCCAACCCGAAGGTGACCTCGCTCTCGCCGAACTCGTGGTCTATCTCGCGGCCGCGCCCCGCAGCAACGCGGTCTACCTCGCCTGGGGCGAGGCCAGGAAGGACGCGCTCGAAACCCGCGCCGATCCGCCACCCAAGTCCATCCTCAACGCGCCCACGAAACTGATGAAGAACATCGGATACGGCGAGGGCTACAAGTACGCGCACGATGAAGCCGAGGGTGTGGCCGCGATGGAGTGCCTGCCCGACCGGCTGAAGGGCCGGGTGTACTTCAAACCCACGACCCGGGGGCGTGAGAAGGAACTCGGCGAACGGCTGGCCGCCTCCAAGGCGATCCGGAAGAAGAAGGAATAGGCCGTCCCGCCATGCCCTGGTCCCAGACCTACGCGCCCCTGGGCAGCGTCTTCGTTTCCGCGCTGGTGGCGGCTCTGCCCGTGGTGGTCCTGCTCGGGCTCCTCGCGTTCCTCCACGTCCGGGCCCACCGCGCCGCCCTCGCCGGTCTGGCCTCGGCCTGGCTCGTCGCGGTGCTCGTCTTCGGCATGCCCGCCCTCCTCGCCACTGCCGCCGCCGGTTATGGCGCGGCGTACGGTCTTTTTCCGATCGGCTGGATCGTCCTCAACGCCATCTTCGTCTACGACGTCACCGTGAAGACCGGCCAGTTCGAGATCGTGAAGCGCACGATCGCGGGGCTCGGCGATGATCGCCGCATTCAGGCCCTGCTGATCGCGTTCAGCTTCGGGGCCTTCATCGAAGGGGCCGCGGGCTTCGGCACTCCGGTCGCCATCTCCGGGGCCATGCTCATCGGCCTCGGCTTTCGGCCGCTTGAAGCCGCGGGCCTCGCCTTGATCGGCAACACCGCGCCGGTGGCGTTCGGCGCTCTCGGCACGCCTCTGATCGCGCTCAACGCGGTGACGCACCTTCCGCTCGATCAGCTTTCCGCGATGGTGGGCCGGCAACTTCCCTTCTTCTCGGTGATCGTTCCCTTCTGGCTGATCGTGGTCATGGCCGGGTGGAAGGGCATGCGCGAGGTCTGGCCCGCCTGCCTCACCGCGGGAGTGAGCTTCGCGATCACCCAGTTCCTGGTGAGCAACTATCACGGACCCTGGGTGGTCGACATCGCGGGCGCCATCGTCTCGATGTTGTCGCTTCTGTTGTTGCTCCGCTTCTGGCAGCCGAGGAACGTCTGGCGTTTCCATCACGAGCGTGAAAGCGCCTCGATCCTCGAGACACCTCCCTCCCGCGGTGAAGCCCTGCGCGCATGGACGCCGTGGATCCTCCTCACCGTCTTCGTCTTCATCTGGGGCCTTCCCCAGGTGAAAAAGGCTCTCGATGGACTCGCGATGGCGCGCGTGGCCGTGCCCTGGCTCGACCAGGCGGTGGTGCGGGTTCCGCCGGTGGTGGTGAAGCCTGAACCGGAGGCCGCGGTCTTCGTCCTCAACGGACTGTCCGCCACGGGTACCGGCCTCTTCCTCGCCGGAGTCGTCTCCGGTCTTGCGCTTCGCCTCTCCCCCCGGACATTGCTCGGCCTCTACGGCCAGACCCTCTTTCGGGTCCGGACCTCGCTGCTCACGATCTCCGCGATGCTGGCGCTTGGATACACCACGCGCTACTCGGGGTCCGACACCAGCATGGGCCTCGCCTTCGCGAGCACGGGCGTCCTGTTTCCGTTCTTCTCTCCGCTGCTGGGGTGGCTGGGCGTCGCCCTCACCGGCTCCGACACGTCGTCGAACGTCCTCTTCGGAAACCTGCAGACGGTTTCCGCGCAGCAGATCGGCGTCTCGCCGTTGCTCACCGCGGCCGCGAACGCGTCGGGCGGGGTCATGGGAAAGAGCATCGTGGTGGCGAGTGTGGCCACCGGCGATGCTGCCGCCCCCGGCGACATCCTTCGCTACGTCTTCTTCCACAGCCTGGCCCTCGCCTGCCTCGTGGGCGTGCTCGTCCTCCTCCAGGCCTACGTGTTCCCGTGGATGGTGCCTGGCCTCTAAACCCGCGGGATTTGACTCGCAGCACCGATAGGCGAAAATCGGGCGAACATGGCGGCTCTCTCCCCCCGCAAGAAAATCCTCGAAGACCTCCTCGCCGAGAAGAAGCTTTCGGGCGCATCGTCGGTTTTCGACCTCCCCCTCGAGCCCGAAGGGCGGGTGACCGGCCACGCTCTCTGGAACGTCATTCTCGGCCAGGGCTTTCGAAAGGGAAGCGTCGGAGAGATCGTGGGCAGCGCCTCTTCGGGGCGCACCGCCCTTGCCCTCGCTCTTGCGGCTCATGCCTCGCGCGAGGATCTGGTGGCCTGGGTCGATCCCCTCGATCGCTTCTCGCCGCAGGCCGCCTTTAACGCGGGCATCGAGTTCCGGAATTTCGTCTGGCTGCGCGGGACGCCGGCGAAGGAACGTCCCCTGGTCGATGCCATCGGCGCGGCCCACGCCCTTGCCGCCGCTTCTCTGTTTGACATCGTGGTCGTCGATTTTGCCGACCTTCCCGAACGCCTCCTGAAGTCCTTGCCCACGGCCTGGAACGTCCGGTTGCTGCGCGCCTTCGAATCGACCGACACCGCGTGCATCGTGCTCACGCGTTCGCACTGGGGCGCCTCTCCGCGCGGTCTGTCGATTCGACTGCGCGCCGAGAAGCGCCTGTTCGTGCAGACCGGCCACGGACGCCTGTTGAAACGCCTGACTCTCTCCGTCACCCAGAACTGGCCTTTTCTCAAGACCGCAACCGTCGATATCGAGGCAGGGGGGCGCCATGGATAACCTCCAGTCAGGGCCTCTGTTCGGTTGCGTGGTGGCGCCTTTGGAGCAGTTCGCGGAGAAGCTCCTCCGGCTCTCCCGCGACTTCACTCCGCGGTATGAGCTCGAGAAAGGAAATCTCGCCCTTCTCGATCTCTCCGGTCTCTCCCACCTCTTCCAGAGTCCCCACGATCTTGCCGCCTCGATCAAGACCTCGGCTCTCGACTACGGCATCGAGTCTCCGCGCATCGCCCTTGCCACCCGCCTTCAGGCCGCCCGTCGTCTCGCTCTCTTCCGTCCCGGGCTTTCGATCGCCCTCGATGAGACGGCCGAAGCGGAGCTCCTGGGCGCCCTGCCCATCGAGAGCCTCGACCTCGACGACCGCACCCTGGCGCGGCTGCGGAACTGGGGGCTTCACCACTCGAGCGACCTCGCCCGCCTGCCCGCGAGCGATCTCCGCTCGCGGGGTGGGGTGTCGCTGGTGCGCGCGCACGAATCGTCCTCCGGTCGCGACGAGCGTTTGCTCGTTCCCCTGCAGGAGAAACCCGACGACGGCCTTGGCCTCGACCCCGGCTTCGGGGTCGAGGACCTGTCCCAGCTCTGCTTCCTCATGTTCCGATTGCTCGACCCCTTGTGCGCGAAGCTCAAGTCCGGGGGCCGGGCCGCCACCGCATTCGAAGTGACCCTGGCCCTCGAAAACGGAATCACCGATGTCCGACTGATTCGTTCACCTTCGCCCTCCGCCGATGACGCGGCCTGGCGCACCCTGGTGCGGCTGAACCTCGAGGGCCGCCCGCCGGCCGCACCGGTTCTATCCCTCTCTCTCCGCGCCGAATCCACCAGCGCGCGCGCGGTCCAGTTCTCCTTCACGGGAGCGGGCCGCAGCAGTCCGGAGAGAGTGGCAAGCGCCCTCGCCCGGCTTCAGCGTTTCTTCCCGGAGGATCGCATCGGTTCGCCGCAGCTCGTGGACACCCACACCCCCGATCGATTCGTGCTGCGGCCCTTCGATCCGATTTCGCAGTCGAAGACGAGGAAGAAACCCAGCCCGACTCCACCAAACCCCCGCCCTCCGGCAACCGCGCTCCGCGCCATCCGCCCCCCGGCCCACGCCACCGTCCGGGTCGACCTGGCCGGCGCGCCGGTCTCGCTCCAGGTGCAGGATCACGATCGTTTCCTGAACATCCGCGGCCGGGTTCGGTCGAACGCCGGTCCCTACCTTCTCTCCACCCAGTGGTGGAACGAGGAGGCGTTCGCCCGCGAGGAATGGGATGTGGAGATCGCGAGCGAGGGAGGGACCGCCGCGTATCTGATCTTTCGCGATCCCAGGAACGACACCTGGTACCTGGCCGCGGAGATCGACTGATCAAACCGCCTTAGGATTCACTCATGGCCGCCAAAGCAAAGCCCGCACCCCCTCTCGACTATCCGAAGTCTTTCGAAGAAATGCTGGCGGTGAGCCAGAGCGTCAACCTGAGTCTCCTGCGCGCGATTCCTGACGCGCTCTGGCCGGCGCCGCCGCCCACGGGGAAGGGGCGCAGCATCGCCCAGCTCTTCGCTCATATCCATAACGTCCGCCTCTTGTGGCTCGTTGCCCAGAAGCGGGAGAACCTTCCGGCCAAGGTCGAGGCCGAGAAGCTGGACAAGGCGGCAGCCCTCAAGGCGCTCGATGAATCCGCCCTGGCCCTGCGCGCGGTGATCCGCGAGGCGGCGCAGACTCCGGACGGCCGCATCCGCGACTTCAAGCCGAATGTGGCCCACTTCGTCGCGTATCTCATAAGCCATGAGGCCCATCATCGCGGGCAGGTGACCCAGCTCGCGCGCGCCCTCGGCCACCCCATCGACCAGAAGACGATGTTCGGCTTGTGGCAGTGGAGCACGCACTGGCGGGAGGCCGGCTTTGGGTCCTGACGACTGGACTTGCTTGCCACATGTGCTAAGTTCCTAGGCCTTGGAGGTTGCGATGCTCCTATCGCTTGGGAGCCCGACCCCGTTGGAGAGTGTCCAATGAGGAGAGGCTCAAGGCGACGGCATCGACGCAACAGGCAAGAATGGTCCCCCCAGGGAAACCCGCAAGGGAATTCAGGGGCACAGGGAAACCAGCCGCAAGGTTCCCGGGGGCCAGTCAGGGACCCACGACAAGTTCAGGTTCCGACCGAAGGCGAAACGTTTCCATTCGTTGGGATCGCCGAGGTCACTGAGAACATCGGAGGGTTTGTACGGCAGGCGAACCAGAACTACCTGCCTTCGCGCGAAGACGTGGTCATTCCGCCCTCGATCATGCGGGACTATGCCTTGCGCGACGGCACGCAGGTCGAGGGTCTTTGCCGTGAAGCCTCGGGCGTCAAGGTCGTCGTAGAAATTCAAAAGGCCAGCGGTCTTGAGGTGGCGCAGTATCGTCTACTGCCCCACTTCGCGGACCTCACGTCTATCAGTCCGGAGAAGGCATTCCGTCTGGCCGATGAGCCGGGCGCGGAATTGACTTTGCGGGTTCTGGATCTTGTGGCGCCCATCGGCAAGGGGCAGCGCGGCCTCATCGTGTCTCCGCCGAAGGCGGGCAAAACCACGATCCTCGAACACATCGGGCTCGCCATCG
>CAZYEA010000015.1:20329-34868 GCA_964646485.1 uncultured Acidobacteriota bacterium
TGATATGAACGGTAGTTACCTGGATTCATACATCATCGTCAAGAACCATCCCGAAGCGCACCTCATGCTCATGCTCGTCGATGAGCGGCCCGAGGAAGTCACCCATTTCAAACGGGTCCTCGGCCATGCCTCGGAAATCCTCGCGTCCACGTCCGACTCCGCCTCCGACGCCCATATCCGTCTCGCGCGTCTGTGCCTCGAACGGGCGAAGCGCATGGTCGAGGCCAAGAAGGATGTGGTCATCCTCCTGGACTCGCTGACCCGTCTCGGGCGCGCCAGCAACCGCGAAACCGGCCCCGGCGGCCGCACCATGTCGGGCGGCGTCGATTCCCGCGCTTTGCAGTTTCCGCGTCAGTTCTTCGGAGCCGCGCGCACCTGCGAGGGCAACGGTTCGCTCACCATCATCGCCACCGCCCTCATCGAAACCGGCTCGCGCATGGATGAAGTCATCTTCCAGGAGTTCAAGGGAACCGGGAACATGGAGATCATCCTCGATCGCACCATCGCGGAGCGGCGGATCTTCCCGGCGGTGGACGTGCTGAAGTCCGGCACCCGGCGCGAAGAGCTGCTCATGAACGCCGACGAGTTGCGGCAGAGGCATACGCTGCGGCGCGCCCTCGCGGAGATGAGCTCCATCGAAGCGGCTCAGTTCCTCAACGACCGCCTGTCGAAGACGCAGACCAATCGCGGCTTCCTCGAAACCCTCGTCCCGCCCCCGACCACCGCACGACGTTTGCTGCGTTAAGACGTCGCCGCGGACCTCCCGGTAAGGCTTCGGAGAAGCCCGACGACCCTTTGCTAGGGCCGTATCGCTCCGGACGGACGACAGAAGCCACAGAGTCCGTGTGCCTCTGGATAGATAGACTGGCTGCTGAGACCGACGGGGATGAACGAGAAGTCGGCCGCGGTCCCGACTACGCGAACTCGCACCATCCGGGTTATCTCCGCATCCTGAATCGAGTGCAGGCTCACCCCGTTGACGAAGAGTTCGGCGATTCCCGCCGCATGCTTCACCACCCGGACGGCCATCGGCTGGCCCAGCGGGAGGTCAATTCGACTCCGGGTGTAGTACCAGCCAGTTTCGGGCGTGAATGAATCGACGCGCCAGCGATTATTCCCCTCCCAGCCGATAGTGAAGGCGACGCCCATGCTGGTGAAGTTCTCGCTGGTGGCGCGAATGTCCCACAGCCAGACCTCCACGGTATGAGAGAAGCTGGAGGGATACGGCTCGTTGATCCGCTGGGGAGTGATGCCCAGGTCGAATCCTTGAGGAGACACAAGCCGTGCAACCGGGTTGGAGAACTGATAGTGATCCGCAGACGCATCCAGAGAAACCGTTTGGCGCGGGGTGGGCGTGGGCGCGGGAGTGGGGGTAGCCGCCAGGGTGGGAGCGGTGGGCACAGACGATCCCGACCCACACGTCTGCGATATGGCGCCGACCACGATGGCGACGCCAAGCTTCCATAGGTGTGACCTGCCCCTCAGACCCACCCCGAAATGATGCCACAGTGGCGGGCGCGCGGTCTTCGCCTGATTCGAAAGACTTGATAGGGTTGTCGCCGAAACGAGGTTACGCATGGAAAGCGAGACTCACCGCTGGTATTCGGACCGGATCGGCCGGGACATCCACGTCCGGGTCTACGGTCATTTCGGCCAGCCCATCCTGGTCTTCCCCACGAGCGGCGGCGACGAGCGCGAGTACGAAGGCCAGGGCATGTTCGATACCCTCGGGCACCACATGCAGGCCGGCCGGGTGAAGTTCTTCTGCGTGAATTCCGTCAACAACGACTCCTGGTACAACAAGAACATCCACCCCGCCGATCGCGCGAAGTTCCAGGTGGCCTACGACGCGGCGATCGCGAACGAAGTGCTTCCCTTCATCGAACATCACTGCAACGCCCGCGGCATCGCCATCACCACCACCGGCGCTTCCTTCGGCGCGTACCACGCGGCCAACACCCTGTTCAAGCACCCGACCCGGGTGCGCCGCTGCCTGGCTCTCTCCGGGGTCTATGACCTGCGCAGCTTCATGGACGGCCACTTCGACGACAACTTCTATTTCAACAACCCCGTCGACTACATGGCGAACCTTACCGACTGGAACATCCTTCAGTATCTGCACCAGTGCGACATCCGGCTCGCCACCGGCAACGGTTCCTTTGAGGACAGCGGTCCTTCGCGACGGATGTCCGCCATCTTGTCCGCCCGAGGGATCCCTCATCATCTCGATGACTGGCGCGAACAGGGCGGCCACGACTGGCCGTACTGGAAGCACCAGATGGATGTCTACATCTCCCGGCTGTTCTAGTTTGAGACTCTGGCCGGTTCTCGTCGTTTCGACGAGCGCCTTCGCGGCCGAACCGTCCCGGCCCGCCTGCGCCCTGGTGAAAGCCTGCGGCCTGGCGGTTGACCTTCCCTCCTGCAGCTCCGAGTTGTCGCGTCCGATCGAAGGCGTCACCTACGATGCTCAGCGGTGCGCGGAACCCCGGGATCTGCTCTCCCATGGCGTGACCCCCGATGCGGGCATGGGCGCCTTCGTCTATCCGTTCCTGGGCGGGCGCTATCGCGTGGTCTACGACCTCTCCGGAGAAGCGTCGATCAGCGAGGCGAAGTTCGATCGCCTGGCCGAGGATCTGCCGCTCGCCGCCAAACTCGCCACCCGGTTCTCGAAGACGAAATACTCGATCGAGTACATCGACGCGACCGCGCACCGGTTCCACGCGGTTCGCGCCGACAAGCTCACCGGCGATGCCGAAGTCCTGTTTCTCGATCCCGCGCTGAAGCGCCGGGCCTACTACGGCTGGGGCAGTTCGAAGTTCGGCCCCTGGAAGCTGCGAGGCTCGGCCTATGTCGATATCCGCATCCGTCCCGGAGTCAACAATCCGAAGGGAATCACTTACGACGTCCGCGTCCGTACCGCTCCCGTGAACGCGATGGTGAATGCCATCATGCGTCTGGGACTCTTCCGGGGCCTGGTGGTCGGCCAGATCGAGGAGACCATGAAGGATCTTGTGGGTGCGGCCGCGGCACTCTCCACCCAGGGAGTGGAGGGTCTGCTCAAGGATCCCTCCTTCAGCGACGAGGAGCGCGAGAAGATCCGCGCCCTCGCCGCGTTGCCCTGAAACCTAAGCGTCGCGCAGGGCGCGGGTGATGGGCATCCGGGCCGCCCGCAGCGCGGGCAGCAATCCTCCGATCAACCCCATGAGCCCGGCGAAGACCATGCCGGTGGTGATGATCGCGGGAGTGAGCTGAAACGAGAATGCGACCTCGCTGAAGCTCTGGGTCTGGGCGGTGCCGGTGGAGAAGCCGTTCATGGGCAGAGCGAGGAGGCATCCGATGGCGCCCGCGAGAAGTGCCAGGACCACGGACTCCATGACGAACGACGACAGGATGGAGAAGCGCGAGAACCCGAGGGCGCGAAGGGTGCCGATCTCGCGGGTGCGCGAAGCCACGATGGCGTACATCGTGTTCATGGCCCCGAAGACCGCGCCCACGCCCATGACGAAGGCCACGAAGGCGGCGAGGCCCTTGAGGATGGCGGCGAGGGGCCCCGCCTGATCGGCGTAGTACTTGGTCTCGGGAACCGCCTGGAGCTGCATCTGGGGCTGAGTGCGGATCCACTTGTCGAGCGCGGGAATCTGGGAAGCGTCCTTCATCCGGACCACCACGGAGTTCGACCCCGCGCCCCGCTGGAACATGGCGCCCATCACATCGAAGTCGCCCCAGATCTCGCTCTCGAAAGCGCCGCCCTGGGACTCGAACACGCCCACGACGGTGAAGCGCTTGTCCATGTACTTCACCTGCTTTCCGACCTGCAGGCCCTCGATGCGCCCCATTATCTTGCGCCCCACGATGACCTCGTCGAGGCCGGGTTTGAAGTTCTGGCCTTCGATGATGTTGATCCCGCCGCGGACCTCGAAGGCCTGGGGCGTCACCGCGCGCAGGGTCACGTTGGTGGAGCCCCCCTGATCGACCTTGGGCAGGCTCATGACCACGACCCACTCCCAGGAAGCCATGGGCGACCCGTCCGCGCGCCGGGCGATGCGGTCGTCGGCCAGAACGGTGTTTCGGTCGTCGATGCGGACACCCGAGGTGAGTTCCGAGGCCGAGCCCCGCTGGACGATGAGGGCGTTGTCGGGCCGGCCGGTGGCGCGCAGCGCCATCTGAAAGCCGGACGACATCGAGAGCAGGATCGCGAAGACCGCGACCACGAGGGCGATGCCGGAGATGGCGAGCAGGGTCACCTGCCAGCGCACCCGGACATTGCGGATGTTGTAGGAGAGGGGAAGGGCCATGGGGTTAGACCGTCCTCAGGATGTCGGTGATCTTCGCCCGGTAAGCGGAGATCGCGGGAACCAGGCCGGCGAAGAGGCCGAGGATCACGGCGATGAAGAACCCGATGGCCGCGACCGCGGGTTTGAGCTCGAGGCCGGTGAGACCGATTCCCGCGAGGATCTCGCTCACTCCCGGCGCGTGGGACACGACATAGAGAAGCCCCTGGCTGCCAAAGACTCCCAGGGCGCCGCCCAGGATCCCGAGCAGGAGCGCTTCGCCCACCACGAATCCCATCACGTGGGCGCTCGAGAAGCCCAGGGTCTTGAGCACACCGATCTCCGTGCGCCGCTCCCGCACCGCCATGCTCATGGTGTTCGCGGTGACGAGCAGAATGGTGAAAGCGACGGCGAGGCCGATGCCGTTGAGGAGAAAGGCGAGGTTGCCGGCCATGGCGATGAAGCTCGCCTTGAAGGCCTGCTCGGTTTCGGTGATCGAAGTGGCGCTGCTGTTCTCGAAGAGCGCATCGATGGCCTTGCCCACACTCGCCGCCTTGCTGCCGTCCTCGATCTCGACCATGTACGTCCCCACCCCGATCTCCCGGCCCGTGCCCTCCTTCACGTACTCGTAGTGGAAGTACATGGTGGAGATATCGGTGCCCGGATACTTCGCGAGGTCGGCGTCATAGATGCCGCTCACCACGAATTCGAAGGGGCCGCTGCGCCGCCTGTAGGGCGGGATGAAGCTCTCGAGGAAGAATTTGTCGCCCACTTTCCAGTTGTATTTCTTCGCGAGCTTGCTGCCGATCACGCAGCCCTGCCGCGTCTCTTTGAACGAGCGCCACTGGTCAGCCGAGATGGTGAGCTCTGGATAGATGGCGAAGAAGTTGTCGGCATCGACGGCCATGTTGTTGAAGAAGTTGCTCCAGTCCATGGTGGGGTCGTCGCCGCCCGCGCCCTCGTCCGCCTTTCCTTCCTTCTTCGCGGGCAGGGAGCCGCCGAACCAGATGGTCTTGGCCACGCGCTTTACTCCAGGCACCGACTGGATGCGCGATTCGTAGGCGACGGGGAGGTTGAAGGTGAGGCTCACCGAATGACGGGTGACGAGCCTCGTGGCGCTTGAAGCCGCGAGCATGCCGTCCACCTCGGCAAGCACCGAGCGCAGGGTGCACAGGAGAAAGATGCAGACGGCCATGGCCACCACGGTGCTGGAGGTGCGCACCCAGTTGCGGCGCAGATGCTTGAGGACGAAGGGGAGGAATTTCATCGTATGTCTCCTAGCGGAGCTGCAGGACGCCCTTTTCCAGGTGACGCTGCACATGCGCGCGGTCGGCCGCGCGGGGGTCGTGGGTGACCATGACGATGGTCTTCTTGAAGTCCTGGTTCAGGGTCTCCATGAGTTTCAGGATCTCCTCGGCGCTCTTCGCGTCGAGGTCGCCCGTGGGCTCGTCCGCGACGAGCACCAGCGGGTCGGTCACGATGGCGCGGGCGATGGCCACGCGCTGTTCCTGGCCGCCCGAGAGCTGCCGGGGATAGTGGGAGGAACGATCGGCGAGGCCCACGACCTTGAGCGCGGTGAGGGCACGTTCGCGGCGCTCCTTCTTGCTGAGGCGGGTGAGGAGCAGGGGCAACTCCACGTTCTCGAGCGCCGAGAGCACGGGAATGAGGTTGTAGAACTGGAAGATGAAGCCCACGCTGTGGCTGCGCCACTTCGCGAGCTCGCCCTCGGAGAGAACGGCGATGTTCTTCCCGCCCACGAACACTCCGCCCGAGGTCGGCTGATCGATGCCCGCGATCAGGTTCAAAAGGGTTGTCTTGCCGGAACCGGACGGGCCCATGAGGGCGACAAACTCGCCCTCCGGCACGTCGAGGCTGAGAGCGTCGAGGACCTTCAGCTCCTCGGACCCGCGTTTGTAGATCTTGGTGACTTCCTTGACGGAGACCATCGTTGTCATTGCTTGTTCCTTCTCAAATGCCTTGCGCGATGGGAGTCAGTTCGCCTTGGGCCGAACTGGATCGCCGTCTTTCAATTCCTTGCCTGGAGCGTCGACCAGCGTCTCGCCGCCATAAAGACCACTCTTGATCCGGGCCACCCCGCCATTCCTCGACCCCACCTCGACCGGCCGAAGCTTGACCCGTCCGTCCAGGATCTCGAAGGCCACGGGCTTGCCCTCTCGCGTGACGATGGCCGATTCGGGGGCGGTCACCACCGATTGCATCGCCGCGGGAGCCCCCGACGGCTGAGGGGCCGCGGAAGCCGCCTTCTCGGTGAACTGCACACGCGCGCTCATTTCGGGCTTGAGGTCTTTGTCCTTGTCGAGAATCGTGACCTTCACCTGCACCGTGGCCTTGGTCCGATCCGCGGTGGGAATGACCTGGCGGAGCCGGCCCTTGTACTTGCGGTCGGGAAACGCCTCGGCCGATACCTCGGCCGGTTGATCGGCTCCGAGTTTCGCGACGTTCGACTCGGCGACGTCCACTTCGACTTCGAGGGTGTCGAGATCGGCCAGGGCCACGATGGCGCCCGAGGCGGTCGAAATATTCACCCCGGGAGGAATGGGGGCGACGCTCTCGCCCACTTCCGCCATCTTCTTGACCACGGTGCCCGAGAAAGGCGCGCGGATTTCCGTGTTGGCGAGCACCGCCCGATAGAACTCGACGTCGGCCCGGGCCTGGCGGACCGCGGCCTCCGACACCGTGACCCGCGAGTTCGCGGCGTCGAGGGTGTCCCTGGTTCCAATCTGCTCTTTCGTGAGTCCTTCGGCCACGCGGGCCTGCCGCCTCGCCTCCGCGAGGTCCGCCTCGGCGCGTTGCACGGCGGCTTCGGCCCGTTCGACCTGGGCGAGATAGTCGCGATCCTCGAGGCGCGCGATGATGTCGCCTTCGCGGACGCGGCTTCCCTCCTCGACGCGAAGCACGGAAAGGCGCCCCTGGATCTTCGCCGAGACCACGGCCTTGCGCCTCGCCACGATGTAGCCCGAGGCGTTCAGCAGCGGGGCGCCCGCGTTCGACGCACTCGCGGCTTCGGCCGAGACCTCGGTCTTCGTCACTTTCGCCGTGGCCACTTCGAGCGGCCGGTTCTGGAGCCTGAGGAAATAGGCCCCCCCCAGGAACAGCGCGGCCGGCGCCAGGAGCAGCAGAGGCCAGCGGCGGGGCGAGGGCTCGTGATGTCTCCGCTCGATCTTGAGAGCGGCGAGGTCGTTTCTTAACTCGGACAACGGAGGACTCCAGGAGAACCAGGGACCAAGGCCGCGATAAGAGGCGGTGCGAGGGAGCCCTGGGGAAGGGGGAGGGGAAGTCTACGGGAGCGATTCCTCCGGGCGCATGTGAAGGTTGTCATATGCGCACGGTGGTCCAGCACCGAACCTCCTTTCGTCCGCGGTGCAAACTACCAGTGGCCCCGCGGGCGCGCTGTCATAATCTGCAGCATGTTCCATCGGCCTTTGATTCGCGCCCGCCTTGTGGTTGCCGGTCTTGCTCTGAGCGCCCTCGCCGCCCAGGAGCCGCCGTCCCGATCGGCCATTGATCCCCGCCTCTACGCCGGCCTGACCTGGCGCAACGTCGGCCCGTTCCGCGGGGGGCGCGTGTCCGCCACCGCGGGGGCGGTGGGACAGCCCGGCGTCTTCTACGCCGGCTACCCGGGTGGGGGCGTGTGGAAGACCACGAGTGCGGGCGCTACCTGGATTCCGGTCTTCGACTCGGTTCCGAACGTCTCCTCCGTGGGCGCGGTCGCGGTCGCTCCTTCCAATGCGGACGTCGTCTACGTCGGCACGGGCGACATGATCACCGCGGGCACCATCGAACAGGGCAATGGCGTCTACAAGTCCACCGACGCAGGCAAGACCTGGCAGCACCTCGGCCTCGAACACACGAAGCACATTCCCTCGATCAGCGTCGATCCGCGCTCCGCGGACGTCGTCCTCCTGGCCGCCGCGGGTGATCCCCATCGGAAGTCCGAAGAGCGAGGCATCTACCGCAGCACGGACGGCGGCCGCACCTGGACCCGCGTGCTCTTCGCCGACGATGAAACCGGCGGCCAGCACGTGACCCGCGCCTACGACGTGCCCGACGTGGTGTTCGCTACCACCGTCCGTTACTTCGTGCCCGAGGACTATCCCATCGACAAGCTGCGCTCCTGGCAGTTCGGTCAGGTGAAGCGGCCGGAGGGAAGCCGGTCGGGGACCGCGCTGTACAAATCCACCGACGGGGGAGTGACCTGGAGCGAGCTGTCCGGCCATGGCCTGCCCGCGCTGTCGGGCCGGACCGCGGTGGCGGTGGCGATGAACACCAACGCGCAGCGCGTGTATCTCTACGGCGATCAGGGGCTGTTCCGGTCCGACGATGGCGGCGTCAACTGGCGGCGCATGGCCGCCGACGATCCGCGCATCGTGAGCGGCGGGTACATGTGCGGGGTGTGGGTGGACCCGAAGAACCCGGATGTCGTGTACACGGTGCAGACCTCGAGCTACAAGTCCGTGGATGGCGGAGCAACGTTCACCGGTTTCAAGGGCGCTCCCGGGGGCGACGATCCCCAGACGATGTGGATCGATCCCACGAACAGTCAGCGCATCTTCCTCGGCCTCGACCAGGGCGCCACCATCTCTCTCGACGGCGGGGCCACCTGGAGCACCTGGTACAACCAGTCGACCGAGCAGGTGTATCACGTCACCGCCGACGACAGCTTTCCGTACTGGATCTATGCGACCCAGCAGGACGCCGGCGCCATCCGCACCCGCAGCCGCGGGAACTACGGGGCGGTGACCATGTTCGACTGGAACAGCGTGAACGGCTGGGAGTGGGGCACGGTGAGGCCCGATCCTCTGCATCGCGACGTCGTCTATTCGAGCGGCAACGGCATTTCGAAGATCAGCTACCCGAGCGAGCAATGGATCAACGTCTCTCCCTCGCTCGATCCGAGCTTTCCGTGGCGAGCCAGCACGGATTCCCCCATCGCCTTCGCGCCCTGGGACCCCTCGAAGCTCTTCGCCGCCTTCAACGCGGTCGCGGTGACGAGCGATGGGGGAGCGCATTGGACGCGTCTCAGCTCCGATCTCACCGTGCGGCCCGAGGCCGCGGGCGCCAACCCGAAGCAACCGCCCGGCGCCCGCGACGCCGTGGTCAGCATGGCCCTCTCGCCCGTGGCTCGCGGCACGATCTGGGTGGGGACCAACAACGGGCTCATTCACCTCACCCGCGACGAGGGCAAGACCTGGACGAACGTCAGCATCGCGGGACTCTCTCGCCCGGAGCGCGCCAACGTGTCTGGCATCGAGGCCTCGCCCTTCGACGCCGCCACCGCCTACGCCGCTATCGAGTCTCTGCGCCTGGGGGATCACCGCCCGCATCTCTTCCGCACCCGCGACTTCGGGGCCTCGTGGACCGAGATCAACGCGGGCCTGCCCGTGGACGAAACCAGCGGCAGCATCACCCGGGTCGTCCGCGCCGATCCGAAGCGGCGCGGCCTGCTCTTCGCGGGCACCGAATCGGGCGTTCATGTGTCTCTCGACGACGGCGATCACTGGCAGTCGCTCAAGCTCAACCTGCCCGACACGCCCTGCTGGGACCTCGCCATCAAGGACAACGACCTCATCGTCGGCACCTACGGCCGCGGCATCTGGGTGCTCGACAACTACGCACTCCTGCGGCAACTGACTCCAGGCATGGAGACGGCACGCGCGCGCCTCTTTGCCTCCGAAGAGGCGGTCCGCGTAAGGCGCAACGTGAGTGACGACACGCCTCTCCCGCCGGAGATACCGCACGCGCTCAACCCGCCCGATGGCGTGATCGTCGATTACTGGCTTGGCGAGAGGCCGAAGGGGGAGATCACGCTCGAAGTCGTCGATACTTCCGGCCGGGTGGTGCGCCACCTGTCGAGCGCGCCGATTCCTCCGTTGGCGGAAACGCCGCGCGTGCGCTTCCCCGAGTACTGGCTGGCGCGCCCGAAGGGAATGCCCACCGCGACGTTGACGAACCGGATCAACTGGGACCTGCGTTACGACGCCCCGCGCGTATTCGAGCGGGAGTTCGAGATCAACGCCAACCCCAGACTGACGCCGCCGTCGCCGGAAGGACCGCTCGCGCCGCCCGGGACCTACACGCTGCGGCTGACCGTCGATGGCGCGCAGCACGAGCAGAAGGTCGCGGTGAAGAACGATCCGCGTTCGCCGGCGACGGCCTCTGATCTTCAGGCGCAGCACGGCCTATTGATGGGTCTCTACGACGCGATCAACGCGACCTGGGACTCAGGCCAGCACGCGGAGACACTTCGCGCCGCCGTCGACCAAGCCGCCTTGGGCGCGCCTCCCGAGGTAATGGCTGCGGCGAAAGCCTTCAAGACCAAGCTCGACGCCGTGATCGGCGGGGAACGGCCTGGCCCATCGACCTTCCGCGGGGTCAGCGGCGCTCTCTCGCGTCAACTGGTGGCGCAGGACAAGGGGGACCACGCGCCGACCGCTCCGATGCTGGCCGCGTACGCCGCGACCTGTCGCGACCTGAGCAACGTGCAGACGGAGTGGACCAAAGCCGTGGATGGCGGCCTGACCGCGTTCAACGCGGCGCTGACCCGGGCCGGCCGCCGGTCCGTTGTCGCGGAGAAGGCGCCGGCAGCGGCATGCGGGGCGGAGACCAGACCGCAGCCGGTGCAATACAAATCGCCGGCGGGAGTCGAGTACCGGTCGCTTCCCGACACCGAGGCTGTCACCAAAGCGCGAGCCGCGCTTGTGGCCGAGCCCAAGAACGTAGGCCGCATTATCGATCTGGGCGTGGCCCTCTCCGGCGTGCGACAGTTTCGCGAAGCCATCGACGTCTTCACCCGGGGCCTCGAGCTCGAGCCCGACAACGCGCTGCTCCTGCGCTGGCGCGGCCACCGCTACATTTCCGTCCGCGAGTTCGATCGCGCCCGCGCCGATCTCACCCGTGCGGCCAGGCTGGACCCAAAGATCTATGGCATCTGGTTCCACCTCGGCGTGGTGCAGTACCTGAGCGGACAGTTCGACGACGCGGCCGCCTCGTTCACCCGCGCCCAGCCCATGGCCCCGGATGCGAGCGAGCTCGCGGGCTCGACGGACTGGCTCTGGATGTCGCTCTCGCGCGCGGGCCGCAGCGCCGACGCGAAGGCCGTGCTCGATCGCCGGTCCGACACACTGCCGAAGGATTATGGCTACACGCGGAGGCTTCAGCTCTACGCGGGCGCCGTGGCCCCGGAGAATCTGCTGACCGCCGCGGATACCGACGATGTCCAGATCGCGACCCTCTCCTATGGCCTGGGGAACTGGTACCTGATCCACGGGGACAAGAAGCAGGCGCGCGCGTGGTTCGAGCGCGCGATCGCGTCCGGCGGTTGGCCGGCCTTCGGCTTCATCCTCGCCGAGGCCGAATTGCAGCGGCTCCGCTGACCGTCCCTATTCCGCTCTCAGCGTCCGGATGGGATCCACGCGTGAGGCGCGACGAGCGGGAACCGCACTCGCCGCCACCGCCACCAGTAGCAGGACGGAGGCGATCACCACGAAGGTGAGGCCGTCGGTCGGGCTCACCCCGAAGAGCATCGATTGCAGAAGCCGGCTCGTTCCCTGGGCGATGCCGAGACCAAGAACCACGCCGATGACCGCGAGGCCCGCGCCCTGTCCCAGCACCAGGACCAGCAAAGCGCGAGGCGAAGCGCCGAGCGCGAGCCTGATACCGAACTCCCGGCTGCGGGTCTGCGTCGCGTATCCGACCACACCGTAGAGCCCGATCCCGGCAAGGACCAGGGCCAGCGCGCCGAAGGCGGACAGAAGCGACGCCGTCACCCGCTCCTGGGCCATGGCCTGACCCACGTGCTCGCTCAGGGTGCGGGCCCGGAAGATCGGAACCGTGCGGTCGATGCGGTTCACGACTCCGGTGACCGCGGGCAGGAGTGCGCGCGGATCGCCGGTGGTGCGCACGATCAGGCTGGTGCTCGGCACATAGAAGGCGGCGACCGGAACGTAGATCATCGGCTCCCGCGACTCCCGCAGGCTCGTGAGCTTCGCGTCCGCTACCAACGCGATCGTCTCCGCCCCTTTGTCACCGAAGTTCAAGACGCGTTCGCGCAGGGCGTCGCGGCCCGGCCAGAAGCGATCGGCGAACGCGCGGTTCACCGCGAGCACCGAGGCCCCCCCGTCGCTCTGGGTGAAATCGCGACCCTGCTCGATCCGCAGGCCCAGAGTCTTGAAGAAGTCGGGCGAGACCGGCGTGAAGGCCACCTCGGGCTCGCGGCTCCCCGGTGTTCTGCCGCTCAGGGTCACGGTCGTGATCATCCCCGCGCTCTGAACCGGCACGTGACGCGAGATCGCCGCGCTCCGCACCCCCGGGAGAGCACGAACCTCGTCGAGAAGTCGGGCGTAGAAGATCCGCCCCTTTTCCGGGTCGTAGCCGCTCTTCGAGACGTCGAGGGAAACGACGAGAGCCCTCTCCGGGTCGAAGCCCAGGTCGACGCGGGAAGCCTCTCCGATCGTCCGCAGAAGAAGCCCGGCGCCCACGAGGAGCACGGCCGAGAGAGCAATCTGAATGACGACGAAGCTGTTGCGGAGGGAAAGAGCGCCGCGACCCCCAGACCGCCCGCCGCCCTCGAGCTTCATCGCGGAGACGAGGTCCGGCTTCGAAGCCCTGAGGGCGGGCAGCAGGCCGAACGCCACGGTGCTCGCCAGGGCGAGAAGGGCGGTGAACCACAAGACGCGCGATTCGAGGATCGGGGTCGCGGCCGCCAGGGGCAGCGGGAAGGTCGAAGGCGCCACACCCAGGAAGAGGCTCGTCGCCCAGTCCGCCAGACCCAGGCCAAGGAGTGCCGCGGCGGCGGAGAGCACGAAGCTCTCGGCCAGCAGTTGGCGCACCAGCCGCGTCCGCGAGGCTCCGACCGCGAGCCGAACCGCAAGCTCACGCTGCCGCTGCTCGCCGCGCACCAGAAGGAGGCCCGCCGCCACCGAACAGGCGATCACGAGCACGAGGCCGGTGACGCCGATCAGGACCCAGGACGACTTCGCCACCTCGCCGAGCCGGCTCGGTTCGACAATCGCATCACGCATCGGCAGCACCCGGAATCGGCTGTAGCGGTCACCCTCACGGGAGAGCTTCAACTCACGGATGACCCGGGCGTTGATGGTTTCGAGCTGGGCCAGTGCTTTGGATGGCGCCACACCCTCCTTCAGCCGGCCGAAAGGGTTGACCCAGGTGAAGCCGCGGCGCTCGAAGGGTTTGAACTGGGCGATGTTGGGCGAGACCTGCTCGGCCATCGTGAGGGGCACAAAGACATCGGGCACCTCGTCGAGATTCGTTCCGTGAAACCCCCTGGGCGCCACTCCCACGACCGTGAACAAATGGGTGTTCATACGGACCACCGAACCCACGATCTTCGGGTCGGAGCCGAAACGCCGCCGCCAGAAGGCTTCGCTCAGAACGAGAACGGGGTGAGCCCCCGGGTTGATGTCGTCGGACGGACCGATGAGGCGGCCCGCGCCCGGGACGACGCCGAGGACGTCGAAATAGTTTCCGGTTACGCTCGATGCCGTCACCCGCTCGGTGGGCTGGTTGTCGACGCTCAGGTTTATGAGCGCGCCATCCGACGTTCCAACGATCCCGGAGAGCAGGTCGGCCTCGCGCGCGAGATCCTTCAACTGAGGGTACGAGACGCCGCCAAGATCGATACCCTTTTCGTCGGTCATTCCGATGCGTACGAGTCGTTCAGGGTCCTTCACCGGAAGGGGGCGGAACAAGACGGCATCGACGAGGCTGAACATGACGCTGTTGACCCCGATACCGAGGGCGAGGGCAAAGAGGGCGACCACGCTGAAGCCCGGGTTCCTCAACAGCTGCCGCAGGGCGGTTCGAAGATCATTCATGTAACAGCGGTTCCAGCAACGCGCATGCCAGCGAGTCGGCGGCGTACCCGCCGTTTTGCGGAGGATTTGCGGCGGTTCTGGGACGACCCGTCCCACAGACGGGCAGCGCGTCAGGGACAGGAGCGCGATGGCCGCTTTGGACTGACGCTAGAGTGGAACGATGCTCGCCCCCGTCTTGATTGCCGCCGCGCTCGCTGGAGTGGCGTCTGACTCCGCGGTCATCCGCGCCGGCCTCGTCCTCGATCGCACCACGCCGCTGCGGCCCGGCACTTATCGCATCAAGAGCCCCACCCTCGAAGCTCCCGTCCTCACCATCCGCGGCTCGAACATCGACCTCGACCTCCGCGGCGTCGAGCTGATCGGATCGCCGGAGGCGGCGACGCCGGACCAGTACGGAGGCCTTGCCATCCTGAT
>CAZYEA010000016.1:0-7213 GCA_964646485.1 uncultured Acidobacteriota bacterium
GGGCAGACCGGAGCGCGGGAGAAGTCGAAGCCCACGTACTGGGAGGTCGAGCAGAACATCGCGGCCTGGGATTCGCAGGTCTACGACCCCGACGGAACGCTGCTCGACGTGTTTCAGGTGGTGGGCGAGATCGAGCGCGCCCTCGGGCCCTTCGCTCCCGGCCATGACGCGAGCGAGGTGCAGACGCTCGCCATCCACTGCTTCGACGCGCGCCGGTCGGAGGCCTTCTACCGGGGCCTCGGTTTCGAGCCGCTCTACGATCGGGTGATCGAGCATCTCTGGGCCTTCCTCGGCCTCCCCACCGGCACCAAGGTCCACAACATCAACCTCATCATGCCGGGCGACCGCCCGAACGGCCGGGTGGAGCTCGTGCAGTACATCGGGCTTCCCGGCCGCTCCTTGAAAGCGCGCACGGTGCCGCCGGGCCGCGGGCCGATCATGATGTCGCTGCGGGCCCAGAACATGGATGCCGCCGCCATCCGTCTCAAGAACCTGGGCGCCAAGCCCATAGGCGCCGCGCGCTACGATTGTCATCCCTTCGGCGAAGTGATGGCCGCGACCTGGTTCGGTCCCAGCGACGAGGTGATCGAGGTCTTCGAGGTGGTGTAGCGGTCCGCTCAGGCCGAAAGGCCCGGCGCGTAGATGGTCGGGCCCACGCGCCGCAGATTCGAGGACATGCCGAGGATGCTCTCGGCGTGGCCGAGGAACAGGCAACCGCCTGGATCCAGCCTCGAGGTCAATCGGCCGATCACGTGGTTCTTCGAAGCGGTGTCGAAGTAGATGAGCACGTTGCGGCAGAAGATGAGGTCGAAAGGACCGCTCGCGGGATAGTTGTCCTTCATGAGGTTGATCCGCTCGAACTTCACCGCGGCGCGGATCTCCGAAGAGACCCTGAACCTCGGATCGGCCTCCCGGCCGCGGATCATGAAGCGCTTCAGGAGACTCGGCGGAATCTCCCGCGTGCGATCCTCCGGATACGCGCCCTCACGCGCCCGGGCGAGGACCCGGGTCGAGATGTCGCTCGCCAGGATCTCGACGCTCCATCCCGACTCACGAGGGAAGTGGCTCAGGAGGGTCATGGCGAGCGAGTAGGGCTCCTCGCCGGTCGAGCACGCGGCGCTCCACACCCGGATCCGTCGCTGACGCGCGCCGGAAAGAGCCGCGTTCTTCCAGGCCGGGATGAGCCTCTGCTCGAGGAACTCGAACTGCTGGGGCTCTCGGAAGAAGCGGGTCTCGTTCGTGGTGATGCAATCGAGCATGGTGACGCGCTCGCTCTCGTCCACCCGGGTCACGTAGGCGTGGTACTCACGGAAGGAGGAGAGCCCCAGGGCGCGGAGCCGCGCGGAAAGACGGCCCACGAGGAGCGCCTTCTTCGCGTCGGACAGCCGGATCCCCGCGTCGCGATAGATGAGGTCCTGGAAGAGCTTGAACTCGTCCGCGCCCAAAGGCCGGGCCGGGGCCGGCGGGGAGGCCGCGGGCGTCATCTGAAGCATCACCATGGTCGGGACCCGGCCGTCGCTTCGTCCGGGCGGGCGCTCAGGCCGCCCTCCGCGGGGACTCGAGGAGAGCGGCGAGATCGAGGATGAGGGCCACCCGGCCCGTGCCGAGGATGGTGGCGCCCGCGAGTCCGGGAAGGTCGCTCAGGGCGCGATTGAAAGGCTTGATCACCACCTGCGACTCTCCCACGAGGGTGTCGACGGCGAGGGCGGCGCGGCGCCCCGCGTGCTTCACGACTACCAGGCTTTCGCGGGCGGGCGTGCGTCCCGAAAGGTCGAGGGTCCGCCGAAGGCGCAGGTAGGGCACGGCCTCGCCTCGGAGATTGACCACGCCGAGTGACTCGTCACCTGAGGTCGACCGGGGCAGGTCCACGCATTCGGACACCGCCTCGAGCGGCACCACGTAAGTCTCATCCTCGACTTCGAACACGAAGCCCTGGATGATGGCGACGGTCAGAGGCACGCGAATCGAGAAGGTGGCGCCCATCCCCGGGAAGTTCCGGACGTCCACCGAGCCCCGGATGGCTTCGACATTCCGTCGGACCACGTCCATGCCGATGCCGCGGCCCGACAGTTCGGTGACGCTTTCACTGGTGGAGAACCCGGGCTCGAAGACCAGACGCAACAAATCCTGCTCGGGCAGAGCTTCGGGGTTCGGGTTCAGGCCGAGGTGCTTCGCCTTGGCCGCGATGCGCTGCCGATCGAGCCCTCCGCCGTCGTCCTCGAGCTCGATGACCACACCCCCGGACTCGTGGCGGGCGCGCAGGGTGATCGTCCCGCGCGGATCCTTGCCGCGTTCGGCCCGGATCTGCGGGGTCTCGATGCCGTGGTCGATGGCGTTGCGAATCATGTGGGTGATGGGACCGCGAAGATGCTCGACAAGGGTGGTGTCGACCTCGACCTCGCCCCCCTCGATCTCGAGGCGCACCAGTTTGTGGGCGGCCTGGGCGGCATCGCGCACGGTGCGGATCTGCTGCCGGAAGGTGGGCCCGAGCGGCACCATGCGCGCGCGCAGGATCTCTTCTTGAAGCTCCATGAAAATCCGGTTGGCATCGCGGTGGGCCTCGAGGACCTCTTCGCCCGCATGGCGCAGAACCTGGGCGAGCCGGCCCTGGGCCACCGCGATCTCGCCGGAGAGCTCGAGCATCTTGTCGAGGCGGCCGAGGTCGACGCGGAGGGTGCGATGGTTGGAGGCGGTCGAGGCGGACCGGGCGGAATCCTCGAGCCCGGCAAGCGAGGATCCCTCGGCCCGGGTCAGCGAACCGCATACCGAGGCGATGTCCCGGAGCAGCTCACTCTGAGCGGGATGAGTCTCGGCCCGCCCCTGGGACGCTTCGGGCACGAGCCATCGCAGGGCGTCGACGGCGCGCAGCAGGAGGGTCACCACCTGCGCGTTGACCGCGAGCGCGTGATCTCGGATTCGATCGAGGAGGTCTTCGAGGGCGTGCGCGAGCTCGGCCACACCGGCAAACCCCATGGAGGCGGCATTCCCTTTCAGGGTGTGGGCGGCCCGGAAGATCGACTGAATGGCCTCGCTGTCGTCGGGCTGGATCTCGAGCGCCACCAGGGCCTCCTCGACCTCCGCGAGCTGTTCGTCGGTCTCGGCCAGGAAGGTCTTCAAGACCTCGTCGAGTTCGATTTCAAGCGATGGCATGGCGTTCTCCTGTGAGCAGACGGACGGTGCAGGAACCGTCATCGGTCCTGAAAGTGACTTTGCGGCCGCGATCGCCGAGCACGTCGGCGGAGACGATGGGGATCCCGGCCTCGTTCAACAGGCGTTGCGCCACCTCGACATTGGAGCGGCCGAGCGAGCCTCCGATCCCGCGCAGGGCTTCGAGGACGCACGCGCCTCCGAAAAGGCGCGCCTTCATTCCGTGGCGGCGGGCGCCCGCGGCCACGAGGCGGCTCAACAGTTGCTCCATGGCCACGTTGCCGAAACGCGGCGAGGCGACGCCGCGGCCCGCGAGGTGGGGCAGGAGGAAGTGATTCATCCCCCCCACCCCGGCGCCCTCGTCCCAGAGGCCCACGGCCACGCAGGAGCCGAGCAGGGTGCTGATCACAGACGGCGTCGCGGTGGCCGACACGAACCCGGGATGCAGGTACACCGGCCGCACCACGGGCGCCGGAGCTTTGGGCGGGCCGAGGGGAAGGGTCAGCACGGCTGACCGATCGGGGCAGGCCCGCCGTTTCCGGCGTGGAGCCGCGTGCAGTACAAGGCGGTGGCGGCGTGAGTCGCGAGAAGTTCGAACATTTCGTGATCGACGCCCTCGAGGGCAGGCTTCTGGGGGAGCAGGCGGAAGAGCGCGATGGCGCCGGTCACCCGGCCGTTGAGCTTGAGGGGAATGCAGGCGGTGAGCCGCGGCCCGCTCTCGGGCTCGTCGTCGACCGGGCCCTCGGCCACGAAGGTCTCGCCTTCCAGGGCGGCCTTGCCGATGGCGCCGTCTCCGAGGCGGACGCGAAGGAAGGCCGCTTCGTCGATACCGGTGGAAGCAACCAGGCGGAGTTCATCGCCCGCGGGCGAGACTTCGAAGATCCCGCTTTCCTCGCAGCCCACGAGGTTCGCCACGATCTCCTGGATGGTGCCGATCACCTCGTCGCGATCCAGGGTGCCGTGCAGCCGATAGCTCGCGACGTAGAGATTCATGAGGTCGTTGTTGCGCTTCTCGACCTCGAGATACCCCTCCGAGAACTTGCGGTTTCGCGACTCGATCTCCGAGATCTCGCGCTGCACCCTCTCCTGCTCGCGGCGGTGGCGGGCCTGTTCGTCGCGCAGCTTCTCGAGCTCGTCGAGGAGCGGCCCGGTGAGATGGACTTTCTCGAGGAGTTCCTGGCGCTCCTGGCGCAGAGCGGCCACGAGGTAGCGAAGGTTCTCGTTTTCGGTGAGGAGGTCCTTGGTATAGCGGCGATTGTCCTCACCGATCTTCAGGGCCACATGGACGGGGCCGGCGTCGTTCTTCCTGGAGGTCATCGCGGTCCTACTCTCCGAGCTGGTCGCGCAGCTTGTTCAGGAGTTCGAAGGTGTCGATGGGCTTGGTGACGTAGTCCGTGCAGCCGCTCTCGAAGCCCTCCTCGACGTTCACGGCCTCGCCGCGGGTAGTCACCATGATGATCGGGGTGTCCTTCGTCGCCGCTTCCTGGCGGAGCTTGCGCACCGCCTCGAAGCCGGTCATCTTCGGCATGATCACGTCCATCAGGATCAGGTCGGGCTTTTCGGCCAGGGCCTTCTCGACCCCCTCCGCGCCGTTGTTCGCGGTGATCACCTTGTAGTTCGTCGTCTTGAGCGCCATCTTCTGCATCATCAGGATGGTGGCGGAGTCATCGACCAGCAGGACTGTCTTCACGTTTCTTGTCTCCAGTTCTTGAGTCTTCAAAGAATTCGCGGCCCCGGTTCATCGGCGATGCCCTGGGCCCGCAGGGCGGCGAGGTGCACGTCCGGCCCCGGCTGACCGAAGAGGTAGCCCTGGACCAGGTTGATTCCGGCCTGTCGCACCGCTTCGAGATCGGCCTCGGTCTCAACCCCCTCCGCCACCACCTGGGCGTCGAAGGGCAGGGCCAGTTGCGCCACCGAGGAGAGCACGGCCTGGCGGTAGATATCCGTGCGCGCGCCTTGCACGAAGTAGCGATCGATCTTGAAGTAGTTCGGCCGGCACTCGAGGATCATCATGAAGTTGGAGTGCCCCAGGCCCACGTCGTCGAGGGCGATGGCGGCGCCCAGGTCGCGCAGGGCCTCGAGGGCGGCGCGGAAGGCACAGACGTCCCAGGGCGGCGCGTGCTCGACGATCTCCACCACCAGGCGATCGGTCTCCACCGAAGAGCGGCGGGCTTCGGCGAGGAGGAACTCCACGAATCCCTGGTCGAGGGCGAGGGTCGAAGCGTGCACGTTGATCCCGATGCGCACGTGGGCGGGCAGGGTCGGCGCCGCTTCGAGGATGACGGAGACGCAGCGGCGGTCGACCTCGGCCTCGCGGTTCTTCTTGCGCGCGTACTCGAAGAGGATCTCCGGGCTCTCCGCACTCGTCCCGAGGGGGCCGCGGATCAGGCATTCCACGTAGTGAGCGAGGATGACCCGGGCGTGGACTTCGTACACCGGCTGAAAGCGGACGGAGAGAGCGCCCGGCTCCAGGATGCGGTCCATCAGGCACGCCTCGCTCATGCGGGCGCTCCCATGAGGGCGAGGGCGAGCTGGGCCAGTTCGGGAAGGGGCTGGGGCTTGCGCAGGACCGCGTCGGCGCCCAGACGCACCGCCTCCTCCTCGACTTCCGGCGAGGCGTAGGCGCTGAGGATCACCACACTCGTCCAGTGATCCCGCTTGCGGATCTCGCGCAACACGTCGAGACCGGCCGCATCCGAGAACTTGGTGAGGCGCAGATCCAGAATGGCGAGATCGTAGCGGCGGTGGGAGATGAGCGCTTCCGCCTCTTCCGCTTCGGACGCCATGTCAACGGTGAAGCCCATCTTGTGGAAGTAGCGGGCCATGGGCACGAGGATCGCCTTCTCGTCGTCGAGAAGGAGGATCCGGTGGGTCGGCTCTCGCCTCGTTCCGTCCGGGTTCGGGGTCTTCACACCGCGCTGTATTGCAACCCCGCTGCCACCGTCAGCCGATGCGTCAATCCCAGGAATTCAAGGGACTTAGTCACACCGCGCACATTCAGCGCCCCTCTTCCGTCCCGAAACCCGGACCGGGGGAGCGGAAGTGCTCAACCGCCGGAGCGGCCGGTCAGGAACGCGCGGGCGGCAGGCTGATGCCGTGTTTCCGGATCTTGTCGTACAGAGTGCTGCGGGAGAGGCCGAGCACCTTCGCGGCGGCGGGAACGTCGAAGCTCTGGGCCCTGAGTTCGGCCTCGATCTGACGCTTCTCCGCCTCGGCCAGGGTCAGGCCGGCCTCGCCCGCAGCCGAACTCGCGCTTCCGGCTCGCGGGGGGGCGGGAGAGCGCGGCGCCATGTCTTCGCCGAGGTCGTCCGGCTCGAGTTCGGTGCGCTCGCTCAACAGCGCCGCTCGCTCCAGGACATTCCGGAGCTGGCGCACATTGCCCGGCCAGGAGTAGGTCTGAAGCGCCCGTTCGGCGGCGCCTCCGAGGCGCAGGCCGGGCCGGCCGAGTTCGGCTCCCACCCGAGCAATCAGATTGCGAGCGAGCAGGACCACGTCTCGCCCGCGCTCGCGCAGGGGAGGAACCTCGAGAGGCACCGCGTTGAGTCGGTAGAGCAGGTCTTCGCGGAACTTTCCCTCGAGCACGAGGCGGCCGAGATCGCGATGGGTCGCGGCCACGAGACGGACATCGACCTGGCGGTCACGCACATCGCCCAGTCTGCGAAAACGCAATTCTTCGACGACCTTGAGGAGCTTGGGCTGGACCTGGGAGTCCACTTCCCCGATTTCGTCGAGGAACACCGTGCCGCGGTGGGCCATGTCGAACAGACCCTGTTTGGCCGCGACCGCGCCGGTGAAGGCACCCTTCTCGTGGCCGAAGAGTTCGCTCTCGAGCAGGTCGCGAGAGAGTCCCGCGCAGTTGAGGTCGACGAAGGCCTCCTCGCGCCGCGGAGAGTTGTGGTGGAACCAGCGGGCAAGCACGCCTTTCCCGGTTCCGGTTTCTCCCTGGATGAGGAGAGGAACGGCGGACCCCGCCACCCGGCGGGCCCGATCGGCCAGCTTCTGCATCACCGGGCTCTCTCCCAGGAAGGGATCGATCACCTGTCGAGCCTGCGAGCTGCGGCCCACC
>CAZYEA010000016.1:7223-25742 GCA_964646485.1 uncultured Acidobacteriota bacterium
TGGTTGTCGAGGGCCCGGTCGATCACCACCTCGAGGGCGGGCAGTTCCACCGGCTTCGTGAAGAACTGCTCGGCGCCCTCCTTGATGGCCAGCACGGCCATGTCGATGGTGCCATGGCCGGTCAGCATGATCACGGGAAGCGCCGGGTCGAGCGCCTTCAGGCTGCGCAGGAGCTCCATACCGTCCCCGTCGCCGAGCGAAAAATCCACCACCGCGGCGTCGGGCCGCGACATCTTGAAAGACTCAAGAGCCGACGCGACGCCCTCCGCCTCGCGCACCTCGAACCCGCGTCCAGCGAGGTATCGCTTCAGGGGGAAGCGTACGTCCTTGTCGTCGTCCACGATCAGGATCCGCCGCTCAGCCATGCGCCTCCTCCGCCTTCTCGATCACACTCGCAGGCAGGCGCACGGTGAACACCGCGCCCGGGGTGGCGCGATTCGCCGCGGTCACCCGACCGCCATGAGCCTCCACGATACGCTGGACCACGGAAAGACCGAGGCCGGTGCCCCCCTTCCGCCGGCTGAAGAAGGGCTCGAACAGATGCGGGATCTCATCCTCGGGAATGCCCGAGCCCTCGTCCTCGACCACGAATTCCGGAGCGGGGTCCTCCGGGCGGATCCTCAGGGTGGCGCGCACCCTGGTTCCGCGGGGCGAATGCTGGATGGCGTTCGCGAAGAGATTCTGAAAGACCTGCTCCAGGCGGCTGCCGTCGACACTGATCTGCGGCGCCGCCTCGGGCACCTCCTCGACGACCTGGACTTCGCGCTCGCGGGCGAGGCCGGCACAGGCGCGGGCGGCGCGGCGGAGAACCTCACGCGGGTGCACCGGGGCGAGACGAAGCACCGGAGGCTTGCCGTAGTCGAGCAGGTCGCGCATGAGCTGACGCAGGCGGCTCACCTGGGAGCGAAGGAGGCCGGTCAGCTCCGCATACTCCTGCCGCTCGCCCAGCTCGCTCTCCAGGGCGTCCACTGTCGCGGAAATGCTGAAGAGCGGATTGCGAACCTCGTGGGCGACGCCCGCGACGAGCGACCCCATCGCGGACATGGTCTCGCTGTGCCGCAGCGACTCCTGAAGCTCGATCAGGCGGCTGATATCGCGAACCACGAGGATGATCCGCTCCTCGCCGCCCTGCCCGGCCTGGGCGAGGTAAGCGGTGAGCTCCCAGGTCTTGCCGGCCAGGCGGTCGACGGCCCGCGCCGAAGCGCGTTCGCGCGTCTGCACCACCGACTCGACCATATGGGCGGCGGAAGCCCACGGCTCGCGGGCCTCGAGCTCCTCGATGGTATGGCCGAGCACCTCGCTGTACTCGGGCCCGAGAAGGTCGAGGGCGGGCCGGTTGATGCGGGTCAGCCGGCCGAAACGGTCGAGCACGAGCACGGCCACGTCCACCGCGTCGAAGGTGCGGTGCCATTCGTCGGCAGCGCGTTCGAGCACGCGGCCGAAGCGCTCCCGTTCCTCGTCCGCGGCCTTGCGCGCGGTGATGTCCTGGACGAATCCCTCGAAGAACTGGGGCTCGTCGCTCTCGTCGCGATTGACCGCGTGGGCGCTCATCTCCGCCCAGAAGACGCTGCCGTCGCGTCTCTTCAGCCGCACCTCCACCCGCTGGGCATGACCGATGGCCGCGTATTCCGCGATGAGGCGCTCGCGCTCGGCAGCCTCGAAGTAGACGCTCGCGCCCATGCTCAGGCCGATCACATCCTCGCTTCGCTCGTAGCCGAGGAGCCGCGCGAACTCGAGATTCGCCATCACCACGGTGCCCTCGCGGGTGGCCTGGTAGATGCCCGCGGGCGCGAAGGCCACGATGTCCCGATGCTTCGCGGCGGTCGCCTGCGCCGCCTCCTCGGCCTGCTCGCGAACCAGGGCGGCGCCGAGGGATGCCCCCGCCGCTTTGAGGGCCTCGATCTCCGCATCGAGCCAGGCCCGCTCGTTCAGGAAGTCGCCGAAGCCGAGCACGCCCCACCACTCGTCGCGAACGAAGATGGGAACGGCGAGGAGTGACTTGAGACCGATGGGCTCGAAAAGGAGACGGCCGGTGGGGGTGAGGTCACGGACCAGAGTGGCCACGGTCCGGCGCCCGGACAGGGCCTCGCGGAGGGGAGACTCGTCCGGCCAGACGAGGTCCTGGAACGCGGGCGCCCTGGTGAGCGCGGGCACGCCCGGCACCGTCCACTCGTGGGTCACCCGGGTTCGGATCACTCCGTCCGGCTGTTGCCGGTTCTCGACGATGTAGGCGCAGCCGACACCCACCGCGTGGCCCAGCCGGGCCAGGACGTCGTCGATGTGATCCTCCCAGGACCCGGACTCGAGAAGGCGGGCGGAGGAGAAGGCCACCGCCTCGAGGATCCGCCCGCGCACCCGAAGACTCTCTTCGGCTTCCTTCCGCCCCTCGATGTCCTGCTGGGTGAGCCAGATCGATTTCAGTCTGCCCTGCTCCACCACCCCCACCACACTCGCGCTGATCCATCGCGGTGCGCCGCCACGCCGGCTGCGACGGACCTCGAGGTTGATCAGGCGATATCCGGATCGCACGATGGCCCGGGCACTCTCCTCCACCTCCTGGGGCGCGACCGAAAGATCGCCGATGAGCAGGCCGACGAGGTTCGCCGGGCAGGCCTCATGGAGCATCTTCGAGAAGGCCTCGTTGCACTCGGCCACCCGGGCGTTCCTGAGTATGTGCGCGACCTGCTCGGCCTCCTCGCGGTCGATGGCGAGGGGTTCGTCGAGCTCGAGGCGCGCGATGCCCTCGCTGGTGAGGGCCATGAAGGTCTGGAAGCGCTGCTCGTTGCGGGTGAGCGACCGCATCAGCTCCTGGCCGCGCTCCATCGCGGCCTCCATCTCGCGGGTGCGCGCTTTCACGCGCTCGAGCAGGGACCGGTTCCAGGCGAGAGACAGCCCCCCGGCCAGGAGGAGGGCAGCCAGAATCGACAGGAGCCAGTAGCGGTAATCCCACCAGGTGCGAAGCGGAGCGGGATCGACGAGGTACTTCTCCGCGAGCGCTTCGAGGGTTCCCGCTTCGCGCAGGTGAGCCATGCTCGAGGCCACCCAGGCAAGCTCCGCCCCGCGGCCGCGCGCTCCCACCAGGCCGTAGGGCACCGCGCGCAGCGGCAGCTCCACGAAGTCGCCTTGCCCCAGGCGGGCCGCGGCGACGCGCAGGGTCAAAGACACTCCGCCCACACCCGTGACCGCGCCATCGTCGAGGAGACGGAGGGCTTCCACCTGGGTGGACACGGTGGTGATCCTGGGCGGCGCGGTCTTTTGAGCGAGGAGCATCTCCGCCACCGCGGAACGCTCCTGCACCGCGATACTCTCGCCAGAGAGGTCGTCCAGGCCCGCCGGATAGGGCCGGGGCCTGATGCGGAACAGGAGGCACTGGTGCATGGTCCAGGTGCGGGCGAGCCACAGGTACGTTCGGGCACGCTCTTCGGAGTAGGCGAGGCTGATGAGGTCGGCCTTCCCCGCGTCGACGTCGGCGCGCGCCTGATTCCAATCGCCGAGCCGGATCTCCACCTCGACCCCCGCATCCCGGGCCAGGGCCCGGACCAGATCGACGCTGAAGCCGGTGGGCTGCCCGTTCGCATCGAGGTAGTCGAAGGGTGCAAAGTCCGCGTCGCCGGTGTAGACGAACCGGGGCCGGGGCTTCGCTTCCTGCGCGCGCACCGAGGTCGTGACCACGGCGAGCGAGGCGAGGAGGAACAGCGGAAGTCTTCGCATCATCCTTGGGAGGCGCGCTCGGCCGATTGACCGCGGCGACCGTGGCTTTGCCCGCAGGCTACACGAAGGTCAGCGCGCGCGACGGAAGGGGTGCTCGAAGCTGAGGTACAGGAACACCGAGCGCTCGCCCCGGCTCGGACCCACTCCGATGGGAAAGGCCACGCCGGGAACGACCTGCAGGCCGCTCTTGAAATCGTGGGCCCAGCGGATCCCCGGACTCACGTAGAAACTGTCGCTGCGTTCGGTGAGGCCTTCACCCGTGACCGAGTGCGCGCGCGACCACGAGGTTTCGACCAGGAGGTTCACCTTGGGGCCGGCCAGAAAGACGAGGCTCTGCCCCAGCGACGTGGCGTTGGTGTCGGCCCGGCGCCCTTCCATGTCGCGCGCGGAGAAGGTGCGGGTGAAGCCCGCGTTCCAATGGGTGACGAAGCGCGACCCGAGCTCGACGCTGAGGGGCAGGTTCCCCTGAAGCCCCAGGCCTCCCGCTCCGAGGCCCCGGCCGTAGCTGCCGGTCGGAGTCACCAGACTGAGCCTGGGCGAGAACGCGACGGGTCCGCCGCTCATGCCGACCGCCTGGAAGCGATAGTTGAGGGCGAGGTCCCCCACTCCGGTGGCCGTGGACAGGCCCGAGTGGAGGCTCTGCACCGGAAGCGTGAAGCTCACCTGATGACGCTCGTTCGGCACCGGCCATTCCTGGGTGAAGGTGTACATCCACTCGCCGCCCCGGGTGGCCCGGGCGAAGGTGCTGATGTGCTGGACCACGCCGCGCTCCTGGTTGTAGGCCTCCTCGATGAGGAAACTGTTGTCCTTGATCGGCTCCTGGGCCACCGCCTTCGAGGCCCCGCCCATGAGCAGCAGGGCGAGAAGGGCCGGGGCTACGGCTTCCAAGAGTCCCGAGGCCCGCGGAGAGGGAGGAACCTCGGCTCCGATCGAGGCGGAAGAGGGAGCCCCGGAGAGCACGCGGTCGACGTCGAGCAGGAGCACGAAGGCCTTCCCCGCCCGTCCCATGCCGGAGAGCATGGCCACGTCGACGGTGGCGCCGAAGGGTGGAGGCGGCTCGATATCGTCGGCGCCGAGCTCCATGACCTGGCTCACCGCGTCGACGATGAGACCCATCACCGTGCGTTCACCTTCGATCTCGACCTCCACCACCACCACGCAGGTGCGCGGGGTGATCGGACTGGCGGGGAGGCCGAGCCGCACCGCGAGATCGACGAGGGGCACCACTCGGCCGCGGAGGTTCATCACTCCCCGGATGTAGGCGGGAGCGCGAGGCACCCTCGTGACCACACCGTATTCGAGGATTTCGCGGACGCCGAGGATGGAGACGCCATATTCCTCCGAGGCGACGGTGAAGGTCAGGTACTGGGCGAGGCCCTTGGTTTCGGTTTGGGTCATGGCGAATCCTAGGCCGCGCGCAGCTGCGACGACGCGGTCGCGTGATAGGAATCCTGGGCCACCCGGAAGAAGGCCACGAGCTGCTCGAGCGCCTGGGCCTGAGCCGCCATTTCCTCGGCGGTGGACGCGAGTTCCTCGGCCGCGGACGCGTTTCGCTGGGTGACGTTGTCGACGCGGGTCATGGCCTGGCTCACCTGGGCGACGCCGCCCGCCTGTTCGGCCGAGGCCGCGGCCACTTCCTGAACGAGGTCCGCGGTCTTGCGGATCGCGGGCACGAGGTTCTTGAGCACCTGGCCGGAACGATCGGCCACGGAGACGCTCGACGAAGCGAGGCTGCTGATCTCCTTGGCCGAAGTCTGGCTCTTCTCCGCGAGCTTGCGCACCTCGGTCGCCACCACCGCGAAACCGCGGCCGTGATCGCCGGCACGGGCGGCCTCGATGGCCGCGTTCAGGGCGAGGAGGTTCGTCTGGTAGGCGATCTCCTCGATGACCGTGATCTTCTGGGCGATGGCGCGCATGGCCTGGATGGTTTCCGTCACCGCGCGGGCGCCTTCATCGGCTTCCGAGGCGCCCTTCATGGCCATCTGTTCGGTCTGGCGGCCGTTCTCGGCATTCTGGGTGATCGACGAGCTCATCTGCTCGAGGCTGGCGGTCGTCTCCTGCACGGAGGCGGCCTGTTCGCTCGTACCCTGGGAGAGGGTCTGGGAAGAGGCGGACACCTGATTGGAGGCGCCGGAGAGTGCGGCGGCGCCCGAGCGCACCTCGCCGATGACCTGGGACAGACGATCGACCATGGCCACGAACGCGAGTCCGAAGGAATCGCGATCGGACCTTGGGGTCACGCGCACCCGCAGGTCGCCTTCGGCGAGGCCCTTCGCCACCGTGGCCATCTCCTGGAGGTAGGCATAGGTGGCGTTGATGGAGCGGCTCAGTTCGCCGAGTTCGTCGGAGCGGTTGTCGAACTCGAGCACGTCGGTCACGTCGCCCTTGGCCGCGCGGGACATCGACTGGGCCATCCGCACGATGGGCTCGGCCAGGCTGCGGGCCAGGAAGAAGGACACGGCGAGGCCGAGGAGGGTGACGCCGAGGACGAGAGCCCAGGTGGTGGCGCGGGCGACCGCGTAGGTCCGCTCGGCGGATTCGAGGGCGGTCCGGCCCATGAGGGTCGTGCTCTTCTCGATGTTGCCGATGATCGCTTCCTGCTTGAGGCGCAGGGGAAGGTACTCATTCGTGTAACCCTCCTTGGCCTTCTCGACATTGCCGGCCTCGATCATTGCGAGGAGTCGGTCTTCGATGGGGTTCAGGATGTTCGCGTCCATCTCCGAGGCCTCCTTGAGCCGGGTCACGATCTCCCCCTCGGGCGCGAGCTTCTGAATCTCTTCGACATCCCTCTCGAACTTGGCGTCGGCCGCTTTCTTGCGGTCCATCTCCGCGGTGTTCTTGGGATTGATGAGGAAGCCGCGCATGGCGTCACTCATCTCCAGCATGTCGAAACGCATCTCCAGGGCCTTGTGCTCGATCACGTCCGAGACCGTGACCACGCGCTTCAGTTCATCGATGCTCCTCGACAGCACGGCCAGAATGCCGATTGAGGTGATGGAACACACCGAGAGCAGACCCAGGAACCCGAGGGTCAGTCTCGTCCTAACCGTTGCTTTCATTTGAAAATCTCCTTGTCGCGAGGACGGGGCGTCCATCAGCGGTACGGCAGGCCTGGGGAGCAAGGCCCATGCCACGGAGATTTCCTCGAAAAACCCGCCATTTGCCGCGGTCTCAACCCACGCCCGGCGAGGGAGGGGGTCCTCTGGAACGGGAGCCCGGTCCGGCCTCCCGGACGGGGCGGTTCGCTAGACGCTCTCCACTGCCTCGATCCGCTCCTTCTCGACTTCGATGAACTTGTCGAGGAAGGCCGCGATCTCGGGGTCGGTCACGATGCCCTTGAGCACGGTCGAAGCCCGAAGCAGGGCCTCGCTGCGGGCCACGAAGTACTTGGCGGGCACGAGGCGGGCGCGGAGTTCGCCCACGGAGTCGCGCAGGGCGAAGAGAAAGCTGAAGTCGGGCGCGAAGTCCGTCCAGTTCTTCACCTCCGCCACCATCTCCTTCGAATAGGAGAGGCTTTGGATCAGCGCGCTCATCGACTGGGTCACCAGGGGCACGCCGGGATGGGCGGCCAGGATGAAGCAGGCGCTCGTGATGGTCTGGCCGATGAGGGTGCGCAGGACCTTCCGGGGAATGCCCACGCCGACGCCGTCGCGGACGAAACTCACCGGGTATTCAGTCACCGAGGACTCTTCGAGGGCGATGACCGCGGCGCGGCGCTTCGGAACCACGCCCCCTTCGGCGAGCAGAGCGCTCTCGCCAATCACCCCGTCGGGCCCGACCACGTTGATCAGGCCCTCCTCGGTCTTGATGCCGAGCTTCCCCTTGTCCACGAAGGCGATGGTGGTCGCGAACTCGCCGTGCCACCAGAGCACGTCACCCTTGTTGAGCTTCTTGACCTGCATGTCCATGAAATGTCCTTCGTTAAGCGGTGGGTTTGAGGTCGCGGGAGAGTCTTTGCCGCGACGGAGGGCCCTTCAATCTACGCGGTTTCGGGGCGATTGTGCGCGGCGATCCGCGCGGCGAGTGCTGGCCCCACGATCGCGGCGAGTTCCTCTTCGCTCGCCGCCTTCACTCCCTTGAGCGAGCCGAAGGCGCGCAGGAGCCTCGAGCGGCCCTTGGGACCCACTCCCTTGATCGCGTTCAGCTCGGAGGCCAGCGTCCGGCTGGCCCGGCGCTTGCGGTGGAATTTGACCGCAAAGCGATGCGCTTCGTCGCGCACCGCCTGCATCAACTGGAGCGCGGGGGTCGAATGGGCGAGAACCACCGGCTCCTCGCGGCCGCGAACATGCAGGATCTCCTCGCGCTTGGCGAGGCTCGCCAGGGGAAGTTCTCCGAGGCCCAGCTCGTCGAGCGCGTCGGCCGCCGCCCCCAGCTGGCCGGGCCCGCCGTCGATGAGCACGAGGTCGGGAAGGTCGGAGCCTTCTTCGAGAAGCCGGCGATAGCGGCGCCCTACCACCTCTCGCATCGAGGCGAAGTCGTCGGGCGCTCCCACCACCGTCTTCACCTTGAAGGTGCGGTAGTCCGATTTCTTCGGCGCCGCCATTTCGAACACCACCATCGAGGCCACGATGTCCGAACCCTGAAGGTTGGAGATGTCGAAGCACTCGATGCGGCGCGGTTCGTCGGGTAAGCCGAGAGCCTCCATGAGCGACACCAGGATCTCGCGCGACCGCTTCTTCGGATGACGCCACTCGAGATCGTGCGCGAGCTTCGCGTTGCCCGCCACCAGTTCGAGGAGGCGGACCTTCTCGCCGCGCTGGGGCACCCGGAAGCGGACCTGGGTTCCGCGCCGCATGGTCAGCCAGGCCGCGAGCGACTCCATGCCCTCGAACGCCTCCGGCACCAGGACTTCGCGCGGGACATAGCGCTCGCCTTCGTAGAAGCGCGCCACCGACTCTTCGAGGATCCGGGTTTCGTCGCCCACCCGATCGAGCAGGAACCCTTCGCTCGACGCCACCCGGCCATCGCGCACGCAGAACACCTGCAGCGACGCGCGGCCCTCTTCGACGTGAAGGCCGAAGACATCGCGCTCGTCCGTCTCCGCGGTGGTGATCTTCTGCGGCATCTCCAGACGTTCGAGAGCCTGGATGGAATCGCGCACGGTGGCCGCGTGCTCGAAGCGCTCCTCCTCGGCCGCCTTCGTCATGGCCGCGCGCAGGTCCTTCAGGACTTCATCGGTGCGGCCTTCGAGAAACTTCGCGGCGTCCGCGCACGCCTGGCGGTACGCCTCGAGCGAGCAGAGGGTGGCGACGCAGGGCGCGACGCAGCGGTGGATCTGAAACTGGAGGCACGGGCGGCCGCGATTCCCGTCGAGCTTCTCCCGGCAGGAACGGACGCCGAACACGCGATGCACGAGGGAGGCGGTCTTGCGCCCGAGATGCGCGGGAATGTAGGGCCCCCCGTAAGCACTCTTGTCCTCGGCCACTTTCCGGACGATGTGAAGGCGCGGGTAGGTCTCGCCGAGGGTCAGCTTGAGGTACGGATGGTTCTTGTCGTCGCGAAGGAGAACGTTGTAGGAGGGCTGGTGCCGCTTGATGAGGTTGTTCTCGAGGGCGAGCGCCTCGCCTTCGCTGTCGGTAATGCGGATGTCGAGATCCGCGATCTCCGCCACCATCGAGACTTTGTGGAACGTGCCTTCGTGCCCGGCCTGGAAGTACGAGCGCACGCGGTTCTTGAGCACGCGGGCCTTCCCGACATAGATGATCGTCCCTTCTGCGTTCTTGAACAGATAGACGCCGGGGGAGACGGGAAGCTGCTCGAGCTTCGCCTCGAGCTTGCTCAGCGGGGCGTCGGCTGCGGCGTCCGTCATCGGGATGGGGATCGTACCCCACAGCCCGTAACCTGCCGCGAACGTTGACCCGCGAAGGACGCCGAAGTCGGAATCGGCGCCGTCGGCGGGTTCACATGAAGTTTCGGGTGTGCAGAGCCGAGAGGGCGGCCGCGCGTTCGGGGGTGAATCCGAGCCGGACGAGGCGCTGGCGCCGTCCCTCGTCCATCGCGCGCTGAAGCGCTCCCACCGCGGCGTGCCCCGCCCGCAACCCTTCGATCTCCCATGACCCGGCGGCCAGGAGGATCAGCGCATCGAACACTTCGGCGTTGAGTCCTGCGGTATGGGCCAGGGAGGAGTGCCGGCGTTCGATCGCCGCGGCGAGCCGTTCGCGCAGCGCGGGCTCTTCGGCCAGATGGCGCCCAAGGTGGGCCAGTCCGAAGGCCACGTGCCGGGCCTCGTCCTGGGCGGCCAGTCGAGCCACTTCCCGGGTGCACAGGTCGGGCGCGTGATCGCGCAGGAACCACAACAAGGAGAGGAAGCTCCCCTCCCCGAGCACGGAGAGGAGGAAGCTCGCGATGGCGAACTCCGGCTCGTCGAAGAGCGAGGCCAGCGAGGCCTGGCCCCCGGCCGTCGACAGCCCCAGCTGCTCGCGCCGCAGAGTGGCCCTGCGCGTGAACACCTCGATGTGCCGCGCCTCGTCCGCGGCCTGAATCGCGAGCAGCTGCATGACCTCGCGAAAGTGCGGATGCAGGCGGGCCAGGAAGTGGGTGGGGACGAGCAGCGCCGCCGTCTCGTTCTCGATCAGGTAGGTCATCACCTGGACGATCGCGTCCTCGACCTCGGGGGGGTGATCGGCGGGCGCATCCCAGGGGATGGCGGTCGCCGGATCCCATTGGGCCGAAGCCGCCTGCGCGTACAGCCGGGCTGCCTCGTCGGCCCACACCTCGCGTCGCTGGGCGAGGGGAAGATCCAGCTCGGGCGCCCCGAGCTCGACCAGCGCCCCGCGCGCGGCAAGGCCCCAATGCGCGGGCGCGTGGGCGACGGGGGCGGTGACCGTGCCTGCCCGCTCGGCCCCGCGCCAGCGATCCGGCCCGCGCCGCAGCACGAAGCCATCGGGTGCTCGCTCCACCGAGTGTCCAAGCGCGCGAGCCCAGGCGGGCAGATCGACGGGCAGGGTCGCCGCCGTGCCGCGCACCGTCACCCGGTCCTCGGCGAGAAGCGCCCGCTTCACCAGGAGGTGCGCTCCTTCGTCGAGGCCGAGGTCGCCGAGGTCGACGATCGTGCTCAAGGGACCCGCGAAAGCCAGGGCTCGAGCGTGCCGAAGCGGTCGACCGCCCGCTCGAGCAGCGCGTAGCCCGTGGTCCGGCCGGGTTTCCAGGCGGTAAGTCCCTCGAGGTCGAGGAGCGGCCGCACCTTCGGGTCCTCGTAGGACATGTCAAGGAGTAACTCTCGAAACGTCGCAATCGATGGCGGGGCGCCGTCGAGGATGGTGAAGTTGCAGTGGTCGTAGGGTGCGGTCTGAAGCACCACCCGCAGGGTGGACGGGCCGATCAGGCCCTCGCGCGTGAAGGCCAGGCGATTGCCGTCGATCACGCAGGCGGCGTCTACCGTGCCCGCGAGCAGGGCAAGGACCGCGTCGCGCTCGCCGCCGATGTGATCCCCGTGCTTGCCGAGCAGGACGTCGTGTCGGACCACGACGCCCTCCACGCCCTCCTCGGCCAGGGCCAACAGCGGGATGAGTGTCGCCTGGGGCGAGTCGCCGGCCCCCACGCCGATCCGTTTACCGCGCAGGTCCTGTGCGGTGCGCAAAGGTCCATCCGCACGGACGAGCACCAGGCTGGTCAGATCGCGGTCTGTGTCGCGCATGGCGATCGCCTCCGCGGTGCGACCACGCCGCCTGGCCGCGCGCTCGGTCTGAAGCCAGGCCAGGGGCGAGTTCCAGGCGACGTCGATCTCGCCCTTGAGGTGCGCCTCGACCTGACGCTCGTAGTTCGAGAAGAGAACGAAGTCGAAGGGAAGGCCCTTCGCCGCGAAGTGCGCCTTGAAGCCATCCCAGATGGGGACGACCTTCGCGTCGTATGCGACCGCGCCGAGGATGAGCTCCGGGTCAGCCATGGGCTAGAACAGGGGCAGGCCGCAGACGGCCTTGCCGATGAAGTCATAGAGAACGTCGGTGGTGGGCCCCATGACCAGCGCCGCCCGGGCGTCGCGGAAGACCCGCTCGACCCCGACGTCCTTGCGGAAGGCGGCGCCGCCGCACACCCGCATGGCCAGATCGGTCACCTGGGCCGCGGCCTCCCCCGCCGCGGCCTTGCTCTCCAGCACGCGCAGCATGGTGTCGGGGCGGTTCGCTCCCATCGCGGCCAGGGTGTCTCCAATCAAGGCCTTGGTCTGATCGGTGCTGATGCGCATCCGCGCGATGAAGGCCCGGATGGTCGGCAGTTCCGCCATCGAGGTTCCGGTTTCCTGGAACCGGATGGCGCTCGAGTGGGCGGCGGTGCGCGCGGTCGCGGCCTCCATCAATCCCGCGGACACCGAAGCGATGAGCACGTTGAACCAGGGCAGAACCACGCCCATCATGATTCCGAACCCGGCGCCGTCCTCGCCGAGCATGGCGGAGGCCGGGATGCGCGCGTCCTCGGCGGAGGCCGGGACGGAGTCATTGCCGCGCAGCCCGAGTCCCTCGAACTGGGCCTCGGCGAGCTGAAGGCCCGCGGTGGTGCGCGGGACGAGCCACAAGGTGCTGGCCTCGGCGCCTTCGAGCGGCTTGCTCGACCAGACGTAGCTGTCCGCGTGGTGGGCGGAGGTGATCCAGCTCTTCTTCGCGGTGAGGTGGACGTCTTTGCCGACGCGGCGGGCGGTCCCAAGGGGCGCCCAGAAGTGACTGCGCGAACCCGCCTCGGAGAAGGCGAGGGTCGACAGATGCGTGCCCGCGGCGATGGCCTTGCGGGTTTCGGTCGCGCCGTGCTTCTCGATCACGGCCGCCGCGCAGTAGTGCATACAGACGACCATGGCGGTGGAGGCGCACTCCCGGGCCAGCCGCTCGACCACGATGGAGGCTTCGGCGAGACCTTCGCCTTTGCCTCCGACCTCGGCGGCGCTCACCAGGCCAAGGAGCCCCGCGGACCTCGCGGCGTCGAGCGCCTTTGTGGGAAACAGGCCGCGATCAACCTCGGCGGCGTGGAGGGCGGCGATGGCCGCGACGGACTCGAGCTTTTCGGAATCGAATGACATAGATCTCCAGATGCGGGTGCACCTGGAGACGGTTCACCCGACTTGAAATGGCCCGAGTACCTCGGGTCGGGGGGTTTCTCAAAGGTGGAACATGGCGCGACCCTACCTCATCCGGGGTGAGTGGATGTATCGCAGGAGACTTATCCGCAGGGCGCCAACCGCGGCGCAGTCATCACGTCGAGGGGAAGGAAGCCTCCCGGCGCGGCCGGTCCCCGCCCCAGGGGCGGGGTTACTCCTCGCGGACCGCGGCCTTGTCCGTGTATTGCGAGGGCAGGCAGGACGGCGCCCACAGCTCTTTGCCCGTGCGATCCTTCGCGCACAGGCGCAGGCCATCCGGATCGGGATCGGTCGGGCCGGGGATCCACTGAGCCAGGCAGGTCTGGTCCTTGAGGCAGGGGTCGGTCAACGCCTTGAGGAACTCAACGATGTCGTCGACTTGCGCATCGGTCAGGGTCACGTCGGTCAGCACCCCCTTCTTGCCCGCAGCGCGCTGCTCCTTGAGCTTATTGAGGGCGTTCTCCGTGTGGGCTTTGGAGAAGTTCAGTTGCAGGGGCCCGCCTTCGGTCGAGACCTTGGCGAAATCGAACTGGCGGATCGATTGCTCCGGGTTCAAGTGATGCCGGACAACTTCCTTCAGGGTCTCGAACACGCCGCTGTGGCCGTAGGGCGGGGTGACCTCGACGCCCAGCAGGGTCTGGGTGCGGTAGGCGTACTTATCGTCGCGATGTCCGGTGACGTGGGCACGTCCCCAATCATCGATGCCGTCCTTGCGGTTGTTGATGTCGGTCTTGCCCCGGCCGATCTGGGGCACCGCGATCACCCAGTATTTCTCGTCCGTGAAGAAGTCGCCCGAGTGGCAGGAGGCGCAGTTCGCCCCGCCCGCCGCCGCCGGCTTGTAGAAGAGCAACGCGCCGCGTTTCGCGGAGGCGCTGAGGGCGTCGTCGTTGCCCTGGACATAGGCCTTCCAGGGGGTGTTGGTGAAGGTCATGGTCCGCTCATAGGCGGCGATCGCGAGGGAGATCTTGTTCGGGGTGATCAGCTTCTCGACCGGGCCGCTCGGATCGCCAAAGGCTTTGCGAAACAGCGGCGGCCACTCGTTCCTGGGCAGGGCCGGAAGCTCCGGCGAGCCCCCGTAGTTGCCGATGGCGGCCGCGAGGGCTTTCCGTACGGCAAGGTCGGTCTGCAGGGACATGGTGGGCGCGGTCTTCGCACCAAACGCGCGGCCGCGCATGGCCGCGTTCACCGCGGTGGGCATGAGTCCGTGTCCGGAACTGATCGGCATCCCCTCGTCCCATTTCTCCGCGTAGGTGAGGTAGTCATAGCGCGGCAACAGGGGGTGAGTGAACATGCCGCGAACCGGGGGCGTGTCGACGGGGGCTACCAGCCGCCCGTCGACGCCGCTCATGCCCGGCGTGCCGGTTTCGCTGGTCACCGTGCCGTCCCAGGTGATCGACTGGTCCCAGAACGCGAGACCGATCAGGGTGGGCGAGTTGCGCGGCATGGGCGGATCGCCCTTGCCGAACGCGGGGGTCTGGTGCGGGTCGGTCTTCTTCCGTTTACGCCCCGGACCCAGGCGATCCGGGTATTCGGCGTCGACGCCAACCGGCAGGGGCAGGTTGTCGCCGAAGCCGAAGGCGGGATGGTGGCAGCTCACGCAGGCCACCTGATGATCCGCGCTCAGGGCCTTGGTGAAGAAAAGGGCCTTGCCGAGCACCACCAGCGGCGCGTCCATGGCGGGAATCGGGTTCACGCGACTGAGCACAGCGTCGCCCTTGAGGCCGTGGGCGCGGATGAGAGCTCGCAACTCGGTTTCTGAGGATCCGCCCTGCGCGAATACCCGGCCGACGGCGGCGAGCGGGATCGAGACCACGCAGAGGATGATGAGGAGTCGGATTCTGAAGGCCATGGTCGTGGTCATGCGGCTTGGCGAGGGTTCGGGGCGTGGCATCGTGCGTTTTACCGAGCGTTCATGGGGCGTTTCGGGGCTTCTTCGCCGAAGGCGTCCACAAGGGGAAGACCGCCATCACCGTGAGCCGGGTATCGCGACCGCCGTAATTATTCTGGTAGACGTTCGTGGTGAGCCGGCCTTGAACGGAGACGAGGTTTCCCACGAGGTACCCCCAAAGCGCACCCACCGCGACCTCACTTTGTTTTTGCCCGCGGCCGAGGTAGCCGACCGGTGGGCTGTTGAGGTCCCACACGCCGTAGCCGATGGCGCCGTATTCCTTGCGACGGACGCGCTTGATCGCGGTGAGGTCGAGATTGAGGGTGCGGGGCTGGCTCCCGGTGGCGCGCGTGCGCCCGCTTGTGTAGAAGGCGTTTCCGGTGATGTTCCAGTTGTTCTTCAGATAGCTGACCGCGAGGTTCTGCTGGAAGGCGGTGAAGTCACGCCCGATCGGCTTGGTGAGATCGTTCGACAGGCCGATGTGCGCGCCCTCGCCGATCGAAAGGTTCAGGCCGTTTCCGAGGAACCACGACAACCATACCGACACATATGGGTTGTACGCCCGGGTCGTGCTCAGGCCCGGGGAGTACTGGGCCACGGCCACCACCGGAGCGGCCTTGATCGACACGTGGGCCTTGCCGAGATCCAAAGGCGTCGACCAGGTGAAGAACAGCGGGATGCCCACGGTCTGCTTGGTGAGGCTCGGGTCGGTGCTGCGAACTCCGAAATCCACCATCGAGGCAACGTAGAAGCCGGGCGTGCGCCCGAAGCCTTCGGGGATGCCCATGGTGAGGCCGGGCCGCTGAATCGAATCAGCCAGTGCGACAGGCGCGGTTCCGAACACGATTGCGAAGGCGGCCGCGGCTCGCGCGCCCCTGGCCAGTGACAGTCGTCTCATCAAGCGCTCCCGGTTGAACGAGTACGGTACCCTCTTGCCCCCCCAAGGTCAAGGTCGGCGGGAATCCTGGGGAACCTTTCCCTGCGGCGGCCGTCAATCAAGCAAGCAGTCGTCCGCCTCAAGGAGACCGAGCATGGAAAACATCTGGCGCGACATTCAATACGGTGTACGCATGCTGCGGAAATCGAAGGGCTTCACCGCCATCGCGGTTCTGACCCTGGCCCTCGGCATCGGCGCCAACACCGCGGTGTTCAGTGTGGTGAACGCCGTGCTCCTGAAACCGCTGCCCTACGGCGACCCCGATCGGCTGGTGTTCCTCACCGAATGGTCGGAGCAGGTGCCGAACATGAGCTTCTCGGTGGCGAACTTCAAGGACCTGCGCGACCAGAATCATGTCTTCGACTCGGTGTTCGGGTCCAACAGCACGAGCCTCATCCTCACCGGCTCCGGGGGCGAGGCCGAGCGGGTCAGCGTGCGGCAGGTGACCTCCGGAATGTTCGACACCCTCCAGAAGACGCCGATCGTGGGACGCGCCTTCACCGCCGAGGAGGACAAACCGGGCGCGCCGCATGTGATCCTGCTCGGCGAGGGCTTCTGGGAGCGGCGTTTCGCGCGGGACCCCGGGGTGGTCGGCAAAACCCTGATCTTGAGCGGCGAACCCTTCACCGTGGTGGGAGTGATGCCGGGTTCGTTCCACACCTCATGGAAGACCGCGGACGCCTTTGCGCCTCTCCTCTTTCTGGAGGACAAGATCGGCGGCGAGAATCAGCGCGGCAACCACCCCGGCATCTACGTGGTGGGGCGGATGAAGAAGGGCGTGAGTGTCGCCCAGGCCCGCGATGACGTGAAGGCCCTGGCCAAGCGCCTCACCGAGGAACATCCGATGTCGAACGCGCGGCAGAGCATGACCGTGGCTCCCATGATCGACGCGGTCATCGGGGACCTCAAGCCGGCCCTGTATCTGCTGCTCGGCGCGGTGGTCCTGGTTCTGATGATCGCCTGCGCCAACGTGGCGAATCTCCTCCTCTCCCGCGCGGCCGACCGGCAGAAAGAGATGGCGCTGCGCATGGCGGTGGGCGGGGGACGCGGGCGCCTCATCCGGCAGCTGCTGACCGAGAGCGTTCTGCTCTCTTCGATCGGCGGACTCTTCGGGGTCGGCCTCGGCTACGCGGGAGTCAAGGGCCTGGTGGCGAGCCTCCCCGCGAATGTCCCGCGCGCCGATGAAATCGGGGTCGATGGTTCGGTGCTCGCGTTCACCGCGATCGTCGCCCTCGTGACCGGCCTCGTCTTCGGCCTCGCTCCGGCCTGGAAGATCTCGCGCGCGGACATGAACGAGACCCTCAAGGAGAACGGGCGCGGGACCGCGACCCCAGGACAGCATCGGCTCCGCAATACCCTGGTGGTGGCCGAGATCTCGCTCGCCCTGGTGCTGCTCGTGGGCGCCGGGCTGCTGCTCCGCAGTTTCTTCCGGGTGATCGAGGCCGATGCCGGAGTCCGCACCGCCGGCGTGCTGGCGGTGAACGTCCCCCTGCCCGATTCCCGCTACGCGAAGCCCGAGGCGAAGGTCGCCCTGGTCGAGCAGCTGATCGAGAAGCTGAAGGCGACGCCCGGCGTGCGCTCGGCCGCCCTGACCTTCCCGCTCTTCGGCGGCAACCAGAACTCCTTCAACGTCGAGGGCCGTCCCGAACCGCCCCCCGGCCAGCGTCCCTCCACCGATGTCACGCGCGTGACTCCCGACTACTTCAAGACCATGGGGCTGCGCCTCATCGAAGGCCGGCTCATCGAAGCCACCGACCGCGCCGACACCCCGCCCGTCTGCCTGATCGATGAGACCTTCGCCCGGACTTTCTGGCCGGGCGAGAGCGCGCTCGGCAAGCGGGTGAAGTTCGGAAATCTCAAGGATCCGGAGCCGCCGTGGATGCAGGTGGTGGGCATCGTGGCCCATGTCAAGAACTACGGGGTGGACCAGCCCTCAAGGGTGGAGATCTACCTGCCCTTCTATCAGCGGCCCGCGAACAGCCCGACCATCGTGGTGGAAACCGCGGGCGACCCCGCGAACCTCACGCCGGGAGTACGCGAGGCGGTGAGAAGCCTCGATCCCGACCTGCCCATCTTCGCGGTGCGCACCCTCACCGACGTGGTCGCCACCCAGATGGCGCCTCGCCGGCTCGCGGTGATGCTGATCAGCGTGTTCTCAGCCGTGGCTCTGCTCCTGGCCGCCATCGGGATCTACGGAGTGATGTCGTACGCGGTCACCCTGCGCACCCAGGAGATCGGCATCCGCATGGCCCTCGGCGCTGAGCGGCACGATATCTCGCGCATGGTGCTTCGCTTCGGCGCGCGCATGTCCTTCATCGGGATCGCGTTGGGCCTGGTGGCGGCTTTCGGTCTGGCCCGGATGATGGCGGGGCTTCTCTTCCAGACGAGCACCGCCGACCCGCCCACCTTCTCCATCGTCCCGCTGACCCTGATGGCGGTAGCGCTCGCCGCCTGCTACGTGCCGGCGAGGCGAGCCACCCGCGTTGATCCGTTGGTGGCGCTACGGGCCGAATAGCCAGAGGCGCGGGCGGGGCGGTCCCGACCCCGTAGTAATCTCGAATCCATGAAGACCATCGTGGGTTTGGTGCAGATGCGATGCACCAGCGACGTCGCGAAGAACCAGGCCGCGGCCGAGAAGGGCATCCGCGAGGCGGCGAAGCGCGGGGCCCGGATCGTCTGCCTTCCCGAGCTGTATCGCGGCCTCTACTTCTGCCAGACCGAGGATCACGCCCAGTTCAAGCGGGCGGAGGCGATTCCGGGACCGGCCACGAAAGCCCTCGGCGCACTCGCCAAGTCGCTGAAGATCGTGATCGTGGGGTCCGTGTTCGAGCGGCGCGCCCCGGGGCTGTACCACAACACCGCGGTGGTGATGGACACGAACGGACGCCTCGCGGGGACGTATCGCAAGATGCACATCCCCGA
>CAZYEA010000016.1:25752-32137 GCA_964646485.1 uncultured Acidobacteriota bacterium
GCTCTACTACGAGAAGTTCTACTTCACCCCGGGCGACCTCGGCTTCCAGGCCATCGAAACGGAATTCGGCCGCATGGGGACGCTCGTGTGCTGGGATCAGTGGTATCCGGAAGCCGCGCGTCTCACCGCCCTCCTGGGCGCGGATGTCCTCTTCTATCCGACCGCGATCGGCTGGCATCCGAGCGAGAAGGCAGAGTGGGGCGAAACCCAGGTGGCTTCGTGGCAGACCATGCAGCGCTCCCACGCCATCGCCAACGGCATCTACGTGGTCGCGGTGAATCGCATCGGCCATGAGGGCGACAAGAAAGCCGGCATCGAGTTCTTCGGTTCGTCCTTCATCGCCGACCCCTACGGCCGCGTCCTCGCCCAGGCCTCGCGCGATCGCGCGGAGGTCCTCACCGCCGAGATTGACACGGAGAAAATGGAGACCGCGCGCCAGCACTGGCCGTTCCTGCGCGATCGTCGCATCGACGCGTACGACGGCATCACCAGGCGCCATCTCGAAAAGCCGTGACCGCGTCCCTGGCCCGCCGCGGCTATTCGATGCCCGCGGAATGGGCGCCCCACGCGGCCACCTGGATCGCGTGGCCTCACGAGCTCAAGGACTGGCCCGGACGCTTCGCGCCGATCCCGTGGGCGTACGGCGAGCTGGTCCGCCTGCTCTCGCGTCATGAGCGCGTGCGCATCCTCGTGGGCGACGCAACCCGGGAAAAGCGGGCGCGCCGCGTGCTGACCAAGGTCGGCGTGGACCTGGGGCGCGTGGAGTTCCACCGCGTGCCCACCGATCGCGTGTGGACACGCGACTCCGGCGCGATCTTCGTGACCAACGGACGCGGCGACCGCGTCGCCACCCACTGGAAGTTCAACGGCTGGGCGAAGTACGCGAATCACAGGCGCGACGACGCGGTGGCCGGTCGTATGGCGAAGGCGCTCTCGGTCGAGGAGCATCGCGTCCTCATCGGCGATCGCGAGGTCGTACTCGAGGGCGGCGCCATCGACGTGGACGGCGCCGGCCTTCTCCTGGCCACCGAGGAGTGCCTGCTCTCCGATGTCCAGGCCCGAAACCCTGGTCTCGGTCGCGAGGGTACCGAAAAGGTCCTGAAAGAGACGCTCGGGGTCAACCGCGTCATCTGGCTCGGCCGCGGCATCGCGGGCGACGACACCCACGGCCATATCGACGATCTCGCCCGCTTCGTGGGCCCGGGTCGGGTTCTGCTCGCTCAGGAAGAGAACGAGAAGGATCTGAATTACGCACCCCTGCGCGAGAACCTCGAACGATTGCGCGCGGAGAAGCTCGACGTCATCCCCCTGCCCATGCCCCAGCCGCTCGTGTTCGACGGCATGCGGCTGCCCGCGAGCTACGCGAACTTCTACATCGCGAACGACCAGGTGATCGTGCCCACCTTCAACGACGCGCGCGACCGGCAGGCCCTCGGCATCATCGCGGAGTGCTTCCCCGACCGCGAGGTGGTGGGCCTTCACTGCGTGGACTTCGTGTGGGGCCTCGGCACCATTCACTGCGCCACCCAGCAAGAGCCTTCGGGCGCCCCATGAAACCGAGCGGTCGCGACGTGAGGATGGCGGTAGCCCTCGCCACCCTGCTCGTCTTCGCCAACGCCGGGTACGTGGCCTCGAGGCTCGGCTTCATCCACCGGGTGCGCGCGGTCATGGAGACCGATCACAAGCACTACATCCACATGGCCACGAACCCCGAGGAGCCGGAGGATCCGCCTTACGCCTTTCGAGTGGCGACGCCGCGAATCGCCCGGGGCCTCATGGCCTGGGGCCTGTCCGTGAACGAGGCCTTCTATGCGATCACCCAAGCCTCGCTCGTCACCTTCCTGGCGTGCACGTTCCTCTTCCTGCGAGCGCGCGGCTTCTCTCCTGAAATCTCGGCGGTCGCGGTCGCCTTGATGGGCCTGACCCAGGGGGCGGTCCGCTGGTTCGAGTACCAGTATTGGATGTCCGACCCTCTCTGCCTCGCCCTGGTGGCCGCCGCGATCCTCGCCATCCAGCTCGACGCTCCCTGGCGGCTCGCCATCCTCCTCGCTTTCTTCGCCGGCTTCGTGCGCGAGAGTTTCGTCCTCGTCCTGCCCTTCGCCTTTTTCCACACCCTCAAGCGCCACGACCTCAGGCAGGCGGTCCTGCGCACGGCCGCCATCGGCGGGGCCTTCTTCGTGGTCTCCCTGACCCTGCACGCTCTCATCACCCCCATCGCACCCGATGACTGGTGGTCGGGCATCGTCGACAGCATGGGCTTTCGGTATCGCCGGCTGTTTGACAGCCAGTGGTACGTGCTCACCATCGGCACCTGGGGAGTGTTCGTGCCCCTCGCCCTCGCCGAGTTCCGGGCCTTCACCCGGCGCGTGGGCGAGAACCTCGACCTGACCTTTCTGACCCTCGCGACCTACGGGACGCTCATCATCTCGAACAACACGGAACGTCCCCTCGCCTACGCCTGGCCCGCCATCGCCGCGGCGGGCGCGGCCGGTTTCCGCGCCCTGCTCACGAGGATCCCCGCTCCCCTCGGCAATCCTTTCCAGCGTCTCACCGCAGTGTGCGTCGGCGCGCAGTTCATCCACTTCGGCCTCACCCGCTGGAACGACCTTGCCGGATCGAGCCTGTACCAGCCCGCGAACTACGGGGTCACGGGAATGATGTTGGCCCTTTGGCTTGCCTGGACGCTGGTCTTTGCTAGGCTCAAGACAGCCTGAAGGCTTGCCCCGCGCTATCGCGAGCCAAAGACGGTCCGGAGGGTCCCCGCACGGGTGACATCACGCCCTCCCCGAATTGCCGCTTCCAGAAGGAGCCCGTCCACATTCTCATGACCACTGTGTATCGAATAGGCGAAGTCCAGGACGACTACTGCACCTCGTGCCACCTCCTGCTCTCGCATGACATCGCGAGCGTGGTGAACGGCGAGATCGCCAAGACCACCTGTCGCACGTGCTTCAACACCCACGACTACAAGCACGGCAAGATCCCGAAGCGGCCGGCGAAGAAGGCGGAGACGAAGCAGAGCCTGATGGACCAGGTCCTGAGGAACATGCCGCAGATGCCGGCCCCTCTCCCTCCTCCCCCGCCCAGGCCGAAGCGCGACCTGTGGGCCACCCTCGGCCGGATCAACGAGAAGAAGGAAGCCCCCGAGGGCGAGGCCAAGTGAGTTCCGGCCCGCCCGAGCTGCGCGCGCCCGGAATTCTCGAGCGAAAGCGCGACGGCCTCACCCTGAGCCGGGCGGAGATCGACTTCCTCATCGCGGGCTACACGCGCGGGGAGGTTCCCGATTATCAGATGGCGGCCTTCGCCATGGCCGTGAACTTCCGGGGCATGTCCGACGAGGAGACGACGGACCTCACGCGGGCCATGCTGCATTCGGGTCAGGTCCTCGACCTCTCCGACCTCCCCGGGCCGAAGGTCGACAAGCACTCCACCGGTGGCGTGGGCGACAAGACGAGCCTTATCCTCGCTCCCCTCGCGGCCGCCTGTGGAGTCACCGTGCCCATGATCTCGGGCCGCGCGCTCGCCCACTCGGGCGGCACCCTCGACAAGCTCGAATCGATTCCCGGCTTCCGGGTCGGCCTGAGCCTCGACGAGTTTCGAAGCACTCTCCGCACTCACAAGCTCTGCTTCATCGGCCAGACTGCGGAGATCGCCCCCGCGGACAAGAAGCTCTACGCGCTTCGCGATGTCACCGCCACCGTGCCCGTGCTCCCCCTGATCGTGGCCTCGATCATGGGCAAGAAGCTCGCGGAGGGCATCGACGCCCTGATCCTCGACGTGAAGACCGGCGATGGCGCCTTCATGCAGCGCGAGGAGGACGCGGTCACCCTGGCCACGCGCATGGTGGCGATCGGCAAGGGCATGGGCAAGAAGGTGGCCGCGGTCATCACCGACATGAACGAGCCCACCGGCCGCATGATCGGCAATGCGCTCGAGATCGAAGAATCGATACGCACCCTGCGCGGGCAGGGGCCGAAGGACCTCACCGACCTTTCGGTCGAGCTCGCCGCCTGGATGCTCGTGCTCGCGAGGGTGCAGCCGGATCTCGAAGCCGCGCGCACGAAGATCCGCGGCGCCCTCGCTTCCGGCGCCGGGCTCGATCTCTTCCGTCGCGTCATCGAGGCGCAGGGCGGCGATCCGCGCGTGTGCGACGATCCCTCGAGGCTCCCCCGCGCGAGCGGCCGCCACGAGCTGCGCGCGAAAGGCGGGGGCTTCCTCCAACGCATCGGCTGCCGCGCCGCGGGGGAAGCATCGATGCTCCTGGGCGCGGGCCGGAACACGGTGACGGATCCCGTCGATTCCGCGGTGGGCATAGAACTCGGCCGTAAGGTGGGTGATCCCGTGGAGAAGGGCGATGTGCTCGCCACCTTGCACTTCAACGATCAGGCGCGTCTCGAGGCGGCGCTCACCCGGCTGGAAGGCGCCTTCGAAATCGCGGCCGAACCCGTTCCGCCGCGGCCCCTGGTGAGACGGGTCATCGAGTAACTCCATGGCCCAGGCTGCGCGCGTCGCTCTCGCCCTCCTGGCCTTCGGCCTCGCCGCCTGCGCGTCCAACCCGAAGCCCCGGACGAGCCCGGGCTCGAAGCCGAAGATGCCCATGGCCACCCGTCCCGCCCCGCGCATCGGCGCCACGGACGAAGGCACCGCTTCCTGGTACGGCCCCGGTTACAACGGCAAGCGCACGGCCTGCGGCGACCGCTTCGATCAGGACGCCCTGACCGCGGCCCACGGGACGTACCCGTGTGACACGAAGGTGCGCGTCACCCTGCTCTCCACGGGGAAGAGTGTGGTGGTGAGGATCAACGACCTCTTCCCCAACCACAAGGGCCGACTCATCGACGTCTCGCGCGGAGCGGCCCGCGCCATCGGCCTCATCGGCCCCGGTACCGGCAAGGTGCGGGTCGAGGTCGTGAAGTAGCCTCCCTCGACGGGCCCCTTTCCCGACTCAGCGCAGTCGGCCGTATTTCCGAAGGGCCGCAGGCATGCGGTCCTCGGGCAGCGCGTACACCCGCGCCCCGTCCGCGCCCGTCATGGTCTCCGCGGCGAGAAGAGCGTTCACGATCGCTTCCTCGGTCGCCTGCACGGTCGCCTGAAAAATCGGGTTGATCCGGTCGTTCGGCAGCATGGTCACCGCCTCGGCGCTCTTCGCCTTCGCGGCTTTCGGGTTGGCGGTCGAGAAGGCGACGAAGATGTCGCCCGAGCTGTTGCCTCCGATGCCGCCCATGCGGCCGACGCCGAGGGAGACCCTGGTCGCGACTCGCTTCAGCTGATGAGGGAGCAGGGGGGCGTCCGTGGCCACGACCACGATGATCGATCCCATGTCCTCCGCTCCGCGGCCCGGGCCAGGACCAGCGGTCGCGTCACAGGGCGGCAGCTGCGGCGAGGCGGCGGCGCTTCCGGTCGTACGGCAGGGCAGGAGGTCCTGGATCTCCTGACCTACGGGAACCCCGGCCACGCGCAGGTCGCGCCGCGCTCCGTAGTTGCACTGCACGAGCACGCCCACGGTGTATCCGCCTTGCGCGGCATCGAGAACGCGCGACGCCGTGCCGATGCCGCCCTTGAACTGGTGACACACCATGCCCGTTCCGCCGCCCACGTTTCCTTCGGGCACGGGCCCGGACGAGGCGCCATCGAGCGCCGCGAACGTGTGCGACGGCTTGACGTGGAATCCGTTGATGTCGTTGAGCGTTCCGTCGTAGGTCTCGGCTACGACCGGGAGTCCCCAGGGCTGCAGACCCGGCTTCCCCGCCTGCCATTCGAGGATCGCGTCGCGCACCACCCCCACGCTGTGGGTATTGGTGATTCCGATGGGGCCCTCGAGGAAACCGCTCTCCTGGAGCCACGTGGTGCCCGTCATCTCACCGTTGCCGTTGAGCGTGAACCAGGCCCCGAAGACCGCATCGTCGCTCTTCTTGCCGCGCGGGTGGACGATCGTGACCCCGGTCCGCACCGGGCCCTGGCCCCGCACCAGCCTGCCCTCACCCGAAATCAGGGTGGTGTGCCCGACCTCGACACCCGCGACGTCAGTGATCGCATCGAGAGCCCCGGGGACGCCGCCGATGAGCGGGCTCAGCCCAAGGTCGCGGGCGCGCGGCGAGGCAGGCGAGGGCGCCGGTGCGGGTTGGGCAACCACAAGAGAGGATGCGAGAAGGAATCGAAGGATCATGGAGAAGCCTCGGCCGAGGATACGCCCGCCTCGACACGGCGGTCCGCCACATCTGACAAGATCGGCCCATGTCCGACGATCCGAATCGCAAGAAGAGCCTGCGCGAGCAGGTCGAGGAGTACAAGCGCGGCCAGAAGGAAGCCGAAGAGAGGGCGGCGAGAAAGGCCGGGAGCCAGGGAGCGGAGGAAGCAGCGGGCGACCGGGCCGAGGACGAAGACG
>CAZYEA010000016.1:32237-34333 GCA_964646485.1 uncultured Acidobacteriota bacterium
CGAGGACTGGACTCCGCTTGACGAGAAGGCGGCGGCGGCCCACCGCGCCGAAGGGTTCAAGGTGGTGAAGATCGTGAGCACCGTCTTCCTCGGCGTAGGCCTGGTCCTTCTCCTGACCTCGGCGGCGATCTTCTGGGTCACCCGCCAGTCCGTCGCCGCCGAGGTCACTACCGAGGGCGTGGTGGTGGACAACATCGTGCGCAAGCACACCTCGCGTCCGTCCGGTTCCTCGCGGGACGTCACTTCGGACTACTACCACGCGGTGGTGGAGTTCCAGGTCGGGGACGGGACGACGAAGAAAGTGGAGATGGCCGCGGGTAACTGGCCGAAGGCCTTCGAAGAGGGCGAGAGAGTGAAGGTCCGCTACGATCCGAAGAGCCCTCTCCACGCGCGCATTGGCGGTGGCTCGGCCATGGATTTTTTCGGCGCGCTGATCACGGGATTCCTGGGCGCGGTCTTCACCGCGATCGCGATCGGAGTGAGACGGGCCTTCTCGTAGTGCATATGCATCTTGCTCCCGGGTTGGCCCAGGAGCATGATGCGCTCGATGGCGGAAGCCCGTTCGGCTCTGGTGAACGACTTCTGGGGAGGCTTGTCCGCCATGCTCGTGGCCCTGCCCGCCTCCCTGGCGTTCGGGGTTGCCATCGTGGCGCCCCTCGGCCCCGCCTACTCAGGCGCCGGCGCCTTGTCCGGGCTGCTCGGCGCCTTTGCCATGGGAACGATCGCCGCCGCCCTCGGCGGCGCCCCGCGCCTCATCTCCGCTCCCTGCGCGCCGGCGGCGGCGGTGATGGGAGCACTCGCCCTCGCCCTGTCGAGCGACCCTCACCGTGATCCGTCGTCCACCCTGGTCCTGCTGAGTCTCGCGGCACTCTTCTCCGGAGCCCTGCAGATTCTCTACGGCGTCCTCGGCGGCGGCACGCTGATCAAGTACATCCCCTATCCCGTGGTCACGGGCTACCTCTCGGGCGTGGCCATCGTCATTTTCCTCAAGCAGCTTCCCTCCTTCCTCGGCCTGCCCAAGGGGATGAGCGCGGGCATGGGAGTGACGCACATCGCCTCCTGGAATCCGGTCTCGATCATCGTGGGCGTCGCCACCATCGCCGCCACCCTGGCCGCACCCAGGCTCACCAAGAGCGTGCCCGCGCCGATCATCGGCCTGCTCGGCGGGATCGCCGCCTACTTCGGCCTGGCCGCGCGGGACGAGAGCCTCATGGCGTTGCGGGGGAATCCCCTCCTCATCGGTCCCCTCTCCGAGGGCACGTCGTTCTTGGGCGGGCTGATCGTGCGCGCCACCGCCCTTCCCCACGTTCAGGCCCAGGACCTCGTGGCCATCATCGGTCCCGCTCTCACTCTCTCGGTTCTCCTCTCCATCGACACCCTCAAGACCTGCGTGCTCGTCGACGCCCTCACCCGAAGCCGCCATCAGTCGAATCGCGAGGTCCGGGCGCAGGGGCTCGCCAACACGGTGTCGGCGGCCATCGGCGGCATCCCCGGTGCGGGCACCTCGGGAGCCACCTTGATGAACCTCGCGAGCGGTGCTTCCACCGCGCGCTCGGGCGTCATCGCGGGCATCCTCGCCCTCGTCGCCTACCTCGTCCTCGGCCCTGTCCTCGCCTGGGCGCCGATCCCCGCTCTTTCCGCTCTCCTGCTCGTGGTGGCGACGCGCATGTTCGACTGGAAGAGCCTCGGCCTCGTCCGCCAGCGCTCCACCGTGGTCGACTTCGGCGTGATCATGAGCGTGATCGGGGTCGCGGTCTTCGTGGACTTGATCGCCGCCTCCGCCACCGGAGTGTTCCTCTCCATCCTTCTCTTCACCCGCGAGCACATGCGGCGGCGGGTCATCCACCGGAAGCTCTACGGCGATCAGGTCTCGTCGCGCCGCAAGCGCCTGCCCTCGGAAGTGTCGATCCTGAAGCAGCGAGGCCACGAGATCGTGGTGGCCGAGCTTCAGGGCGATCTCTTCTTCGGCACCACCGATCAGCTCCTCACCGAGCTCGAAGCCGACCTCGCGATCTGCCGCTACCTCATCCTCGATCTCCGCCGCATCGAGTCGATCGACTTCACCGGAGTGCACCGCCTCCAGCAGATCGAGGACC
>CAZYEA010000017.1:0-22408 GCA_964646485.1 uncultured Acidobacteriota bacterium
AGACAGTGTGCATCGGCAGCAGCGGTTCGTTCGCAGTGGTCGGCAATCCAAAATGGTGGGCACGCATCTCACAAGCAATGGATGCCGTGTGTGGACCTGACGGATTTCCAATTTGCAAGTTGCATGGGCTGCGCATGCTCAATCCAAAGGTCTTTACCGAGTTGCCATTCGCGTCTGCTGACAGCACAAACATCGCGCGCAACATCGGGATCGTCGAGACGGGAAAGCTCGGCGTCCGATCGGGCCGCGGGATCGTGGGCATCGTGGCTCCCAAGATGGTCCTCGGCGAGAGCGCCCTCCTCATGCTCGACGGGCAGGCCCAGTTGCGGTCGGCCGCGGTGGTGGCGCTCGAGGACACCGCGGTGACCGAGTATTCGGCCTCGCTCTTCCAGCAGACTTTCGAGAGCGGCCGTCACGATGTCGGCCACCTCATCCTCCTCTCCCTCATCGGGCAGGTCTGCCGCAACAACCTCCTGGTCATGGCCGCCCACGGCGAGAAGCTCGTAGTGGCCGCCCTTCTGCGCGGGCAGGTGCAGGCCATGGGCGAGACCGCGGCCCAGTGCCGGCAGATCAAGACCTGGGATCACTTCACCTGGACCTTCAACTACCTCATCCACATGAGGAACAACACCGACCGCATGCGCGACGAGCTCGTCACCACCCAGGTGGAGGAAACGGCCGCCCTCACCAAGGCCTCCGAGATGATGAAGAGCCTCGTCCAGGGCAAGGACATCCTGCCCCACATCGAGGCCCTGATCGAGGCCGACCGGGCCAAGGCCGAGTGGTTCACCCGCTAGGGCCCGCTCACCCGCTTCCGCCGCGTCAAGTCAAAGCCTCAGGTTCAAGGGACGATAAATGCTGAGCTGGTTATCCGGGGGTCAAAGCCTCCAGCAACTCATTGCCGCCAAGAAGTGGGACAAGGCGGTGGTTCAGCTTCAGGCTGAGATCAAGAGCGCGCCCAAGGACTCCCGCACGCGGATGCAGCTCGCCGATGTCCTCATCGAAGCGGGCCGCGGCAAGGACGCGGTTCCCATCCTGCTCAAGCTGGCCCAGGAGTTCGGTTCGGAGGGCTCGGCCCCGCGCGCCATCGCGGTGCTCAAGAAGATCGAGCGCATCCAGCCCGGCCGTTCGGACGTCCAGAAAGCCCTCGCCGCTCTCATCAAGAAGTCGGCTCCCAAGCCGGCGGTGAGTTCGGGCATCGAAAGCATCGTGCGCGGCTCCGACCAGTTCGAGATGGAGGAGATCGGGCTCGATTTGCGCCCGGCTTCCATCGAGCCCGCCGACTTCCTCTTCCAGGCCCCCGCCGCCCTCGCGGTTCCGCCCCCTTCGACGCCGGAAGCCGTGCGCTCCGCCCCGCCTCCGACGAAGGAGGAAGAGGCGGTGGAAGTCGAGGATCTGGTGATGCCTCCGCCGAAGACGCTCCTGGAAATCGCGTCGACGCCTGCCCCCCAGCCCGAAGCCCCCGCCCCGGGTGCCGGAGCGCCCGCGGCGCCGACCGTGGTGCCCATGACCGAGGCCGCGACCATGATCGCGGCGATGAACGACACGGACAAGGGACTCTTCGACGACCTCCTCGACACCATCGAGGCGGTTCTTGCCGAAGCTCCCGGGGCGGTCTCGGCCCGCGCGTCCACCCCGCGAGTCTCGAGCCCGCTCTTCGCGGACTTCTCGGAAGCCGACCTCGTGGCCGTCATCCAGGGACTCGAGCTTGCGACCTATGGCCCGGGCGAAATCCTCATCCTCGAGGGCGATCCCGGCACCAGCCTCTTCGTCATCACCTCCGGCGTGGTCCGAGCCTTCGTGCGCCAGCCCGACGGCAAGAACAAGCAGGTCCGGGAAATGGGCGAAGGCTCGTTCTTCGGAGAGATCGCGGTGCTCTCCGGCAAGCCTCGCACCGCCACCGTCACTGCCAAGACCACGGTGGAGGCCCTCATCCTCGAGCGCAAGACGCTCGACAACATCGGCAAGACCCATCCGAGTGTGCGCACCACCCTTCAGAAGTTCGCGGCGGAACGGCTGAAAGCGGGGAAATAGAGGCATGGTCAAGGTCCTGCTCGTCGAAGACAACGAAATGAACCGCGACATGCTCTCGCGGCGCCTCATCAAGCGCGGCTACACCGTGGCCATGGCGATCGACGGTCAACAGGGCGTCGACATGGCGGTGAGCGAGAAGCCCGACCTGATCCTCCTCGACATGAGCCTGCCCGTGGTCGATGGATGGGAGGCGGCGAAGCAGATCAAGGCGAGCGATGCCTCGAAGGCCGTGCCCCTCATCGCCCTCACCGCGCATGCCATGGCCGCCGACCGGGAGCGGGCGATGTCCGCCGGATGCGACGACTTCGACACCAAGCCGGTCGAACTGCCCCGTCTCCTCGGAAAGATGGAAGCGCTTCTCAAGGCCAAGGGCATCACTCCGCCCGAAAAGGCCTGAGTCGGGACCAAGGGAAAAGGGGCGCTGCATCGACTCATGTCCGCTCCAGGGCCGAACGATCCCAAGGACAAGGATCCCCTTTCTCAGATCCGGCACGATCTCAAGACGCCGATCAACCAGATCATCGGCTACTCGGAGATGCTCGCCGAGGATGCCGAGGAGAAAGGCGACGCGGAGGCGCTCGCCGACCTCGGCAAGATCGGCACGGCGGCCCGCACCCTCCTCGAGCTGATCGACAAGGAGCTGCGCCCGGGGAAGATCGCGTTGCCATCCTCTGACGCCCCCTCAGCACCCGCGGCGCCTCCTCCTTCCCGGCCCGCCGAGTCGACGTCCGTCGATCCGCTGACCCTGCCTCCAAGCCTGCAGCCCCTGCCTCCCCTGCCCGGCACCGGCAATACGGATCCGGGAGTGGACCGCCTGCTCGTGGTCGATGACAACGAGATGAACCGCGACATGCTCTCTCGAAGGCTCAAGGGCAAGGGCTACGCGGTGGAGATCGCGGAAGACGGTCAGCAGGCTCTCGACCTGCTCGGCAAGGAGCCGTTCGATCTCATCCTTCTCGACATCATGATGCCCGGTATCTCCGGCATCGACGTCCTGCGCGCGGTGAGGCAAACCAAGTCCCGGGCCGACCTGCCCATCATCATGGCCACCGCGAAAGACCAGAGCGACGACATCGTCGAGGCGCTGAAGCTCGGCGCCAACGACTACGTCACCAAGCCCATCGACTTCCCGGTCTGTCTCGCCCGCGTCCAGTCCCAGCTCGCCCTCAAGCGCGCTCAGGACCAGGTGAAGCGTCTCGCCGCCGGCCTGGCCCGACGCAACGACCTCATCAAGGCCACCTTCGGACGCTATCTGTCCGACGAAGTCGTAGATCAGATCCTCGAGGCCCCGGGCGGCGCCCGCCTCGGCGGCGACAAGCGCACGGTCACCATCCTCATGTCCGACCTGCGGGGGTTCTCGGCCCTTTCCGAGAGGCTGCCTCCCGAGCAGGTGGTCCGGATCATCAACAACTATCTCGCGGCCATGACCGAGGTCATCAAGAAGCACAAGGGCACCATCGACGAGTTCATCGGCGACGCGATCCTCGCCATTTTCGGGGCTCCGGTGGGCCGCCAGGATGACGCGAAGCGCGCGATTGCCTGCGCCGTGGAGATGCAGCTCGCCATGCATGCGGTGAACGAGTACAACCGCCGGAACGATCTACCCGAGATCGAAATGGGGATCGCCCTCCACACCGGCGAAGTGATCGTGGGCAACATCGGCTCCGAGCAGCGGGCCAAGTATGGGGTGGTCGGCACCGCGGTCAACCTGACCTCCCGAATCGAGACCTACACCATCGGCGGGCAGATCCTGATCTCCGATCCGACCTACAAGGCCGCGGGCGGCGGCATCATCGTGGGCGGACAGATGGCGGTGAAGGCGAAAGGGCTCAAAGAGCCCATGCTCGCCTACGACCTGCGCGGGGTGGGGGAACCCTTCAACCTCCACCTGCAGACCCGAAGCGCGGAGATGCTGAAGCTGAAGGACGAGATCTCCATCGACTTCTTCGTGATCGATGGCAAGGCGGTGGGCGACGAAGAGTTCAAGGGCTCCTTCGTGGCCCTGTCCGTGAAGTCGGCGGCGGTGAAGAGCGAATTGAAAGTTCCGCCCCTGACCAACATCAAGCTCCACGTGCGCTCGGGAAACGGCCAGTGGATTCCCGGAGACCTCTACGGCAAGGTTCTGGACGCGGAGCCTCCTCCAGGCGCCTCCTTCGTGGTGCACTTCACTTCCTCTCCGCCTGAAGTCGAGACCTTCGTGAAGGCAACCCTTCAGACCCTTCAGGAATCAGGAGTGCCCTGAAGGTCGACTTCAGATCCATGCCGCAGGTCTTCCTTCCGCCCGTCCGCGGCCTCGCCCGGGCCCTCGTTCTGGCGACGGGGTGCCTGCTGCCCTCGCTCCTCCCCGAGGTCCAGGCGCAGCCGATCGCCGCCCTGCCCGACGACTATGTCGAGACGGTTCGGCTCTACGCCTCGGGTGAGACAGACGCGGCCTTATGGCAGCTCGGAGGCTGGTCCGAGGACCGGGTGCGACGCCACGTCTCCGACCTCTCGGACGCGGTGGTTTCCATCAGGAAGTGCCCCGGATGTCCCACAAGGCTCGCCTTCTCGAGGTTTCCGATTCGCGCGGCCCTGCTCCTGCACGCGGATCGCGAGGTGCAGCAGCAGCTCGACCCGCCCAAGAGCGAGCAGGTGCCGCATTGCGGATCGGGGCTCCAGGCGATGGCGGTCGAACACCTGGCCGCGATCCTCCTTCTCGTGGATCCAACGGCCGGTCCCTTCGTCAAGCGCGCCTACTTCGGCATGGCCCGGCGGGCCATGTGGGCGCACTGCTTCGGGGAAGCCGCGGGCTGGGCGCGTTCGGGACTGAAGCGCTTTCCAAAGGACCCATCGCTTCTCCTCGCCGACGGTGTCGCGGCGGAGGCCCGCGCTTTCTTCACCATGGCCCCCGCCCCTCCGGTGATGGGGTTGACTCCGGCCACGTTGCGCAAGCGCGAGGCCTTGAGCCTTGACCTGCGCGACCTCAAGGAAAAGGCCAGGCAGGCATTTGAAGATGCGCTTGCCGTCGATCCAGAAATTGTTGAGGCCAGACTGCGACTCGGCCGCGTGCTCTGGCTCCTCGGCCGTCCCGTCCCGGCGCGCGCCGCCCTCGAAGCGGTGCTCGCGAAGCACGCGGAGGCTCCCGACCAATACCTCGCTCACCTCTTCCTCGGCCGGATCCTCGAAGCCGAGGAGAACTTTGCCGCCGCCGAGGAGCACTATCGCGTGGCCCTCGCCCTTCAGCCTCTCTCAGAGATCGCGGCGGTGGCCTTGTCGCACGCGCGGTTCATCCAGGGAGACGTGGAAGGCGCGCGTTCCCTTCTGAGCGCCGGCATCGACTCGGTCCGAAAGCGCCATGACTACGATCCGTGGATGCCCTACCTCCTCCCGCAGACCCCTGATGGGGAAGCGATCATGGCCGAGTTGAGACGATCGGCGTCGCGATGATTCGCGACCGGATTCTGCTCGCCGCCCTTCTCGCGGGGCCGCTGACCGCGCAGGTGTTTGCCCAGGCCGCGCCCCAACCCACCACGCCCGTCTTCGCGGTGGAAGTGGAGAACATCTACGTCGACGCCTTCGTGACCCAGCGAGGAAGCCCGGTGGAAGGACTCGCCGCCACCGACTTCGAACTTCGAGACAACGGGGTGGCGCAGCGCCTCTCCCTCGTGGCCGCCGACACCCAGCCTCTGCTGGCCGTGCTGGCCTTCGATGTCAGCAACAGCCTGGAGGGCGAGAAGCTCGCCTCCCTGCGCGCGGCCAGCGAGGCGCTGCTTGGCTCCCTGCGCGCGGAGGATGAAGCCACTCTCATTGCCTTCACCGACGAGGTCCGCTGGATCGTGAGCCCGACCGCGGAAAAGGCGTCCTTGAGCCGTGCCCTCGCCCAGTTGCAGCCCGGCGGAGGCACCGCGATCATGGACGCTCTCTACGCGGCCCTCACCCTCCCGAGCACAAGGAGCCGCTCCCTGGTGGTCCTCTTCACTGACGGCGTCGACAATTCGAGCTGGCTCGACTGGAAGCAGATTCAGAGGGTGGCCGAGAGATCCAACGCCGTCATTCACGTGGTTGGCTTGAAGCCGCTCGGAATCACCACGCCGGGCGAGACCGCGGAGTTCGGGATAAGGAGCGTTCCCATCGAGTCGCCCACGGCACTCGAGTTCGAAGGTCCCTGGGGTCTCCGGCAGATCGCCGAGACCACGGGCGGGCGCTACTGGCAGGCGGAGTCGCTCGACCGGCTCAAGGCCGCTTTTGGCGCGATCGCAGAGGCCATGGGGAAGCGGTACATCCTGCGCTACACCCCGGAGAATGTCACCCGCGTCGGGTGGCACAAGATCGAACTCAAGCTGCGCGGGAAGAAGGGGGATGTCCACACCCGCCGCGGCTATTGGGTCGCCGGGCGCTAAGCGGTCAGATTTCGAGCACCTTGGGCACGCGGGTCAGGTTTCGCGAGCCGGACCTGGTCACGAGAGCCACGTCCTCGATACGCACGCCGCCGATGCCGAGGTAGTAGAGACCGGGTTCGACCGTGACCACGTGGCCCGCGCGAAGTCGAGTCCCACGCTTCGAGATGGACGGCGCTTCATGGATGTCGAGGCCCAGGCCGTGGCCGGTGCCGTGGAAGAAACCCTGCATGCGCCCGTTCTTCATGCCGGTCTTGAAACCCCGCGACTCGAACAGGGCCAGGATCTCATCGTGGATCTTCCGGCCATCGGCGCCGTCACGGATGGAACGATGTCCGAGCCGCGTCCCCTCTTCGACGAGCGCGTACACCTCTTTGAGCTTCTCGCTCGCCCGCCCCCGAACCACGGTTCGGGTCAGGTCCCCGAAATAGCCGGTCGATTGCGAGCGCGGGAAGATATCCATCACGATGGGCGCGTGCGCGCGCAGCGGCCCATGTCCGATCTCGTGGGGGTCGACCGCCTGGTCGCCGCCCGCGCAAATCGTCCTCACCGGGATTCCGCCGAGTTTGAGGATGGTCGAGTCGACCACACCGCGCAGGTCCTCGGACGTGAACCTGGCCCTGCCCAGGCGGAGCCATCCGTCTCGACCGATGGTGGTGGACCGGAGCACTTCGATCCCGGCCTCGAGGCCGGCTTCGGCGGCCCGCAGAGAACTTTCGATCTTCCTCACTTCTTCGCGCGATTTGATTTCGCGCCCGGGCCAGAAGGGCTCGGGGGCCACGCGCACGCGGATGTTGAGCCCTTCGAGCTTTCTGGCCAGACCGAGCGGGAAGGAGCCTGGAACCTCGGCGCTCCTTGCGCCGAGCCGCTTGAGGCATGCGGCGATCACATGCTCCGCCCGCGGGGGAGGCGCTCCGACGCCGATGCGCTTGGCCATCCTCGTCCACGACCAGACTTCGGTGGCCAAAGATTCCCGCTTCGCGCGGTCCATTTCAAGGTCGCTCATGACCAGGATCGTGCGCGATCCCGCGATCAGGCAGAGGAAGGGGTCGGGGGCGAAGAAGCCGGTGGGGTAGAGGATGTCGGCATCGTGCTCGGACGCCGCATAGAGGAGGCGGATCAATGGTTGAGTTTCGCTTTCACCGTCGTTCGCCCTCTCATCGTTCAGGACGCTCGCGACACCTCGACGAGCACGTCGTAGAACGTGGCCCCCGCACCGAGGTCGGTGAGGGCCTGCCCGGTCACCGCGTTGGCGTTGCGTCCGCCTGGGCACAGCTTTGCCCACCAGACCGACAGACCAACGACCACGCCGGGCCGCGCGGCGTCGGAGACGTGGGCGCGGGCGAGGAACTCGCCGCGGGCATTGAAGGTGCGAACCATCTGGCCTTCCAGGATGCCCCGGGCCTTCGCATCCTCGGGGTTAATGGTGAGCGCCGGCTCTCCGCCCTCGCGACGCACGAAGATGGGCTGGGCCGAGAAGGTCGAGTTCAGGAAGTGATGCGCGGGCGGAGAAATGAAGGCCAGGGGGTAGGTCTTCGCGAGCGACGGATTGCTGAGCGGACCTTCCCGCGGCGGCACGTATTGCGGAAGGGGATCGCGGCCCTGGGCCTTTTCCGACTCCGAGTAGAACTCGCACTTCCCCGAAGGCGTTGGGAAATTGCCTTCCGCGAAAGGCGCCCACTGGGCGGGCACGTTGAGGCGGACCGAGGTCTCGCGATTCAGCCGTTCCATGGAGATCCCCGAAAGACGCGGGTGGGACCAGTTCAAGGCCTGCTCCATGAGCGCGTCGTCGCCTTCGAAAAAGCGGGGGTCGGTAAGGCCCATCCTGGCCGCGAGCTCGCGGAACACCGCGGTGTTGGAGCGACACTCGCCGAGGGGTTCGATGGCCGGCCGATTTATCGAGAGGTAGAGGTGGCCATAAGACCTCATGATGTCGGTGTGCTCGAGGACGGTGGTGGCGGGCAGAACAATGTCCGCCCAGTCGACGGTGTCGGTGCGGAAGAGATCGTGCACCACCACGAAGAGGTCTTCGCGCGCCAGACCTCGAAGGACCGCGTTCTGATCCGGCGCCACCGCGCCGGGGTTGGAGTTGTAGACGTAAAGCGCCTTCACCGGCGGATCGAAAGAGGGGTCGAGGGCTTCGCCCAGCGAAGTCATGTTGATGGTTCGCGTCCCCTTGGGAGCGAGTTCGGGCTGGGTCAGCCGCGACATGTTCAGTGGGTAGGTGCCCGACGAGGAGAGCTGGATGCCGCCGCCCACGTGTCGCCAGTCTCCGACCAGGGCGGGAAGGCAGGTGATGAGCCGGACGGCGTTGCCGCCGCCCGCGGCCCGGTTGAGGCCGTAATTGACGCGGATGGCGGACGGCCTTGTGGTCCCGTATTCGCGCGCCACCTTCTCGATCGTCTCGACACTCAGGCCGGTCTCTGCCGCCGCCCGGGCGGGCGGCCATTCCTGCGCACGCGCCTTGAGGCCCTCGACCCCGAGCGTGAACTTCGCCACGTAGTCGTGATCGATCAGGGCGTCGCGGAAGAGCACGTGCATCATCGCGAGGGCCAGAGCTCCGTCCGTGCCCGGAAGCGGAGCGATGTGCCAGTCCGCCTTCTCCGCCGTCTTCGACCGATAAGGATCGATGACGATCAGGCGGCCCCCCTTCTTCCGCGCCTCTTCCACGAAGGGCCAGAAGTGGACGTTCGACGAGATGATGTTGGCGCCCCAGGCGATGACGAGTCTTGCGTTCCCGACTTTCTCGGGATCGAAGCCGATGGTGGCTCCCATCACCGTCTTGTAACCCTCGAAGCCGGCGGTGGAGCAGATGGTGCGATCGAGCAGCGAGGCCCCGATGGCCCCGAAGAAACGCCGATCGAGGCTGCCGTAGTGGATGAGGCCCATGTTCCCGGCGTACGAATAAGGCAGGATCGATTGCGATCCGTGAGCCGCGCTGAGCCGCTTGAAATTGGAGGCGATGGTCTCGAGGGCTACCTCCCACGAGATCCGCTCGAACTTCCCCTCGCCCTTCTTTCCCACGCGCTTCAAGGGATGGAGGATCCGGTCGGGCGAATAGACCCGGTCGAGGTACTGATTCACCTTGGCGCACAGGAACCCATTGGTGAAGGGATGATCCGGATCGCCGCCGATCCTGACCGCGCGGCCGTTCTCCACGTCCACGGTGGCGACGCAGGTGTCCGGGCAATCGTGCGGGCAAACGATCTTGTGAGTGGTGACCATTCAGGGCAAGGATACCCACACTGCCCCTAAAGGCCCGGGCCCGAGTGGATTTGCGTAAAGTCCGGCCGTGAACTCGAAGGTCCGGCGTGCCGCAGGGGCTTTGGCCGCGGAAGTGGAATTCGACTTGCAGGGACACCGGGGAGCGCGCGGCCTGAGGCCCGAGAACACCCTTGCCGCCTTCGCCCACGCTCTCTCGATCGGCGTCACCACTCTGGAGCTCGACACCGCGGTGACGAAGGATGGAGTGGTGGTGATCAGCCACGATTCCGAGTTGAACCCGGACATCACGCGCGACGCGTTCTCCGGGCAGTGGCTCGAGCGGACCGGGCCCGCCATCTTCTCGATGACCTTCGCCGAACTCCAGAAGTACGACGTGGGAAGGCTGCTTCCGTCCAGTGCCTACGGAATGCGCTTCAAGGAGCAGGTCGCGGTCGATGGCGCGCGCGTCCCCCGGCTCGCCGACCTTTTCGCGCTGGTGAAGAAGAGCGGCAACACCACGGTCCGGTTCAACATCGAGACCAAGCTCGATCCGCGGACCCCCGCGGCTACACCGCAGGCGGAAGCCTTCGCGACCGCGGTGGTCGAGCAGATCCGTGCGGCCGGAATGGAGCAGCGCTCGACCGTCCAGTCCTTCGACTGGAGCACGCTCAAGGTCGTGAAGCGCATCGCGCCCGAGATCGAGACCGTCTGCCTGACCACCCAGCAGGGCGCGGACGACAATATCGGCGCGGACCAGCCGGGCCCGTCGCCCTGGCTCGGCGGCCTCGAGGCCAGCACCTTCGGTGGTTCGGTGCCGAAGCTCGTTCTGGCCGCGGGCGCCGCGGTCTGGTCGCCCAACTTCACGGACCTGAGGCCCGAAGCCCTCGCCGAAGCGCACACGCAGGGCCTGCGGGTCATACCCTGGACCGCCAACGACCCCGCGGACATGGCCCGTCTCATCGACATGGGGATCGACGGTCTCATCTCCGACCGGCCGGATCTGCTGCGCAACGTGCTCGCGGAAAAGGGGAGACGCCTCCCCCCAAAGACTCCGGTCATCCCCTGAATGGCTCCGCGATGAGTGATACCACCCTTACCGTCGTCGGCGCGGGGGTCGTCGGACTCGCGATCGCCGCGCGGCTCGCGGAGCGTTTTCCCGATCTCATCCTCCTCGAGCGCCGAGAGCATCACGGAATGGAGACTTCGAGCCGCAACAGCGAGGTCATTCACGCCGGCATGTACTACACCCCGGGGTCGCTCAAGGCCCGCCTGTGCGTGGAGGGGAACCCCCTTCTCTATGAATACTGCGGCAGGCGCAACGTCCCTCACCGGAGGCTCACCAAGATCATCGTGGCTATGGTCACCGAAGAGATAGCGCATCTCGAGCGCATCCTCGCCACCGGCCGGGAGAATGGCGTCGCTCTCGAGATGATCACGGGCGAGCGGTCGCGCGAACTCGAACCCAATGTTCCCGCGGTCGCGGCCCTCTTTTCTCCCAACACCGGCGTGGTCAGCGCTCACGGCCTGATGGATGCGCTCCTGCACGACGCGCGGTCGAAGGGCGCCACCTTCCAGTCGAGCGCCGAGGTGGTGGGGCTCGAGAAAGTGTCCGGGGGGTTCCGGATTTCGATTCGCACTCCTGGCGGGGTCGAGACCTTCACCAGCGAGCGCGTCATCAACGCCGCCGGCCTCGATAGCGACACCGTGGCCGGCCTCTGCGGGATCGACCTCGACGCCGCGGGCTATCGCCAGCACTACTGCAAGGGGAGCTACTTCGCGGTAGCTCCCGCGAAGTCAGGCGTGTTGAGCCGCCTCGTCTATCCGGTGCCGACCACGGTCAGCCTGGGGGTGCACGCCCTGATCGATGTCGCGGGCCGCGTGCGCTTCGGCCCGGACGCCGAGTTCCTCAAAGAGCGCGACCAGGACTATCGCGTGGATCCCGCGAAGCGCCCGGCCTTCGCGCAGGGAGTGAGGCGCCTGGTCCCGAGCCTCCGCGACGACGACCTTTCTCCCGACATCAGCGGGATAAGGCCGAAAGTCCAGGGCCCCTCCGACCCCCCGCGCGATTTCGTCATCCGCGACGAGAGCGACCGCGGGCTCCCGGGTCTCGTCAACCTCGTCGGCATCGAGTCGCCGGGATTGACGTCCTGCCTCGCCATCGCCCGCCACATCGACGCGATGCTGTCCTGAGCGAGGGTGCTTGCGGTTGAGCCTCTTTGGAATCGAGGCTTAACATCGAAACATGAGGCGGACGGTCTTCCTTTGCATGCTCCTGGCTTTGTCTCCTCCGGGTCGGGCGCAAGTGACGAGCACGCCTCCCTGGTCGGGGGGCTCCCAGGGTCAGGGGATCGGGACGAGCGAGGCGCAGTACGGCCCGCCCCGGGTGATCGAATTCGATGCGATCTATTCCATGCCGGAGTCGTACCAGCGCGCGCATGTGCTCACCGAGGGCGAGATCGACCGGGTGCCCGGCACCCAGTTCTGGGCCTTGCGACAAGGAGGCGCCAGCTTTCTTCTCATCCCCGGGAGCGAGGTCGATACGAGCGCCCTTGGAGCGCTCGCGGGAAAGAGGACTGAGGTTCGAGGCATCGTCCGCATGCTGCGCCCCAAGCAGTTCGTCGGCCGCCCACCCACCGATCTCGACCTCGTGGAAGATCCGATCCTCCCGCCCATGCCCGCGCCGGCGATCGAGCTGCCCAAGGCCTCGATCACCGTTCTCGCCTTTCGCGACCGCGCGTCTTCGGACGGATTCAAGAAGGACGAGACCGGGAGCGGAATTTCGCGCCAGATTCTCGACGAGCCTTCCGCGTACATCGGCAAGACCACCAAAATCCTCGGCCAGTTCCGCGGCCGGAATCTGTTCGGCGACCTTCCTCCAAGCAGTGCGCGCGGCAAGGACGACTGGGTGTTGAAGGACGGCGATACCGCGGTCTGGGTGATGGGCAAGGCCCCCAAAGGCGACGGCTGGAAGCTGGACCTCGAATACAAGGGAGACAGCAAGACCTGGCTCGAGGTGGAGGGAAAGCCCGAGGTCGTGAACGGCGTGGTGTATCTGAAGGCCTCGCGCGTCATTCCCTCGAGAGCGCCGGGGACGGAACGCCGCACCCCGCCTCCGAGATAGGCCCCGCCTCACCGCCTTGCCGAGCGCCGCGCTGCCCCTCACCTTCACCACTCTTTACGAGAGTCCTCTCGTTCGTGTGCAGGACTACGTCTGCCGCTCCGAGCCGGGGGGGCCGGGGGAGGAGGAGCAGTACACCGCCGACACCATCGTGCTCATGAGGCACGGTGTCTTCTGCCGGCACTTCGGACGACGGTCGGTGACCGCCGACGTCAATCACGCGATCTTCTTCTCCAAGGGGTCGACCGCGCGCGTCTCTCACCCGGCCGACTGCGGGGACCGGGGCACCGTCTTCACCATCGCCCCCCGGGTCCTGCGCGACATCATTCGCGAACTCGACCCCTCGGTCGATGAGCGCTCCGGCGGGCCGTTTCCTTTCCTGACCGGTCCGTGCGACGCCGCGGCGTTCTGGCGGCACCGCGAACTGGTTCAGCGACTCGCCGCCCAGGAGGTTCAGCCCCTCGAACACCTTTGGGCGGACGTCACCGCCCTTCAGCTCGGCGCCGACATCCTGGAAGCGGCTTTCAAGCAGGCCGGGGTGGCGCGCAAGGCCCGCCGGGCCGTGACCGCGGAGGAGCACGCGGAACGCGCGGAAGCGGCGAAGGAGTTTCTCGCGAGCTCGATGAGCGAGCGCATCACCTTGGACGACGTCGCAAGAGCGGTTCACACCTCGCCCTTCCACTTCACCCGGATCTTCCAGCAACGGGTGGGGGTTCCCGTTCATCGCTATCTCACTCAGTTGCGACTGCGCGCCGCACTCGAACGCCTGGCCGAAGGGGAAGACGATCTCACCGCCCTCGCCCTCGATCTGGGCTTTTCTTCTCACTCGCACTTCGCGGACGCGTTCCGCCGAGAGTTCGGGGAAACGCCCTCGGAGGTCCGCCGGCGAAGCTCGCCGCGCGCGCTCCGTCAAATGCGCAAGAATCTGGAAGTCTGATTCCCCCGGGCTTTCCTAGGATCCCTGCCATCGCGAATGGAAGCCGGTCATGGGGACAGGCGACATTTGCGCCCGAAAGGAAGACGCGATGAAGACCAGCAAGTGCCCGGTGTGCGACTGGGAAATCAAGGATGGCGGGATCAAGGTGAAGGTGGGCGGCAAGGAGATCACGGTCTGCTGCGACGACTGCGCCAAGCAGGCCCAGGCCGATCCGAAGAAGTACGCCTCGGCCGCCCGGTAGTGATCGTGACGAAGCGCCGGATGGCGGGCCCGCCATCCGGCGTCCTGCGGGGACGCCAGGACTTCGTCCGTCTCTGCTCCGGCCCTTAGACTGACGCACCTTTCAAAGGAGCGACGCCTCATGGCCATGATCGAAGCAGGAAAGAAAGCGCCCGCGTTCACCCTCGCCTCCTCGGAAGGTGGCGAGGTGAGCCTCAAGGATCTCAAGGGCAAGACGGTTGTCCTCTACTTCTATCCCAAAGACGACACCCCGGGCTGCACGCGCGAGGCCTGCGAGTTTCGCGATTCCCAGGCCGCGATCAAGAAGGCCGGAGCGGTGGTGCTCGGGGTGAGTGGCGATTCCCTCGACTCTCACGGGAAGTTCAAGACGAAGTACAAGCTCAACTTCCCTCTGCTCTCCGACCCGGGCAACCAGGTGGCCACGAAGTTCGGGGCCTATGGCGAGAAGACGCTGTATGGCCGGAAGTTCATGGGCATCATCCGATCGACCTTCGTCATCGACGGTGATGGCGTGGTTCGAAAGGTCTTCCCGAAGGTGAAGGTCGACGGCCACGCCGCGAAGGTGCTCGAAGCGGTGACGTCGCTGTCGAAGTAGCCGGGTCCAGGGCCCCCGCGGGCCTATTCCTCGCGAATCGCCGCCATCGGGTCGATGCGCGAAGCTCGAATCGCGGGGACCGCACTCGCGGCGATGGCCGAAAGCAGCAAAAGGAACGCGCCTCCCGCGAAAGAGACGGCGTCGGTCGCGGAGAGACCGTGCAGGCGGCTTTGCAGAACGCGCGCAAAGGCAAGCCCGGCCCCGAGCCCGAGGAGCGTGCCGGCGGTCGCGAGCCGCACGCCGCGTCCCAGCACTAGACGGAGCACGTCGATCCGTCTCGCTCCCAGGGCCATGCGTACGCCGAGCTCCCTGGTTCGCGAAAGTGTGATCAAGGAGATGACGCCGTACAGGCCGACCATCCCGAGCAGGAGGCCGAGCACGGAGACCCCCGCGCCGATCCGCGCGTCGCGACTCTGCTCGAAGAGGATGCTGTCCCGATGGTTTCGCAGCGTGCTTGTCTCCAGCACCGCCATCTCGGCGTCCATTGCGGCGATTCGTCGGCGCATGGGTTCGAAAATCGCCTCGGGCCGGCCGGTCGTCTCCAGCAGGAGAAGGGCAAAGCCCTGAGGCATCTGCGCGAAGGGAACGAAGACGTAGGGCTCAGGAGGCTCGGCCAGATCGGCGATGCGTCCGTTCTCGGCGACACCGACCACTTCGCGCTCGATCCGCGGCGCGCGTCCCATGACGATGCGCTTGCCCAGGGGATTCTCTCCGGGCCACATGCGCTCCGCGAACGTGCGATTGACGACGGCCACCGGCGTGCCGGCCGCGGAGTCGACGTCGAGCACACCGCGCCCCTTGATTATGCGAGCGCCCAGGGTCTCGAAATAATCGGGTCCGACGATGTCGTAACGGATCGAGAAGGCGTCCTCGCCGGGCTTCGGGGTGACGCCCGGAACGAAGAAGTCGGTGGCCCACCCTGCTTCGTTCGCCTGAGCGGGAAGGCGAATGGCGTAGCTCGCGCGCACCACCCCGGGCAGGGCGAGAGCGCGCTCGCGCGCGTCCGCGAAGAAGCGACCGCTCGCCGCCTCGTCGTAGCCGCGGAGGGCAGGGACCACATAGAAGGTCGCCACCGTGCGCGAGGGATCGAAGCCGGCCTCGATCCGGGCGCTTTGGGCGAGGCTCCTCGAGAAGAGTCCGGCCGCGATCAGCACCACCACCGCCGCCGCCATCTGCGCCACCACGATCCACTCGCGCGGGCCAAACCCACGGACCTTTGAAGCCGCGGTTCCCGGCTTGAGGTCGGATACCACGTCGGGCCGGGCATGACGCCACGCCGGGAGCGCGGCGAGCAGGGCCGTGACGCCGCTTATGAGGACGGCGACGAAGCCGAGCACGCGGAGGTCGAAACGCGCGTCCACCACGTAGGCGTCGGAGTCCGGCGGAACCAGGGTGGGAAGGAGGCTCATCAGGCCCGAGGCGATGACGAGGCCAAGGACCAGGCCGCCCGCGGACAGCCACAGGCTCTCCGCGAGCAGCTGGCGAACGAGCCGTCCGCTGCTTGCCCCCAGGGCCAGGCGAACCGCGAGTTCGCGACGACGGCCCTCGTTGCGGGCGAGCGTTAGGTTGGCTGCATTGGCGCAGGCCACCAGAAGGACGAGGAGCACCAGGCCGAGGAAGGCGGCGCCTTGAAGCACGCCGCCACGGTACTCATCGTTGAACTCCGCGACCCGCAGACCCGCGCCCGAGTACTGCGAGGGATCGTCCTTCGCCCAGCGGGCGGACAGCGCGTCCATCCGCGCCCGCGCCTGGTCCAAAGATGCGCCGGGAGCGAGACGCGCGTAGACCTCGAACCAGCGCGATGAACGGTCGGTGAGCTCGCGCGCGATGCCGCCCACGGCGAAGCGCGCCTGGTCGGCGAGGACGAACACATCGTCGCGGACGGTGCGATCGAGCCCGACGAAGCCCTTGGCCGTGACTCCGATGACGGTGAAATACGCGTCGTTGAGCCGGACCGTGCGGCCGATGACGCGCGGGTCTCCGCCCAGCCGCTCCTGCCAGACCTGGTGGTTAATGACCACGAGCGGCGTCGCCCCTTGCTCGTCGCCCGGGCGCAGGCCGCGGCCCTGCGCGAGCGGCAGCCCGAGCGTGTCGAAGAGATTCGGCGACACGTATTTCACGAGCAGCATGCGCGTGTCGCCCTTCTCTTTCAGGGTGACCCCGCGTCCCCCGATCGCCACCACGTCCGCGAAAGCGCCCGTCTCCGCGGTCAGGTCGCGGTACTCCGGGTACGACAGCAGGCCGTAGACCGTCTTGGGCGAAGGACGGGTGAGCCTGACCAGGCGGCCTGGATCTCGGATCGGAAGGGGCCGGAAGTAGAGCGCGTCCAGGAGGCTGAACACGGCGGCGCCGACGCCGATCCCGAGGCCCAGGGTGAGGGTCGCGAGGGTGGTGAAGCCCGGTCGGGCGGCAAGGCCGCGGAAGGCCTGACGAAGGTCGTTGAACATCTTGAGCCTCCTTCGGCTTGAGACGTCCCCGCCGCCCTCAGGTTAGTCGGTTGCGCACCTCATATTTGACGCCCGAAAGAGCGTGTTCCCAAACCGCACTTACCAGCCGATGGCGAGACCGTCCTTCCGCAGGTCGGAGCCGCCCATCAGGAGGCCCGTCTTCGGGTCGATCATGATGGCTTGATATCCACCCATGGCGCCCCGGCCGTCGGTGATTCGATGCCCGCGCAGCTCGAGAGCCTTGCGCACCTCGGCGCCGATGCCGCTCTCCATCGCGAAGTTCGCGCCCATATGCCGCACCCGCGCGGCGTCGCCGGCGTCGCGGACATTCATGCCGAAATCGACGAGGTTCGCCACCACCTGGGCGTGGGCCTGTCCCTGGTTGTCGCCGCCCATCACTCCGAACGACACCCACGGCCGTCCGTCCTTGAGGATCATGGCGGGCACGAGGGTGTGCAGCGGGCGCTTGGAAGGTGCGATCTGGTTGGGATGCCCGGGAGTGAGAACGAAGCCGGAGCCCCGGTTGTGGAGAGTGATGCCGGTGTCGCCCGCCACGATGCCCGCGCCGAAGGAATCGAAGAGGGACTGGATCATCGAGACCACGTTGCCCTGCGAGTCGGCGGCCGTCATGTAGATGGTGTCGCCGAGATCACGGCCCGCGAAGTCCACCGAGGGCGCGGGGCCTCCACCGGGGAGAGCGCCCGGGGAATAGCTCGCCGCCTTCTGCATGTTGATCTCGGGCCGGCGCTTCGCCGCGTAGTCCTTGGAGATGAGCATCTCGATGGCGCCTCGGGGCATCGACCCGCGATCGGCAAGGTAGGCGGCCCGGTCGGCGAAGGCGATCTTCTTGGCTTCGGCCACCAGATGGAGATAGTCGGCGCTGTTGTGTCCCATGGCCTTCACGTCGAAGCCCTCCATGAGGTTTAGCATCTCGAGAGCCACGAAGCCCTGAGTCGAGGGGGGCATCTCGGTGACGTCGTAGCCGCGATAGTTCGTGGAGATGGGTTCGACCCATTCCGCCTTGTGCGCGGCCAGGTCCTCGAGGTCGATGAGCCCGTCGCGCGCTTTCATGTCGGCGGCGATGGCCTGGGCGATGGCGCCCTTGTAGAAGGCGTCGCGGCCGTCCTTCGCGATGAGCTCCAGGCTCTTCGCGAGATTCTCGTTCTTGAAGATATCGCCGGGGCGGGGCGCGCGGCCGCCGGGCAGAAAGGTCTTCGCCGCCGCGGGGTCGCGCGCGAGCTTCCGCTCCGCCGCCTCCCAGTCGCCGGCCACGATTTCGTGCACACCGAAGCCGTCGCGCGCGTGGCCGATCGCCGGCTGCAGCACCTTGCTCAGGGGATAGGTCCCGAAGCGCGCGAGCATCTGGTGCCAGCCTTCGACGACACCCGGGACGTCGACGGAGAGCGGGCCGCTGCCCGGAACCTCCTTGAGCCCCCGCTTCGCGAACTCCTCCGGGGTGGCGCGATGCGACGAGCGCCCGCTCGAATCGAGGCCGTAGACCTTCTTCGTCTTCGCGTCGTAGACGAGCGCGAAGTAGTCCCCCCCGATGCCGTTCATGGAGGGTTCGGTCACCGCGAGCACCGCGGCCGCGGTGATGGCCGCGTCGATGGCGTTGCCCCCATCCTGCAGCACCTTGAGGCCGGCCGCCGAGGCGAGCGACTGGGACGTGGCGATCATCCCGTGGCGCGCCTGCGGAGCCGAGCGGGTGCCCCGGATGTTGCCCGCGGGGCGATCGCCGGGGGTAATGGTCTGAGCCGAGGAGGAAGTCACGAGAACAAGGCCTCCGATGAGGGTGAGAAGGGATGAGCGCAAGGTGGCCTCCTTGGAGACGCGACAGAAACGGCGGGCGCGTTGATGGTGGGCCGATTCTATTCAGGATGTAGCCGGAAACTAAGATGCCCTCATGAGACCAGGTATGCGGCGTTCGTCGGGTTTGGCGTTGGCGATGGCGCTCGTTTGGGGGGCCTCCCGACTCGCCCCGGTCCAGGCCCAATCCGGGACCGGTACGGGCGTCGACCTGATGGATGTCGATGTGATGTTCATCGGCGCTCACCCCGACGACGACACCGGCGTCCTCGCCACTCTCGCGCGGTATCTCCTCGACGAGGGATTCAAGGGGACGGTCATCACCCTCACTGGCGGCGAGGGCGGAGGCAACGCCATCGGACGCGAGAGCGGCCCTTCGCTCGGCCTCATTCGTCAGGAAGAGGAACGACGATCCCTCGCCATGGTCGGAGTGGCGTCCCCGCAATTCATCGGCCTGCAGGACTTCTACTTCACTCTCTCCGCCGAGGAAGTCCAGAAGCACTGGGGCGACACGTGGTTGTGCGACGTGGTCCGGCGGGTGCGCCTGGAGCGGCCGGAGGTGATCCTCACCATGTGGCCGGGCCCGGGCACCCACGGTGAGCACCAGATGGCGGCGCGCGCCGCCACCATCGCCTACGAAAAGGCGGGCGATCCCACCTACTGCGGCGACCAGATCACCCGAGAGTTCCTTCAGCCTTTCTCGCCCGCCAAGCTCTACTACTACCCGAACGATCCGAAAGGCCCGGGGGTTGTCTCTATCCCGACCGGCGAGATGTCCCGTGCCGCCGCCCGCACGTACGCCGATATCCGGGCCATCGCGGCCTCGAGCTACCGCAGCCAGGGCTTCGACCGCGGCACCCGTCTGCCCGCGGAACCGCGACCGGAAGTGTTCCTGCTCGTCCGCTCCCGCGTTCCCGTTTCCGAGCCGGAGACGCACCTGCTCGACGGCGCGCTGCGCCCCGCGGGAACCTCGCCCAGGGGAGTCCGTCTCGAGGCGGTTCCCGCGAGCTCCGACGCCGCCCTCGGAGCCGATCTCCCGGTCGAGGTTCGTTTCGCGAATCAGACCGGGCTTCCCATGAGCAGGCTGCGCCTGGGGCTGAGTGTTCCCGCGGGCTGGACCGCGACCCCGGCGGGCGCAACCACCTTCGATACGATTGAGGCCACGAGGGAAGTCTCCGTCCGCTTCACTCTCCGTCCGACCCCGGGTGTTCCGGTGGCGGTTCAGGCCAGGATCGAAGCCGAGTACGAGGCAGAATGGAAAGGCCGGGCGGTGTCGGGTCGCAACCCGATCTGGCTGCGACCGGTGGCCCCGGTGCAGGTCGCCTTCCAGCCCACCTTCGATATCGCGGGTTACCGCGGATTCGCGAAGGAGACGAGAACCGACTGGGTCATTCCCTCCCTGCCTACCCGTCTGCCCCTGGTCGTGGGTCGCACGGGCAGGGTGAAGGTCAACCTTTCAAATCGGTCCACGGACGCAGCGCGCGGCGAGCTGACCCTGCAAAGTCCGAACGGAATCCGCCTGACGAAATCGGCGCCCTGGACCGTCGCGGGCGGCGCCACGACCGAGGCGACGCTCGACGTCGATGTCACGAGCGAGGCGCTGCCTGAAGGACGACACTCGGTCCGGCTGCCCGTGACCGTGAAGGCCACCACCGGCCCGGCCACCAGCGAGGACGCGGCCGAGGTCTACGTACTGCCTTCGCTCGTGGCTCCCCGCGTCGCCATGGCGCCGAAGATCGACGGCGATCTTTCGGACATGCGCTCGCTCGCCCACGGCGAGGTCGGCCCGGGTGATGTCTGGTGGCGCCGGCCGGCGACGAACGCCGCCGATCTCTCCGCCGATTTCTACATCGGCTATGACCTCAAGTTCCTCTACGTGGGCGCGCACGTGCGTGACGAGACGGTGGTCTGCAACATCGCGCCCGATGACGTGAAGGCGCAGCTGCGCTCCGACGCGGTCGGCATCACCGTCGACCCCTCGGGGGGAAGCCGCGACACCTCGACCACCCTGCAGGCGGCCGCCTTTCCCTGCACCACCGCGGGCTTCGGCGCGCGGGGATTCCGGGATGCCGATGCCCGGCAGGGCCTGATGGAAGAGACGGCGCCCGGGATGCAGGTCGCGTCGAAGCGAACCGCGGACGGGTATGACATCGAGTTCGCGATTCCATGGTCGGCCATGCCGAAGCAGCCCGTGGCTGGAGACGAGATCGGTCTCAATGTGGTGCTCTACGACGGCGATGAGAAGGAGGCGCGGGTGGGCGCCAACATCTCGGAGACCGGGCTCGCGTGGGCCGCCTTCGAGTGGGGCGGCAAACAGGCCTTGCCTTACCTCTGGCCCCGGGTGACTCTCGGACGCTAGGGCTTTATTCGGGAGTCCGCGGCGCGTGGCGCCGGCTTCCGATGGAGAGATGGGATCGGCGAATCTCACGCGGTCCTTATAGGATGAGTGATCACACCAAGGAGCCTTTCAATGAGATCAAGTCTGCGCGCGGCCGGGATTCTGGGCGTTTCCGCCCTTCTCTTCGTCGCCCCTTCATTCGCCTCCACTCCCGAACCCACGGCGGCCCGCATTCCCGTGGGCTCGATCATCGACCGCGTGGACTTCGAGGGCGTCCTGGTCTTCGAGCGGGGGATCATCCTCGATCGGATCGGGGTGAAACCGGGCGACGTGCTCACCTCCGAAAGGGTGGAGGCGATCGCCTCAAGAATGCGAACCCTGCGCACACCGCACGGCTTTGCCTACAAACCGGCTGATCGACCGGGGCGGGTCGTGCTCTCGATCGGCGGCGCGGGCTGCTGAGCCGCCGCGGCCGGTCCTGCTTCGACCCTGGGGTCTTCGAGGCGGACACGCCCGACTATCCTTCAACCTGAGGAGACACCGACATGGCCATTCGACTGGGCGACACCGCCCCCGACTTCATCGCCGAGACCACTCTGGGCCGCATCAGCTTCCATAAGTGGCTGGGCGACTCCTGGGGTGTTCTCTTTTCTCACCCCAAGGACTTCACCCCGGTGTGCACCACCGAGCTGGGCTACGTGGCCGCCATCAAGCCCGAGTTCGACAAGCGCAATGTGAAAGTGATCGGCCTGTCCGTCGATCCCGTCGAGTCCCACACCAAGTGGGAACACGACATCGCGGAGACCCAGGGCACGCCCGTGAACTTCCCCATGATCGGCGATCCCGACCGCAACGTGAGCAACCTCTACGACATGATCCATCCGAACGCGAACGACACGCTCACCGTGCGCTCGGTGTTCGTGATCGGCCCGGACAAGAAGGTGAAGCTCACCATCACCTATCCCGCCTCCACCGGCCGCAACTTCGACGAGATCCTGAGGGTGATCGACTCCCTTCAACTCACTTCGAAGTTCAAGGTGGCGACCCCCGCCAACTGGAAGGACGGGGAGGACGTCATCATCGGCGCCTCGGTGAGCGACGAGGATGCGAAGCAGCTCTTTCCGAAGGGCTGGAAGACCGTGAAGCCCTACCTGCGGGTCCTGCCCCAGCCGAAAGGCTAGTTGAACTTCACGCTCACGAGCTTCGACACGCCGGGCTCTTCCATGGTCACGCCGTAGAGGTTGTCGGCGATCTGCATGGTCTTCCGCGAGTGGGTGATGATGATGAACTGGGTGTTGCCGCGGATGGTGTCC
>CAZYEA010000017.1:22418-33246 GCA_964646485.1 uncultured Acidobacteriota bacterium
GAAGCGGCCGATGTTGGCGTCGTCGAGCGGGGCGTCCACCTCGTCGAGGATGCAGAAGGGCGAGGGCTTGTACTTGAAGATCGCGAAGAGCAGAGCGATCGCGGTCATGGCCTTCTCACCGCCGGAAAGAAGCAGCACGTTCTGAAGCTTCTTGCCCGGAGGCATGGCCATGATGTCGATGCCGGCCTCGAGGATGTCTTCGTTGTCCACCAGAGCGAGCCCGGCTGAACCGCCGCCGAAGAGCTGCTTGAACGTCTCCTGGAAGTTCGCGTTGATGATGTGGAACGCTTCCTCGAAGCGTGAGCGCGACTCGGTGTCGATCTGGCGGATCGCTTCTTCGAGCTCCCGGATGGAATCGAGCAGGTCCTGGCGCTGCGAGGTCATGAAGACGAAACGCTCTTCGTTTTCCTGCGCCTCCTGAACCGCGAGAGGGTTCACCGGGCCGATGCGGTCGATCTTCTCCTTGACCTCGGCGAGCTCCTGGCGGACGGTCTCTAGGTCCCTCCCGTGGTCTTCCTCGGTCAGGGTCTGCGCGGCCTCAGCCGCGGTCTGGCCGATGGCGGCGTGAGCCTCGCGACCGAGGTGATCGAGGTCGGAGGCGGCCCGCGCCCGGCTCACCTCGATCTCGTTGAGCGCATCCTTGATGCCGTCGCGCTCCTTGCGATGAGCCTTGAGCGCCTCTTCGCGGGTGTCGATCTCGCCGCGCGCGGCCCGCAGGCGCTCTTCTTCCCCGGCCACCGTGGCGGTGACGCGCCCGCGCTCGGTGAGGGTCTCTTCCAAAGACTTCAGGGCTTCCTGCCGCTCGACTTCGAGTGCTTTGGCCCGCTCCTCCAGTTCCCGGGAACGCGTCTGAGCGTTCTCGATCCGGCTCTCGAGGTCCTGATACTCCGCGGTGAAGCGCTCCTTCATCTTCTGGGTCGCGGCCTCCTTCTCGACCAGGCCGGCCAGGGTGGTCCGGGCCTCGGCCGAGACCGCCTGCTTGTCCTCGGAATGATTGCGCGCGGCCACGAGCGACTGGCCGAGATTCGAGAGCAACGTCGCGGTCTGCACCCGCTCGTCTTCGGCGGCCTGCAGCTCCTTGTCGATTTCCCCGATTCGGATCTCGCCCGCGGCCCGCTCCCCATCCGCCTGCTTGAGCTCGACATCGATGACCTGGAGTTTGCGGTCGGCGCGGACCAACTCGTCGTCGAGCGCCGTCTTCTCGTGGTCGAGGGAGAGGAGCGCCTTCTCCGCGTCATGAATGGCGTCTTCGGTTCGCTTGATTTCGAGCAGGGCGGCTTCGATGCGGGCCGCCACCTCGCCGTCGCGGGTCTTGAGGTGATGAAGCCTCTCGTCGATCGCGACCTCGCGCTCCTTCAGCTCCTTCACTTCCCGGCGCGGGGCCAGCAGGCCCCGTCCGCCGCGCCCCCCCTCCACCCAGGCGCCGCGCACCACTTCACCATCGAGGGTGACGAAAGGCGCATCCAGGGTCTCGGAGAGAGCCAGGGCGTCCTCGAGCTTTCGGACCACCAGGGCGTCGCACAGGCCGGCTCTGATCGACTCCCCATCCGATAGCCCCACGCGATACAGCTCGGTGAGTCGGCCGAGGACCCGACCGTCGTTTGGCGCCGCGAGAGGGGCGACCGCACCCGCCGGACGGCCGAGGATGAGGAAGGAAGCGCGTCCTTCGCCGGACTCGGCAAGACGCGCCACGCCCTGGCGCGCCGTCTCCGCACTCGGAACCACCAGGGCTTGAAGGATGTCGCCGAGGAAACCTTCCACCGCCTTCTCATGTTCGGGGGCCACTTCGATCGCGTCCGCGAGCACGCCCTGGACGCCTGAGGTGGCGCGGTCGTCGAGAAGGGCGCGCACGCCCGCGTCGAACGCGCCGTGAGTGGCGACGAGTTCCTCGAGGGACGCGCGCCGCCCCGACAGCTGATCGCGCTCGCGATGCAGGGTGTCGAGTTCACGGCCCAGATCTCCCCGCTCGGTCTCCGCTTCCGCCCGCTCCTGGCGCGCCGCCTCGAGCTGCTTCTCGAGCCCGGCTTTGCCCGCTTCGCCCTCGTCCCGCCGCTTCGTGGTTTCTCCCAGAGAGGCCTCGACGCGCTCGCGTTCGCGGGACACTTCGTCGAACTCCGTCCGCAGCTTCGAAAGGGTCGCCTGCGCGCGCTCGACGCGTTCGTGGGCGGCGCTCCGCGCCGAGCCCAGCGCGGAGATGCGCGTCAGCGCGGAGAGCTGGGTGGACCGGGCCGCCTCCATGTCCGCCTCGACGGAACGAAGGGCGGCCACGGCCAGATCGAGCAGGGCGTCGATGCCCTGAAGGGTCGCTTCGCTTTCGGCCCGCTGGCTCGCGAAGAGGGCCACGTCGGCCTCATGCTGCTTGAGGCCCTCGCCGAGCGGCGCCAGTCGCGCCTTCAGGTCTTCGCCTTCCTGCAGCGCGGCCTGCGAGCGGACGAGCGCGTCGCGCGCCTGGTCCTTGCAGTAGGTCGAGTGGGTCTCGAACTTGTTGGCCTTGAGGGTCAGTTCCGCATGTTCGGCGCGGATGACCTCGAGTGCTTTTTCCTGCTCCATCACCAGGAGGCGGCCGGTCTCGAGTTCGGTTTCCGCGGTAGTGATGGTGGCGTCGATGCGTTCCGCGCGTTCGAGTTCCACCTTCGCGCGCTCCGCGAGGGCCTGAGAGTCGGTCTGGAGCCTGGTGAAGGTGCGGCCATAGACGATGCGCTCGAGGCCGGTCTGTTCCTCGGCGAGCGCCATGCGCCGCCGCGCCTTGCTGGCCTGACGCTTCAGGGACTCGAGCTGCTTCTCGACCTCGGTGACGATGTCGTTGACCCGGAGCAGGTTCTGCTGGGTGGCATCGAGCTTGAGCTGGGTCTGACGCCGTCGCGCGCGGTACTTCGTAACCCCCGCGGCTTCCTCGATGAGGGCGCGGCGATCGGTCGGCTTGTTGGAGAGGATCTGGCCGATCTTGCCCTGCTCGATGAACGAGTACGCCTTCGAACCGAGCCCGGTGTCCATGAACAGTTCGTGGATGTCCTTCAGGCGGCAGGTGGAGCCGTTCATCAGGTACTCGCTCTCCCCGTTCCGGTAGAGCCTTCGCGAAATCGTGCACTCGTCCCGGCCGTCGGTGCTTCGTCCGTTGATGCCGGTCAGCTTGAGGTTGACCTCGGCCATCCCCACGGGTTGCCGCGCGGTGGTCCCGGCAAAAATGACGTCAGACATGGCCCCGCCGCGGAGGCTCTTGGCACTCTGCTCACCGAGGACCCAGGAGATGGCGTCGGAGATGTTGGACTTGCCGCAGCCGTTCGGCCCGACGATGCCCGTAACCCCCCCCTTGAAAGTCAGCTCCTGCCTATCGCAGAACGACTTAAAGCCAACGATTTCAACCTGATCCAGACGCATCATGAAAGCGAAATTACCCCAATATGTTGTGCCAGCCAGCGACTCTAGCACAATGGAAATGGTGACCTGTTTTGGCCCAAAAGCGCTCGGAACGGGCCGAAAAAGAGGCTCGGCTCGACCCTCAGGAGGTGGCCGGACGACTCAGTCCGAAGGCCTCGTGCGGCGAGGCGCGGCCCGACTCAGACCTTGTAGGTGCGCCCCTGGACAAACATCGTGACATTCTTCCGCCCCAGGCCCTGAATCTCTTTCTTGATCCGGGACACGAAACGGGGCTTGGCGCCGTAGATGTAGACGGGCACGTCACGCTTGAGTTTCTCGAGCTCCTTGCCGAGGAGAGCGGGGGTCAGGTGACCGGAGATGCGAGCGAGATCTTCCTCGCTGTTCGGAAACGACGACTCGGTGATGACGGCCTTGAGATTCCGGGTCGCGTTCACCACGTCCCAGAAATGGTGGGTGGGGCCGGTGTCGCTCGAGAACGCGAGCGACCCATCCCCGTCATCCACGATGAAACCCGTGGTCGGCACGGAATGGGAGACCGGCACCGCGCGCACCTTCAGGTTGCCTACCTTGACCGGCTTCTCGGGCTCTAGGGTGACGAGCTTGAGCACGGGAGTGAGATCGTCGGGAATCGAAGTGAAGTCCGGCCACAGCGAACCGTTGAAAAGATGACGCGAGAGGGCCGTTACCACTTCGTGAATTCCGTAGATCCGGAGGGAAAAACCCGGCGCCGCGAAACTGTTGTCGATCAGGAAAGGGAGGCAGCAGGTGTGGTCGAGATGGGCGTGGGAGATGAAGACATCCTTCACCATCGCCTGGCGATCGACGGGCAGGGCGAAAGAGAGGCCGCCCGCGTCGAGGGCCACCGTGTCGTTCACCAGGAACGAGGTCATTCCCTGCCCGGGAGCGATTCCGCCGTAACAGCCAAGGACCTTGACCTTCATGCCGCCCCAGCCGAGCTAGAACCGTCCCATCCGAGAGCCATCATTCAACTAGAAATTCCAAGGTTGCGGGAGATCAAAAATCAGTCTAGTGCCCGCTATCCAGATCGTCAAACGTCGACGGTGTCGAGCGTTACTCTCTGCGGCCCCTTGGATCGTCCCGGTTTAGATCGACGTTCCCGCGGCTTCCGAACTTGATTTTCCGGAGTCCCGAGCCTTCCCGAACGTAGAAATTCCCCTTGATTTCGGCGTCGACCCGGTCGCGATCGAGCACTCGCTTCACCGCCCCGGGAATCCTCAGGAGGTTCACGTCCACGCGCGAAACGACCTTGTCCTCCTTGAACCCCGCGAGCATGACCGGGTCCGACTGGAAGCCACGTCCAAGGAGCAGGCCGTTCAGCTTGATCTCGTAGTCAAAGCGTTCGATTTGAAGGTTTTCAGGGTTCACATTCCTGATTTCCAGGCCGACGTCGACCCGGGCGCCGGTGAGCGACACGCCGTCCAGGTGGATGCCGGCGACGCGAACCGCGGGCGGCTTCACGGAGGCGCAGGCGGTCCCGAGGATGGCGGAGCCGACGATGAGGAGAAGACGGGATGGGCGCATTGAGGCCTCCTTTGAAGGAACGCCTATCTTAACGGGCGCCGCCGGTTCGCCCCGATGGTCATACCCGATGCAGGGCCTCGCGGGGCTCCAGACGGCTTGCGGTGTAGGCGGGGTAGACGGCGGCGAGGGTGGACATCGCGATGATGGCGAGGGCGGCGCGCAGGACGCTCGGCCACTCCAGCCGAGGGTAGAGAAAGTCGCCGCCCGCGAGCCAGGCGAGGGTGATGGTGTTCATCCGGATGCCCACCCCGCCCCAGTACAGAACCAGGGCGCCGCCCGCCAGCACCCCCAGGATCGCGGCCACGATGCCGAGGGCGAGGCCTTCCAGGAGGAAGAGCCGCACCACCCCCTCCCGGCGCATGCCCATGGCCCGGATCGTCCCAATCTCCCGGGTTCGCTCGTGGACGCTCATGAGCATGGCATTCACGATTCCGACGGAAGCCGCCGCGAACAGGAAGATCGAGAGAATGGTGAGACTCGCCTCGTTCGCCTGGATGATGGAGAAGGAGAAACGCCCGGCCTCCTCAGCACTCTCCACCGACGTTCCCTCAGACAGCCCCGAAACGAGCGGGGTGAGGTCGGCGCGCGCGCGGTCGAGGGCGCCTCTCGAACCGCGCAGGCGCAGCTTGATGTTGGTGACACCCTCGGCGGAGTCCTCGAGCTTGCGCGCCGCCTCGAGGGGGACGAAGAAGGTGTTGTCGTACCAGGGCGCCCCTTTCCGGAAGACCCCGCAGACGAGCGCGTCGAGCGAGTTCATGGCTCCCGCCTCGGTCTGGATGAGAAGGGAGACCGAATCACCCACGCTGAGCTTGAGGATCTTCGCTACCGGCTCGCCCACATACACCTCCTCCGGGCGGCCGCTCAACACCGTGCCCTTCACCGGGGGCAGGGCCTTGAAGAGTTCGGGCTCGCGTTCGGGCACGACGCCCAGAACCACCGCGGGGGTCGATCGGTTGGAGGCGATGGCGGTGCCGCGAGCGTGCAGGTAAGGCGCCACCTGCGAGATGCCCAGCACCTTCGCCCTTTCTTCGAGGGCTCGAATGAGAGCGTCGCCGTTTTGAATGGGCTCGCGGGAGTACGCATCAAAGGGCGAGTTCTGACGCACGAACCCTGCTTCGCGCTTCACCACCATGATCTCGCCCGTCTGCACCGCCACCAGATTGTCGGTGAGTTGCCGGGCGATGCCGTCGGAAAGGCCGCTGCCCAGGATCAGGGCGGCCGTGCCGAGGGCCATGGTCCCCCCGGCGAGCGCGTTACGTCGTCGCGCGCGCAGGAGGTTCCGGAAGGCGATCCCGAAGAGCTTCACCGCCGACGAGTCTAATAACCGGGCATTGCCTGCGGTAGGACCCGCGGTCGTAGACTGAGGCCAGCCGGCAGATCCCCCTCCCTGAAAGAGAAATCCCATGAAACTTCCGATCACGGTCATAGCCCTTGCCCTCGCGAGCCTCGCTCCTGCCCAGACCGTCGACGAGATCCTGGCCAAGAACTTCGAAGCCAAAGGGGGCCTCGCCAGGATCCGGGCCGTCCAGTCGATCAGGGTCACGGGCAAGATGACCATCGGCCCCGGGATGGAAGCGCCGGCCATGATCGAGCAGAAGCGCGGCGACAAGCTGCGGATGGACATCACCTTTCAGGGCATGACCCTCACTCCCATGGTCCTGAACGGCAGCACCGGCTGGAAGCTCATGCCCATCCAGGGCAACCCGAACCCCGAGGCCCTCTCTCCCGAGGAGATGAAGGACGCGCTGGAGCAGGCCGACATCGACGGGTTCCTCGTCGACTACAAGGCCAAGGGCCACACCGTCGAGTACCTCGGCAAGGAGAAAGTCGAAGGCACCGACGCCTACAAGCTCAAGGTGACCCTCAAGAGCGGCGATGTCCGCACCGTCTACATCGACACCGACAGCGACCTCGAGATCAAGATCGAGTCCAAGAGCACGCGCCGCGGGGCCGAGGTCGAGGGGGACACCATCCTCGGCGACTACAAGGAGGTCGACGGCCTCATCTTCGCGCACTCCGTGGACAGCGGCCAGAAAGGCGCGCCGGGCCGGCAGATGATCACCATCTCGAAGATCGAGATCAATCCCAAGCTCGACGATGCCCGGTTCGTGATGCCGGCCAAGAAGGAAGCTCAAGCACCGGTCGCGAAATAAACGCTCCCTTGTGCGAGCGAACCGTTCGTAAACGGCCCTCTCGAGGGGGCCGTTTTTCTTTTCCGGGCGAGGCCGATGTCGGGCCTCGCCGAACCCGTGGCTGAACGAAGGAGAACACCCTCCATGAATCGATGGCTCTTGAAGACGCTCCCGGCGATCACCGCCCTGGCCCTCGCGGGCCTCGCCTCCGCGCAAGAGGTGAGGGTCGACTCCGACACCTTCGGCGGCCTCGAGGCTCGAAGCATCGGGCCCGCGGTGATGAGCGGACGGGTGTCCGCGATCGACGCGGTGGCTTCGGAGCGGCTCACCATCTACGTGGGCGCCGCTTCGGGTGGAGTCTGGAAGTCGGATGACGGCGGGGTGAAGTTCAAGCCCGTCTTCGACAAGTACAACCCGTCGATCGGCGACATCAGGATCGACCCGAGGAACCCGAAGACGGTGTGGGTGGGGACGGGGGAGACCTGGGTCCGCAACAGCGTCTCAGTGGGCGACGGGATCTATCGTTCCACCGACGGAGGTGATAACTGGCAAAAGCTCGGCCTCGAGAAGACCGAGCGGATCGCGCGGGTGGCCGTCGATCCCGCCGATTCATCGAAGGTCTTCGCGTGCGCGCTCGGCCCGCTCTTCAATGACAGCGACGAACGCGGCGTCTACGTGACCAAAGACGCGGGCAAGACCTGGGAGAAGACTCTCGCGGGCGCCTCCGACGCCGGGTGCGCGGATCTTTCCATCGATCCCAAGGATGGCAAGGTCGTCTACGCCGCGATCTGGCAACACCGCCGCAAACCCGATTTCTTCACCTCGGGCGGACCGAAGAGCGGACTCTTCAAGTCGACCGATGGCGGGGCCACGTGGCGAAAGCTGACCAAGGGCCTTCCCGAGGGCGATCTCGGCCGCATCGCCGTCGCGGTTTCTCCGGCGAAGTCGAGCGTCGTGTACGCCACCGTGGAGGCGAAGAAGACCGGCCTTTATCGATCCGATGACTCGGGAGAGACCTGGTCGCTCATCAGCACCGCGGCGGTGGTGGCCGGGCGTCCGTTCTATTTCTCGCGTCTCGTCGCGGATCCGGTCAACCCTGACCGCGTCTACAAGACCAGTTTTGGCGCGGGCACTTCCGACGACGGCGGAAAGACCTGGAGCGCGCTCTCGGGGAACTTCCACGGCGATGTCCACGCGATCTGGGTGAACCCGAAGAACACCGACGAACTCCTCCTCGGCAGCGATGGCGGCGCCTACCACTCGTGGGATCGCGGCAATCGGTGGCTCTTCGTCGAGAACCTGCCGCTCGCCCAGTACTACCACGTGGCGGTCGACATGGAGTTCCCTTTCAACGTCTACGGCGGCCTGCAGGACAACAACTCCTGGTGGGGCCCCTCGAAGACCGCGGGCGCCATCGGCAACCGCGAATGGAGCACGCTGTCGGGCGGCGACGGTTTCTGGGCCTTCCCCGATCCGAATGATGAAGATCTCGTCTACTCAGAGATGCAGGGCGGCAATGTGTATCGGACCAGCCGCAAGACCGGTGAGCAGAAGGACATCAAGCCTTCGCCCGTGGTCGGGGATCCGAAGTACCGCTTCAACTGGAACACGCCCATCCACATGTCGCCCACTCGGAAGGGTGTGATGTACATCGGGGCCCAGTTCCTGTTCCGCTCCGAGGATCGCGGGGAGAGCTGGCAGAAGATCTCGCCCGATCTCACCACCAACGATCCGGGCAAGCAGCGGCAGAACGAATCGGGCGGTCTCACCCGCGACAATTCGACGGCCGAGAACCACACCACCATCTTCGCGATCAGCGAGTCGCCGAAGAATCCCCAGGTGGTCTGGGCCGGAACCGACGACGGAAACCTCCAGGTCACGCGCGATGGCGGAAAGACCTGGACCAACGTCGCCGGCGGCACCGGGGTTCCCAAGGGCACCTGGGTGTCCCGCGTCGAAGCCTCACCGCACGACGAGGCCACCGCGTTCGCCACCTTCGACGGCCACATGACCGGGGACATGAACACGTACGTGACCAGGACGACCGACTTCGGGAAGACCTGGACCTCCCTCTCGACCGCGGACACCAAGGGCTACGCCCACGTGATCAAGCAGGACACGGTCAACCCGAACCTGCTCTTCCTCGGCACCGAGACCGGCCTCTTCCTGAGCATCGACGGAGGGAAGCAGTGGGCCCAGTTCACGAGTGGCCTGCCCATGGTGGCGGTTCGCGATGTGGCCGTGCATCCGCGCGATCACGACCTCGTCCTCGCCACCCACGGGCGCGGTCTCTACGTCGTCGACGACATCACGCCGCTGCGGGCCCTCACCCCGCAGATCCTCAACTCCGATTTCGCCTTCCTGCCCACGCGTCCCGGACAGCTCCTGATCGAAGGCGCCGGCTTCTTCGGTTCATCCTGGTATGGAGATCACGAGTTCTCGGGGGTGAGCCCGGAGGGAGGCGCCCCCATCGTGTACTACTCCAAGCGCCGTCATGTCGTCGGCGATTTCAAGTTCGAGGTCCGGGACACCGCGGGCAAGCTCCTCGCCACCATCCCTGCCTCCAAGCGGCGCGGGGTGAATCGCATCCTGTGGACCACGCGCGAGCAGGCCCCAAGGTTCGCGGCGGGCGCGGGCGTGATCCCGAGCCTGGGGGCCTTCTTCGGAGCGCGAGCGGTGGCCGGCACGTACTCGGTGACCGCGCTCAAGAACAAGGACACCCACAAGGGCGAGGTCACTCTCGTCGGGGATCCGCGCGTGTCCTACACCGCGGCGGACCAGACCCTCCAGCTTGAAACGAGCGCCAAGCTCTTCGCTCTGGTCGAGCGCCTGACCTGGCTCGTCGAATCCATCGCCGACCTGCGCGACCAGACGGGCGATCGCGTGAGCAAGCTCGGGCCCAAGGACGCGGTGTTCTCGAAGAGGGCGGCCGCATTCGCCGCCACCCTCGAAGCCCAGCGGGTGGCTCTGGTGGCCCAGCAGGAGGGCGAAGGAATCTCCGGTGAAGAGAAGCTCCGCGAAGAGCTGGGCATGCTCTACGGCAACGTCAACGGCTACAACGGGCGACCCACGAAGTCGCAGCTCGACCGCATGACCGCCCTGTCGAAGGATCTCGACGGCGCCTGGGCGAAGTTCAACGGGCTGTCGAAGGAGATGGGCCTGCTCAACGCCGAGTTCACCAAGCGGAAGCTCGAGACGATCAAGCCCCTGACCGAGGAGGCGTGGCGCAAGAAGTGAGAAAACCCTTGACCCTCGTCCGAACCTGTGATTAACATCCGCGGCCTGTCATGAATCGATCGATCTCCTCGCGTGCTGCCCGCCGGCTTGCCGGCGTGGTGTCGCTTGGCATTTCGATTCTCCCCATTGGGATCCTCGTTATTGGGCCTCGGGGGAGGCTGATCTAGGCAAGCGAGCCTCAGATCAACCAAGACCCCCGGGGGAAACCTCGGGGGTTTTGCTTTTTCAGGGCTTCTTCGATTGAAAGGGCGAAACCAAATGCGGCAAGCGAGTCCGACCAGACCAACCCTCACCGGCGCCAGGATCGTCTGGGAAAGCCTGCTCCTTGAAGGCGTCGATGTCGTCTTTGGTTACCCCGGAGGCTGCCTCCTGCCCATCTACGACGTCATGGGCGAGTACCCGATCCACCACATCCTCGTCCGCCACGAACAAGGCGCCGCGCACATGGCCGACGGTTACGCCCGCGCCTCCGGCAAAGTCGGAGTGGCCTTCGCGACCTCCGGGCCCGGCGCCACCAATCTGCCCACCGGCATCGCGAA
>CAZYEA010000018.1:0-19945 GCA_964646485.1 uncultured Acidobacteriota bacterium
GGCCGAGCTGGCGTTCAACGTGCTCGGTACCGACGACGCCATCGCCGCCAGGGACGCCCTCGAGGATGAGTCCGACGACACGTTTGCGGGCCTGCCACGCCAGTCCGTTTCGGTCGAACCGGTTGGGCCGGATTTGTGGGACGGCGTCGTGCGGTACGGCCAGTCCTCGGGCAGCATCACCCCCGGCGGGGAGGCGGTGTACTCCTTCGACACGGGTGGCGGCACGCAGCACATCACGCAGTCGCTGGCGACGGTGCATCGGTATCCCGCGCCCGGTGTGGGTGCCGCGCCCGACTTCAAGGGCGGGATCGGCGTCAGCGCCGACGGTGTCGAGGGCGTGGACATCACCGTCCCGGTCTTCAACTTCACCGAGACGCATTACAAGCCCGACGAAGAAATCACGCCCTCGTACAAGGGCATCCTCTTCAACCTGACGGGCAAGGTGAACAGCGATTCCTTCAAGGGGTTTGAACCGGGGGAGGTGCTGTTCCTCGGGGCATCGGGCTCGAAGCGAACGCAGCTCGGCGAGGATGCGGACTGGGAGATCACGTACCGGTTCGCGGCTAGCCCGAACGTCTCAGGGCTCACCATCGGCCCGATCACCGGGATCTCGAAGAAAGGCTGGGAGTACCTGTGGGTGCGGTACGCCGACCAGGAGGACACCGCGGCGAAGGCGATCGTGAAGCGCCCGATCGCGGCGTACATCGAGCGCGTGTACGAGGACGGAGGCTTCGCAGCACTGGGACTTGACTGACCCCCACTATGGGAGACGACCTTCGCAAAGTCCGGCCCGGCGATCCGCTCCGCGTCCCCGCGCGGGCGTACAACGCCTTCGTCGATGCGGCGCTCGATCTCAAGCGTCGCCAGCAGGATCGCGCTTCCGGCGAACTCCGCGACGGCGGCCGCCAGCACGGCGTGGTGCCCGTCCGCAACGACTCGGGCTCGGACCTCGACCGTTACCACGTCTTGGCCATCGACGGCCCGTTGTTCCCGCCTGGCGACGAGGGGCCGGAGAAGACCTTCCAGAACCGCATGGCGCTGAAGGGGATCGAGCCAGACGAAGAGACCGTCCCGGGCCGGTTCGTGGTGGCCCGCGAGCCGATCATCGCCGGCGAGATCGGCCTGTGCGTCATCCACGGCGTCACGCCCGTCCGCCTGTACGTCGAGGAGGAGGAGCACGCCTACGCCGACATCAAGTCGGGCGAGCGAGTGCTCGTGTCCGGGGGCTCGGGCGGCACCGCCATCCTCTGGAAGGAGGACGGCGTCGGCGAGAAGTGGGCCATCGTGGACATCGGCCGCCCGCGCTCGGACAAGATCGTGGCCATCCTCGGCGAGGCGGTTGAGATCACCGGCGAGCGCTTCCGCTGGCGCTACCCGTGGGATGAGGCCGCCATCGACGGCGACGCCGAGAGCGAGACGTTCGGGCGGTACATCAAGGTCGAGAACGGCCTGTCGTCCGGGACCGATCCCGACAAGTACGCGATCAACCGCTTCGAGTCTCACCACAGCGATGTGCCCGAGGAAGAGCCGGAGGGGATCGACGGGTTCGGCGGCGTGCGGTCTTACTTCGTGCCGGGGCAGTTGGAGCCGTTCAACCCCGCCGGGTTCTGCCCGCGGAAGGCGGCGGTTCCGATCCTGCGCCCCATCCTCAAAGGCGTCGCCGTCCAGATGACCGCCGAGCGCGACACGAGCGGCAACACCGTCTGGTGCTTCCAAGCCCTCAACGGCGTGGAGTTGATGGAATTCGACGTTCCGGTGTGGCTCTATGTCTGAAACCAAGCCCAACATCCCGGTTGATCTCGAAGGCCGTCGCGAGCACGAGCAGCGCAAGTACCTCGCGCTCACCGGCTCGACATACGGCTCGACCAACCACGGGCGAAAAGCCTACGCCCTGTTCCATTCCTTCAAGCCCCGGTTCGTGGTGGACTTCGGCTGCGGTCGCAACCTCTTTATACAGCACCTCCGGCGGCTGGGCATCGACGGCCTCGGCGTGGACTTCGCGTTCCCTGAGGCGGACATGGTGGCGCCCATGCACCGCGTCCCGCTCTCGGCCGGGATCGCCGATGTGGTGACCGCCTTCGACGCCCTCGAACACCTGCTCCCGGAGGAGGTGGACGAGGTTCTCGATGAAATGCGGCGGATCGCGGTGCCGCGCGGGCACTTCGTGTTTTCGATCTGCACGCGCGAGAGCAAGACGAAGGTCAATGGCGAAGGGTTGCACCCGACGGTGCGGTCCCGCGGGTGGTGGCTGGAACGGATCGGCCGGGTGGGCACGGTGCGCCCAGGGATCGGCGCGCCCAGGTACATCGCAGGGGTGTTCAACGATGCGTGAGAACAGCGGCGACATCGCGGCATTGCAGGCGGGGCTGAAGCAGCGCAAGCCCGCGCGGTCCGGCGTGCGTCTCTACACCGCCGACTTCGATTCCATGTCCCTGTGTGACTTCTACAGGGGGCGGTCGGCGTTCCTCATGCTCTCGGGGCCTTCGCTCGGCCAGATCGACCTCACGCAGCTCAACCGGCGCGGCATCGTCACGATGGCCGTGAACAACGCCTGGTCGCTGCACCGCCCGACGCTCTGGACGTGCGTGGATGACCCGGGACGCTTCATCGACATCGGCTGGAAGGACCCGGGCATCCTGAAGATCGTGCCCGTCTCGCACTTCGACAAGCGCCTGCGCGTCCAGAATCCCGACGGCTCGTTCCGCGCCAGCGCGTTCAAGGTACGGCAGATGCCCGGCGTGCTGTTCTACCGCCGCAGCGACCACTTCGACCACAGCCGGTTCCTGAAGAGCGACACGATCAACTGGGGCCAGGACGGCGAGCACACCGATTCGCTCGGCATCAAGGGAAAGCGGAGCGTCATGCTCGCGGCGCTCCACCTGCTGCACTACCTCGGCTTTCGCACGGTCTACCTGCTCGGCTGCGACTTCAAGATGGCGGGTGACCGCAAGTACGCCTTCAGCGAGGAGCGGACCCGCGAGGCGATCCGCCACAACAACATCCTGTACGAGAGCCTCCAGAAGCGCTTCGAGGCCCTGAAGCCGCACTTCGACCTGCACGGCTTCAAGGTCGTCAACTGCTCGCCGGGCAGCGAACTCGGCGTGTTCGAGCGGATGGAGTTCGCCGACGCCGTCGCGGCCGCCGGCGCGGAGTGCGGCAAGCCCGTGGACACGGCGGGCTGGTATCGCGCCAAGGAGGAGAACAAGTGAGCGACGAACCACGCCGTTACTTCCTCTACATCCCGGTCTGGGCCTCCACCACCGGCGGCGGCGGGAGCGGCTCTGGCGGCTCGTCGTCTGAATCGAGCGAGGGCAGTTCCTCGTCGTCCAACAGCAGCTCGTCCTCGAGCAGTTCGAGTGGCTCGTCGTCCTCGTCCGGGTCCTCATCGAGCGGATCATCGTCCAGCGGCTCGTCGACCAGCGGCTCGGGATCATCGAGCGGGTCCGGATCGTCATCCGGCTCGGGAAGCAGCGGCGCGAGTTCCTCCGGCGGCGGCGGGTCCAGCGGCATGAGCAGCGGGGCCTCGTCTGGCGCGTCATCCGGCGCGAGCAGCGGCGGCGGTTCATCGGGCGGGGGATCGTCCGGCGGCGGCGGCTCGTCAGGCGGAGGAGGTTCCTCGGGCGGCGGTGGATCGTCTGGTGGCGGCGGCGGGTCCTCCGGTGGCGGTGGCGGATCAAGCGGGGGCGGCGGGGGAGGAGGCTCTTCGGGTGGCGGTGGAGGCGGCGGCGGAGGAGGAGGTGGCGGTGGTGGCGGGGGCGGGAGTGGCGGATCGGGCGGGTCCAACTGCCTGCTCTTCGGCACGCTCATCCGGCTGGCCGACGGCCGCGTGACGCCGATCGAGAACCTCAAGCCCGGCGACAGCGTGGCCACCATCAAGGTCCCCGGCCTCGACGTAGACGTGCCCTACCGCGCCCAGTACCAGTGGCTCTCGCACCGCGGCATGCGCGGCACGATCCCGACGGTGGGTCGCGTGGCCAGCGTGAAGCTCGGCGAGCACACCGGGTTCGTGGTGATCAATCGCCGGATCAAGGCGACACCGGAGCACCCGTTCCTCATGCGCCGCGGCGATGAATGGGGCTTCTCGTCCGCTGAGTTCATCCGCAAGGGCGACTACCTGATCGGCGAGCGCCTCGCGGAGGAACTGGTCGAGAGCGTCGAGCGCATCGACGCCCCGACCCGCACAGTCGCCATCCACATCCCCGGCACGAACACCTTCTCGGCCGAGGGTGTCTGGGTCCACAATGACATGCCCGCGACGGCCCACTCGTCCGGCTCTGGGTCGAGCTCCAGCGGCTCAGGCTCGGGGTCCGGTTCCGGCAGCGCGTCTTCGAGCGGCAGCGGGTCGTCCTCCGGCTCGGGCAGCAAGTCCAGCGGATCGTCGATGTCGTCGTCATCCTCCGGCAGCGGCTCGGGCAGCATGAGCGGGTCGAGTTCCAGCGGCGGGGGAACTGGGACGTTCTCCATCTGACGCAACGGCCCCGCTCGGCCTGCCCTGTACCATGTACCCGGCCTTGCTCGCGCGAGGGGCGCGGTCGCCGAATGCCTGCGACTTTGCGACTTTGGCAGGATTCTGCGGGGCTTTCCGACAAGCGGCGGTCTGATACCCTCCGTGTGGTGAGACCATTACGGGCCAAGCCGCGCCCGCTGGAACCTTGCCCAGTCCCGCCACGCGGCCGTCTCGCCGCGCAGCGCGACCTCTTCGAGCATGCGGGCGGTGCGGTCGTCGGCCCGGCCGGCGCGGAGCTGGAGTCGGGTAAGCGCCTGCATCGTGGGGACGTGTTCGGGGTAGACCTCCAGCGCGGTGGCGTAGGTAGCCAGCGCCTCGTCAGTGCGCCCGGCCTGTTCGAGCACGAGGGCCAGGTTCATTCGCGGGTCGGGGTGGCCAGGCAGGAGCTTGCGCGCCCACTCGAACTCCCCGGCGGCCTCGTAGAGCTTCCTTTGCGACAGGTAGAGCGCCCCGAGGTTATTGTGCGCCGGCCCGTTGTAGAGGTCGGCGTTGAGGGCTTCGCGCAGCAGAGCCTCGGCCCGCGCCGGGCTGGACGTGACAAGCTTGGCGGCTTCATGCGCGAGGCGCTGCGACGCCGCGGGATCGCGCGCGGTCTCCGTCATCGGCGTGTACGCGCCGGGCGTTCTGTTCGAGGCGCAGCCGGCGCCAAACGCTAGAACAAGAAGGACGGGTAACGTGGCGTAGATGGGACGCTCGCGTGGTTTCAATGCCGATCTCCACTCTGGCGCACCGAGATCGACTCGATTGCGATCACGGCCCGCAGGGGCAGGTCCCCGCCCGCCTCGGGTGCTGGGCCGCCGGCGGCCGAGAGGTCGATGTTCGAGGCAGTCCACGCGGGTTCGGCGGAGCGCCAAGCCTCCAGGAACCTCCCGACCTGCGGAAGGGTGACGCCGCTGAGCGTGAGCGTGGCGCGCCGCCGGGACACGCGTAGCCCCGGAGAGCCCGCGACCTGAGACTCGGCTTCCGGGGAGAGGCCCGCGAGCGCGGAGGCCGGCAGTCCGGCCCGCTCGAGCGCGGCGGCGGCCCGAGGCGTCAGACCTCCGCGCGCCTGATCGTCCTCGGGCAGGTCGGGCACGCCTGCTCGCAGCGCGATCACGACGCCGGCGTCGCGCGCGGCATCCTGAAGTGTGGACCGGGCGGCGGCGGCCTCGTGACGGGCCCGCACCGCGGCTGGCAGGCTAAGCCCGAGGATCGCGGCGAGTGCTCCGATGGTCCCAAGCCATATAAAGATGACCGGCCGGGTCATGGCCCGCCTCCCGGCCGCAGCTGCAGGGCCAGGCGCGTGACCTTGTCGGCGGTGTTGAGCCTGGGTTCTTCAAGCGTCCACCCGGTCGGCGGGGTGAACGCCCTAAGGAACGCCGCGGCGTCGCCTTCGATGGACACGGCAATCGATACCCCGGTTGGGCTGACAGCGATCGACTGGGGCTTGCTGGGCACGCCCGCGGGCCAGGCGTGAAGGACAGCCGCCAGGGCCAGCGAAGCATCGAGCGGCGGCGCGGCCTTGGCGAGGGCCTCCCGCGCCCCGCGGAGACGCGCGGCCTCGGCGGCGAGAACTTTGGGCCCGCCGGGCGTGGATGCGGCCGCCGCCAAGCGCACCGCCGCGGCCTGCGCGGACTGGGCGTGTTCACCCCATCGTGACGCCCGCCGGTGCAGGCCGACGGCGATGAGCAAGCCGCAGAGGAGAACCGTCGCGGAGGCGAAGGCGTGCCGCTTGAGCCGGCGCCGCGTGACCGGAGGCGGCTCGAACGGCCCCACAAGGAGGTTGAACCGCTCGGGCGTGAAGCCCGCAGAGCCGATAAACGGCGGGAGCGAGGCGGGTATGAGCGAGAGGACGCCCGTGGGAATCTCGGCCAGTTCCGACCGCTCGGCGGCGCACGCCGCCAGGCGGCCGTCCTCCAGTGGAGCACAGACGGCGTGCAGCTCGGCCCCATCGGCGGGCGCATCCTCCTCCAGCATCGCGAGCAAGCCCGCGGGCAACTCTCCGGTGCGCGCAAGCCCGGGAGCGTCGAGAACCGCCCAGTAGAAGCGCTCGGCGGGCCAGGTCATGCGCATCGTCATGATCCGCCCCCGTCCTTGCGGAGCGCCAACGTGCGCACACCGGCGCCGTCGCGCACGTCCATGCTCCCCGGCGTGACCCGCGCGACACTACACGGTCCGGACCGATCGCCCTCGCCGAGCACGAGCAGCTTGTCCGCGTCCGGGTCGTACACGAGTGCCTTGTAGTTGCCGCCGTCGCGCAGGATCGCCAGCAGCTGCCACGAGAGCGGCGGGGGCGCGGGCGGCGGGGGAACGGTCTCGGCAACCTTTGTCGCGGGCGGGGGCGGCGCGACCCAGAGCGGCGCGTTGAACACGGCGAGGTCGAGGTGGTCCTGGTCTCGCCCGTGAGCCGCCAAAGGGACCTCAGCTGGCTCGGGAACCTCCACCGGCCCCGTCCCCAGGGGCATGAATGCCCACACACCGCAGGCCGTGACGCACAGCGCGGCCAGCGCACGCCCCGCGGCGCTGCGCCCCCGGCCGGCCTCGCCGATCGCTCCAGGAGTCGGGGGAGCGTCCGTGGCGATTATCGTGGGGGTGGGGGTCGGGGTAGGGGTCATGTCTTCACCTCGTCGAGCGCATCGATCACGCGGCAGACCTCCTCGCGCGTGGTCACGCCCGAGGCGGCAAGGTGTTCGCCGGCCTCGCGGAGCGTGACCATCCCGCTGGGGGGGCGCTGGGCCGCGGCCTTGATCTCCAGGGCCGAGGCCCGGCGGCAGACCATCTCGCGGATCGCGCCGTCGAGCACGAGGAGCTCGAAGACGCCCGTTCGCCCCTTGAACCCCGTGCCCACGCACTCAGGGCACCCGGCGCCCACGCACGCGGCGTGCCGTGTCCGCACGAGGCGCTGGGCGAGCACGGCCGAGAGCGAGGAACTCACCAGGAACGGCTCGACGCCCAAGTCGAGCAGCCGTGCCACCGCGCTGGCGGCGTCGTTGGTGTGGAGCGTACTGAGCACCAAATGCCCGGTGAGCGAGGCCTGCACCGCGATGCGCGCGGTCTCCTCGTCCCGGATTTCGCCAACCATGATCACGTCGGGGTCCTGGCGCAGGATGTGCTTGAGGCCGCTGACGAAGGTCACGCCCTTCTTGGGATCGACCTGGGTTTGGCTGACGGACAGCCCCGCCTTGCCGCCCGTGGACAGGTCGTACTCGACCGGGTCCTCGACGGTCATCATGTTGAGCTCGCACCCGCGCGAGAGGCCGCCGGCGTTGGTCGTGCTGAGCCAGGCCAGCGTGGTGTAGAGGGTGGTGGTCTTGCCGCTGCCCGTCGGGCCGGTGGAGAGAACAATCCCGCTGGTGCGGCTGGTCTGGGCGAGGTAGCGGCGCTCGACCTCGGCGGGCATGCCCAGCGCGGCGAAGCTGAAGGAATGGAGCGAGCGTGAGGGGTCGAGCAGGCGCAGCACCACACGCTCGCCGTACGTGCTCGGAATGGTACTGATCCGCAGGTCCACGCGCCGCCCGGCCTGCGGGCCGCCCGAACCGCCGACGGAGACCGTTGCGCGCCCATCCTGGGGCGAGCGCCGCTCGGCCACGTCCAGGCGCGCCATGACCTTGATCCGGCTCACCACGCTGCTGGCGAGCGAAGCGGGGAGCTCGCGCACAGTGTGGAGCGCTCCGTCGAGCCGATACCGTACCAGGGTGCGGTCGCGGACCGGCTGCACGTGCACGTCACTGGCGCCGCGCAGCAGTGCCTCGAAGAGCACGAGGTCCACCAGGCGCACCGCGGGGGCCTTGCCCGACGTGGCCAGCAGGTCGCGCTCCGCCTCGCGGACCGCGGCGTCGAGGTCGGTGTCGAGGTTCCCCGAGCCCTCGACGATCACCGAGGGGGTGTCCGACTCGGCGGCGCTGGCCGCGGCCGCGCCAGCGCCCGCGTAGGCGCGGTCGATCGCGGCCGCGATGGTCTCGGGCGTGGCGTGGCGGACCATGACCGGGCGCTTCAGGCGGACGCCGACGTTGAACACCGCCACGGGCTTGGCGTGCTCGGCGGCGACGAGGCGCTCTACGCCGCTCACGCATCCTTCGCTGAGGATGAGATGCCGCCGGGCAAAGTCGTGGCTCACACGCTCGAGGAACTGCGGGCTGGGGGTCGGCCATGCTCCATCCGTCAACTCGCCGCGGTCCGCCGGCGGTCCCGGCTCGACGATGGCCGTGGTCGGCTCCTCCAGGATGGATGCCGGCGCGGTCACCGGATGAACCTCGGCTCGACTACCGGCCATCCGTCGGGGACGCGCGCGGCGTCCATGTCGTGGACCGAGAGGTACTTCAGGTCGTCAAACCCGCGCCCGCGCAGCACGTTGGCGCGTATGAACACGAAGAACCGCGAGCGGTTGTTCGTCGTGTTGCGGCTCTTGAACACCTCGCCCACCAGCGGGATGTCCCCTAGCAGCGGCACCTGGGAGGTTGTCTTGGACTGGTTCTCAAGATCGATGCCGCCGACCACGACGGTCGATCCGTCCGGGACCGTGGCCACGCTCTGCACGCGGTTCTGCTGCTTGGCCGGAGGCAAAGTCGGACTCGCTGCCGCGCCAAGGAACGCGCTGAGCGAGACCGAGTACTCCAGCACCAGGTGATCTCCCTCGGCGATCTGGGGCTTGATCGTGACCACCGTGCCGGCGTCCTGCGTGCCCCCAAAGGACGTGGTCGAGATGGTGTTCGTGGCGTTGACGCTGGCGTACGGCTGCTGCACGACCGAGTCGAGGCTGGCGTGCTGGTTGTTCCCCACCAGCAGCCTGGGCATGCTCACCGATCGGCCCTTGTTGAGGGTCTCCAGGGCCCGCACCACGACGGAGAAGTCCCCCGGGCTCAGCACCACGCCGGTGAAACCCGATGCGTCCCCGGCGGTCCGGTCCCCGGATGCGTTGCGGGTCCCCAGCCCGAAGAGCGACGAGAGCCGGATGAACAGGTCGTCGCTGATCCGGAGCTTCTCGAGCTCCACGCCGAGGTCGCGCGACTGGTTGTCCGTCAGCGTGACCATCAGGACTTCGAGCATGACCTGAGGCTGGCGGACATCGAGCGTCCGCAGCAGGGACTCGACCTGCGAGAGCAGCCGCGGCTCGCCGACGGCGATCAGCGTGTTGGTCCCCTCGTCAATCGTGAGGCTCAGCGCCGGCTCACCCGCGCCGGCGGGCGCGGGGATTCTGCGCGTGGCGGACGCGGGTGTCGGTGCAGCCGCGACCGGTGCGCTTTCACCGGACACCGGCGGCAGCGGGAGCTGGATCACGGACGGCCCGGCCGCCCGTTCGCCCGTCACGGCGGCGGGAGCGGATGCGGGGGTTTGTTCGGCGCTGGCATGGAGCACGCCCACGCGTGCGAGCTCTTCGATGATCGCCTTGATCTCCGCAACGGGGCGGTTCTTGATCACGTATGAGCGCACGGGCCGGCGCGCCGCCGCGGGGGTAGCGTCCAGTCGCTCCATGATCGCGGCGATCCGCTCCTGCTGGGAGGCCGTTCCTGTCACGAGCAGGCTGCCGGTGAGTTCGTCAACCACCACGCGGAACCGCTCGTCGCTGATTGGCTCGCCGCCCGCCAAGGCCGCGGATTCCGCCAGTTTGGCCACATCCCGGGCCGGGAAGTACCGGGGGGAGTACGTGCGGGTCTCGACCGGCTCGCGCCGGTCCACCGCGTCGATCAGCCCCCGCCACGTCTCCTCCTGCTCGGGGGCGCACACGAGCAGCAGGCTTCTGCCATCCGAACCCGCCACGACATCGCCGCCGAGCTTCCGACCTCCCGCCGACTCCCGCTTGGCGACGACCTGAGCGATCGCCGCGACGGCCTGCGGGGCCGACAGATGCCGCAGCGGCACCTCGCGCACGGCGGTCGTGTCGGGCTTGTCGAGCCGGGTGATGAGCGCGCGGACCTCGTCGAGACGCGCGATCAGGTCGCTGACAGCGATAAGGCTGGTGTCCCCCACGACGCTGACGCTCCCGCCGGGCTTGCTCAGGAAGCTCTTGACCGACTCGGCCAGCGCCTTGGCGGGCAGGTGCTTCGCCTCGAACACCTGCGTGACGAACCCCGCCCCAACGCTCTCCGAGGTGGTGGCGAGGCCGCTGGCCTGTTCAAGCTTGACGACGGAGAGGAGCGGGCTGCCCGGCGTGCGCACGGTCGTGAACCCTCGGGAAGCCAGGACGTGGCTCAGGAGCGCCGGGATCTGCTCGCGCGTGAATCCGCCGGGCACCCGCACCGTCACTGTCGTGTCGAGGTCGGCGGGGTTGTAGCTGTACCCTTGGCCGGAGACTTCCGCTGTGACATCGATCAAACGAGAGAGCTTGATCGTCTCTGGCAGAGCGACGTCGGTCACCTGCGCGAACGACCTTGTGGCCGGGCTGAGGAGCACTCCCAGCATGACCACGACCGCGGTCGAAGCCTGGTGAAGACGGCGTCGCATCTCGCACGCATCGTACCCGAACCAACCAAAGACCGCGACTCGGACCCGGCGGTTGGTGTGCGGCTATTGCTGGTTGACGGCCTGAGTCCAGGCCGCTTCGACCGCCGCACCGTTGACCTGGAGGTTGGCCAGGGCAGCGGCGACGGCGGGGTTGCCCTCGCTGGCGAGGATGACGGCGCGAGCGGGCTGCGGAACTTTCTCGCCCAGGCGTGTATGGACCTCGGCGGAGGCGCGGGCGTGCCGGAGGGCGAGCCACTCACCGTCGGATCGCGCCGCGGCACGGTCGTGGGTGGGGAGGCCGTCGCCGCGGCGGTCGCCCAGCGCGGCAACGCGGGAGGCGACCTCGGGTCCGAGGTCGGCGGTCTGGATGAATGCCCGGATCGCGGAGGCCCGCTCGGCGGCCGCGGCCTGGAGCTGCGTGCGCGCCGCCGCGAGCGCGGCGGCATCCTGCCGGGTGCCCGCTCCGCTGCGGACCAGCCGTTCGAGGCGGTCATGCTCGATGGACGCTGCGCTGTAGGCATCCTGGGTCGCGTCGAACTGGGCGGCCAGTTGCGGCAACTGCTCACGCACGCGCAGGATCGCAGCGGTGGTCTGCGATGGGGTCACGCCCGCCGCGGCCAGGCCATCGGGCTTTAGACCCGCGGTGTGGAGCATGACTGCGAGCCGGGCGGTGCTCGCGGGGGGAGCTGGGGGCTGGGGCTGGGGCTGGCGTGCGAGCAGCACGGTGACGGCGGCGGTCCCGGCCAGGGCGACAAGGCCAAGGACGGACTGGATGGCGACGGCCCTCTTCGAAGTCGTGTTCATGACAAGGTCTCCGGGGTTGAGCGCTGGCGGCAGAAGTGTAATGCCCCACATCGTAACCCAGCGAGCGCGAATGCGAAAGGCAGCGCCTGGGGGGGGCGGCAGGCCCTATGTGAAGACTTGGCAAAGCCGGTGGCGGAGCCCTCTTGCCGCCCCCCTTGAGCGGAAGTTGCGGCGGCCGGAAATCGGCTACACTCTCCCGAACTCGCTTGCCGCCGGTGCGTGCTCCCGCCGGTAGTGCGCCCGACCGGAGGATCGTCGATGCCTGGGCACACACTTCTGGCCAAACTGATCCGTCGCCTTGCCGCCGCGTTCGCTTCCATCGTGGTGCTTTGGTCTGCGACCGCGGCGCGAGCGGACCAGATCCTTCAGACCAGCAACGACTCGCTGACCACGTACAAGTACACGGGGAACACCCGCGTGCAGGGCGTTCGCCCGCGAGCCGAGCAGCGGGGCGTTGGGATCGACGGCGTGCAGCGTGCCGGCGGTTCACTGCCGTGGGCCTTGTCGGGCAATCCGTTCGAGTCGGCGCAGTCTGGGGAATCGCTCGGATTGTTGCGGCTGGCCGCGGGTGCATACTCACCCACTGAGATCGACTTGGCGCTGCCGGCGCAGGTGCCGTGGGTGGCCGGGCGCACGTTCAACGCCCGGCAGGAGAACAGCAGCAGTCAGCACATCGACAGCAACGGGTATCAAGGCAAGAACTGGTTCCAGATCAGCCAGCCGGAGGTCCGGCTGTACGACGCCGACGGCAACCCGAGCACCAAGCAGGCGGCAGACCTGGTCTACCTGATCTACGGTGCCGACCGCTACGTCGAGTTCAAGCGAACGGCGGATAACGCCGACACCTTCCGCGGCGTGAACGGGGCGGCGGGCATCTTCAAGTACGAGTCGGGCTCTCCAGACCTCTACGTCTACACGGACCAGAACGGGAATCGGACGTACTTCTTCGGGGGCAATACGTCTTCCGGACGAGCGGACTGGCAACTATGGAAGTTCGTCGATCCGGCGGGGAACATGGCCTACGTAGGCCACGCGACGACCGCGAGCACCGCTGTCACCAATGGCTACAACACGGACGGAACGATCGCCCAGGCGTTCGACTCAGCGGGCCGGCGGTACTGCTACACGTACTCGATAATCGACAGCGCGACGCGACTGACGCAGATTGTTGCGGAGGTGGACGCCGGTGGCGGGTGGGGGGATTGCGGCACCGAGACGCTGGTCGGCAAGGTCGAGTACGCCTACTACCAGACCGGCGACACGACCAATGGCGATAGCGGGAACCTCAAGCTCGTCTCGGTCATCACGCCGCTCAGTGATCCGACGAAGACCCTGACTCGTCGGCAGTACTACCGCTACTACACGGGGACGTACCACGCGACCAACAACCCAGGGCATCCCAACGCCGTCAAGATGATGCTGGGGTACGAGGGCACGCGGCGGGCGGATTGGGACCCCGACGGGAGCCTTGACGGCAGCGTTTTCAGTGAATCGGAAAACACCCTCAAACCCTACGCGGACGCGTACTTCAAGTACGATACGGACTACCGGGTCATCAGCGTCTACTTCGACGGCGAGTGCGGCTGCGCGGGCGGGACCAACGGCGAGCACAAGCTGACCCACGAGAGCAACCCGGGCTTCTCGGGCACCGCGGGCTACGACACGGCGTGGCACCGGCGGGTCGTGGTCGAGCCGCCCACGGGCGGGGCCTGGGTCACGCAGTATTTGGACGAGGTTGGCCAACCACTTTCTCGCGTGCTGACCGACGCCAACCCGGCCAATACCGGCCCAGCGCCCGCCAAGTGGGTGACGCAGGTCGTGCGCAACAGCGACGGGCAGGTGACGGAGGTCCACACGCCGGCGAACGTCACGGGGTATACGCACAGCACCGGGGGGAATCCTGACGGCACCATCACCACCAGCGGCACGGCGGGGCTGGTCCACTATTACCAGCGCGTCGGCAGCGGCGACACGAAGGGCTTCCTGGAGGGCGTGCGGCAGAAGGAGGGCTCGAACAACCTCTCGACCAACTCCACGTTCGTCTCATGGACGCAGTACCTCACGCGCGACCTGAGCATCGCTACGGGCGTGAACGTCACGCGGCCGCTGGTGGAGAAGGCGCGGGAGTTCCACACCGCAACCTCGGACCACACGGACACGACGAGGTACGACGAGACGACGCAGTCGTATGCCTGGTGGAACAACACGACCGGTACCGACGTGCTCTACGTCACACTCAAGCAGGCGACCACGACGGCACCGGCGGTGAGCATGGGCAAGAACGGGTCCGGATCGGCCACGGCGACCAAGCGGTACTACCGCAAAGATGGTACCGCCGCGTTCACAGAATCGGCGCGGGGTATCGTCTCGTACACAGGGTACACGGGCGGTCAAGTAACCAAGACGATCGAGGACGCCAAGACGGATAGTGGTACGACGTACCCCGGCGGCGAGCATCCCAACACCGACTTTGGGATCGCGTCCTCGACCGCCGGGTTCCACCGCACGACGACCTTCGCCTACGACGACCAGGGGCGGCTGGCCACATCGACGCTCCCGAGCGGCCGAGTGACGATGCGCTGGTACGCCAAGCTGGCCGATGAGCGGATGGTGACCTTCAGCATCCCGCGGGTGGCGAGCTACCACGGGCCGGCTTCGTACACGGTGACGAACCAGGCCGGGAGCACCGAGGAGTGCTTTGTCATCGCTATCGCAGAGACGGGGACGTCCGCGCCGTCGGGTTGGCTTGTCACGGTGGCGGAGAACTTCGTGGCCCCGCCAACCGATCCGATCCTGTCTTTCAACACCGTCGCCAACGAGCGCGAACTCGCTCGGTTGACAGCGAGCTCGTACGGCAAGACCGGGCGGCTCTTGGAATCGCGCCGGGTCTTCTTCACGATGCCGGTAAGCATGGCCCCGGGCGACACCAGCGGCAAGTACGACGAATGGACCATCGGCCACGACCACATGGGCCGGGAGGTCCGGACCAAGGAGCCCTCCGGCACGATCTCGCGGACGGTTTACGACGTCCTTGGGCGGGTGACCTCGCGCAGGATCGGGACCAACGACAACGGCGAGCTCGGCGGCGACACCAGCGGAACCAACAACATGGTCGCCACCGAAGCCCTCGTGTACGACGGTGGGTCGGACGGCGGTAACTCGCTGCTGACCAGCCGGACGCTGTACGTCGAGGACGGAACCACAGGCCAGCGGCAGACCGCGTACACGTATGACTACCGCGGGCGCCTCATCGTCACCGTGAGCCCACAGGCCCCGCACAGCGTGGCCAAGTATGACAACCTCGGGCGGATGATCGCCTCGGGGCTGTTCAGCTCCAGCTCGGGCCTGTCTGCGGGCACCGACCCGACCACGACCACCAGCAACCGCGTGGCCCTGTCTCAGACCTTCTACGACGAGCGCGGCCAGGTTTGGAAGAGCCAGCGGCACAAGATCACCCAGAGCACGGGCGCGGACGCGGACAACCTGCAGACGCTGAACTGGCACGACCCCGACGGGCGGGTCATCAAGACTGACGGTGAACAGTTGACCAAGACTCGCTTCGACCGCCTCGGCCGCGTGATCCAGGCCTTCACGCTGGCCAGCGACAACGACGCCGCGAACACATACTCGGACGTGTACGACTCCACGAGCAAGTTCGCCAACCTTGCGGGCGACAAGGTGCTTGAGGAGCACCAGACCGGCTACAACGGGGCGCTTGACGAGGTGCTCGTGCAGGCGACCATCGAGCGCAAGCACGATGACACCACAACCACCGGCCCGCTGGACACCACCTACGACGGTGGGGATGGGCTGCCGCTGAAGTTCACCGCCGCGGACGTGAAGGGGCGCATCCAGATCTCTGCAACGTGGCACGACAATTTGGACCGGCCGAAGACGAACGCCTTCTACGGGACCAACTCCGCGACCGACAACGTGTCTACCTTCGACCGCAGCGGCCTGGCCGAGCCCACGACCTCCGACACCAACCCGACTACCCGCATCGTCACCAGGACGGTGTATGACACCGACGGCACGGTCAAGGAGACGGTGGACGCCAACGGGCGAGTGAGCAGGTTCGTGTACGACGACGCGGGGAGGCTGGCGGCGACGATCGGCAACTCCACCGGCGCCTCGACGCCCATCAGCAACGCCACGCGCGACACGGATGTCTACACCCGCTATACCTACCAGAACGGACTGCAGACCAAGGTCTGGGTGGACCTCAACGGCGACAACACGGAAGACTCCGACGACCAGGTGACCCAGTACGTCTACGGCACGGCCAAAGGCACGCCCGGAAGCGGCTCACCCGTCCAGTCGGCCATCGCCACCGGCCACCTGCTGCGTGAGGCGATCTACCCGCCGCAGACGACTGGCCAGTCCGCCGCCGACCGCACGGCGACCTACGCCTACAACGCCCAGCGTGAGCAGGTCTGGACGAAAGATCAGGCCGGCAACGTCATCCAGACCGACTTCGACACCGCCGGGCGGGAGACGCACCGGCGCATCACGACATTGGCCTCGGGCTTCGACGGCGCGGTCCGGCGCATCAGCACGACATACCTCTCGCGCGGCCTGGTGAACAAGGTCACGCAGTACGACAACGCCGCCGCAGGCTCGGGCAACCTCGTCGATGACGTCAAGTACACCTACGACGACTGGGGGAACATCTACGAGTTCAAGCAGGACGTGGATTCCGACCTCGACGGCTCGGCCTCGGGCCGCGCCGCGTTCCAGGTGGACTACTCCTACGCGAAGGCGACAACAGGAAGGAACACGATCCGCCGCACGGGGGTGACGCTGCCGGGTGCCACCGGCGTCAGCTTCGACTACATCTCGACCGGGGGCCGCGTGGACGACGCGGCCAGCCGCGTCACCCGCGTGGGCGTAGACACCACCGTGGCCGTCAAGGTGCCCGTGGCGCAGTACGAGTACCTCGGCGCTGCGCGGCTCGTCGGCACCGACCTCCTGGAGCCCAAAGCGAGGTGGAATCACTTCGAGGGCACGGTCAGCGGCACGCCGTACCCGGACCTGGACCGCTTCAACCGCATCGAGGACGGCCGCTGGACGGGGTACAAGGGGACCGGGACTCGGAACTTCTACGACGTGGACATCGCGTACGACCCGGCCTCCAACATCCTCAGCGTCACCGACAACGTCCACAAGAGCAGCGGCGGCAACCGCAACTTCGACGCCCTCTACACGCTTGACCAGCTCAACCGCCTGATCCGCGCCGAGGAGGGAACGCTCTCGGGCGGGAGCATCGTGAACCGCTCGCGCGACGAGCGCTGGCAGGACGGCTCGGGCAGTTTGTCTCTCTCGCAGACGGGCAACTGGCAGCGGCGTCGCCTCGATCTCAACGGCGACGGCGTCTTCACGGGCACGGGCGAACTCGACGACACGAGCACGTTCAGCCTGGCCAACGAGCTCAAGGCCCGCGACACGGACTCCAATGGCACGGTCAACTACACGCTTGGCTACGACAAGGCCGGCAACCAGACCGACGACGGCCAGCACTACACCTATGTCTACGACGCCTTCGGCCGCCTACGCCAGGTCAAGAACCGCTCGGATAGCTCTCTCGTGGCCGAGTACCGCTACAACGGGCTGGGCTTCCGCATCGGCTGGTACTACGACGCCGATGCCGACAAGGACGTGGACGGCGACGACCCCTGGTACTGGTTCTGCTACGACGACGCCTGGCGGATCGTGGCGACGTTCCGCGCGAACGGCACCTACCCGAAGGAGGTCTTCGTGCACCACAACGCCGGGATGGGCGGGTACGGCGGCTCCTCGTACATCGACAGCGTGATCCTGCGCGACCGCGAGACCAAGTTCAACTGGACCGAGGAGACCGACAGTACCCGCGGCGAGCGGCAGTACTACTGCCAAAACTGGCGCGCCGATGTCTCCGCGATCCTCACCGACGCGGGGAACATGGTCGAGTGGGCGAAGTACTCGTCCTACAGCGTGCCCTTCGCCCTCCCCGCCGGCGACACGGACTCGGATGGCGACTGGGACGCGACTGACTCCGCCGCGATCACAGGCGCGTATGACGTCCGCAAAGACGCCAACCTCGACGGCGTCATCAACGCATCCGACATCACCCACGTCAACTCCATCACCGGTGGCTATCAGACCCTGGGCCGCGGCATCCTCTCCAGCAGCGCTGTCGCCAACCGCAAGGGTTACGCCGGGTACGAGTACGCGCCCGAGTTCGAGGGCGCGGGTAGGCATCTTTACCACGTCCGCCACCGCGTCTACGACGCCGATGTCGGCAGATGGATGAGGCGCGATCCCCTCGGGTACGTTGATGGGATGAGCTTGTATGAGTATGTCCAGTCGGAGCCCTTGACCTTCCTCGATCCCATGGGTGTGGCTTCGCAGTCCTGCACGGGATGCAACGATGTTTCCATCGTTGTTCAAGTGGCACCACCTACCACTATCCCGGTTCGACCGTCGCCGGTAACCCCAGGCCCACTCTGGACGCCTGATCCAGTGCCCGTCCGAGTGCCGGGTCGAGTGCCCGGGTATGTTCCCAGAACACCTGGGATTCTCCTTCCCCTGAACCAATGTATCATCGTTGGATGTGTGGCATATTGCGTTGGTGAATCGCTCTCTCCGATCATCTTCCCGCCGATTGATCCAGCACCACCGCCGCCACCAAAGCCCCCCAAACCACCGAAGGATCCCGACGATCCGTGCGAGAAGGCAAAGCAAGAGAAATCGATCGCTTGTGGTGAGCGCACACCCGGCGTCATCCCTCCCTGGCACAAAGACGGGCTGCCTCGATACATCCCGGGCAATCCAAGTCTGTACTGCCAAGCATTACGAGAACGCATCCAAAATGCCGAGGACTGTCTTCGGGCGAGACAAAAAGTCACTGACGAGTGCTTCGGCGGTGTGCCGGAGCCGGGTCACACACGACATGAGCAGATGATTCGTCGCGACCACATGAAACCGATGGAAAAGCTCTATGAATCCCGTTGCAAGCATCTTGCCTTGAACTGAAATGGGTCTGAGCATGTATGATCCCGACACCTTCAATCGACTCTGGGGTATACTCGCTTTCGAGGCCCGAAAGGGGAACGAGACGGACGACACAATCCAGCGCAGCGCAATTAGTGAACTGACATCTGACGACGCGAAAGCGGCGATCGCCGATATCCGAGCCGCGATATCGGCAGACATGGCGCCGGGCATTGCGAGCCCGTCCACGGTTGTATCGCTTCTGGCTATTGTTTTCGGCTCGGTCGAGTTGAATACCGCTACCGGACTTAGGGCCTGCGCATGTGCATGGATATTGCGAGACCGGCTTGGACAGCCTCATGTCCAATATGTGCTAGGGGCCTTTGCGATAGCCGTTGATGATCTATCTTCTGAGTCAATCCGCGCAGCTATCCCATTCATCCATTCGATAGCTACCAAAGCGGATGTCGGTGGCTACAAGTCTCTGTTCATGTTAGCCGAGGTGTTTCTGCTCGCTCGCTTGGCAGGCAGTATTACGCGGGGTATTCCTGGTGCTCTCGAGCAGGACATTTCAGAGATAACTCGCAACTGGGAACCTCCGTCGACCTGGTTATTGGGAATTGATGGTTCCTCTCGTGGTGATTACCCGTGGGACACAATCATGAGACGACTGCAGGGTGAGAATGGGTCACTGGTGGAGCTTGGAGCATTCCTTGAGAAGTGCGGCTCCCAAATAAAACCCGATCAGGCATCGTGATCGGCCGTCGCAAAAACCGTCCTGTGCAGTTATTCCGTGCGTGCAACTCTGCCTGGATTTCAGGGATGAACCGTGTCACGCGGCCTGCCTGTAGAAGTGCTTGATCACGCCGCCGAGGCGCTGTTTGCACCGCACTTCGCGGAGCTCGACCGGCCCCGCTCGGGCGGGTGGCTTCCGCCCCGTCGGTGTGGCGAACTCCAGGGACGAATGCGGTCGTGTAGTGCACCCCATTCCTGTAGACAAGTCTCCGTGTTATTCCGAGGGCGCGGCCGTCTCCGCCTCGGGCATCGCTCGTGGTCGTAGATTCCGCCCGCACCCCGGCCAGCGGCGAATTGTACATGAGCTTCGACGACTCACGGCTCGGGCCGTCGCATGGTCCCTGCGCGCGGCAACGTCCTCGCCGTGCTCCGCCGTCCGGGGTGCGGGCTCGCTGCGCCGATGGTGGCTTACTTCAGGCCGCCGCGGCCACGGGCGTCATCGCGGCACGA
>CAZYEA010000018.1:19955-26907 GCA_964646485.1 uncultured Acidobacteriota bacterium
CGGCCGGCCCCCTGCCCCACCATGAACACCGGATCCTGGCGAGCGATGGCATAGACGAATAAGGTCAGGCCGCCACCCAGGCTCAGCCACCAGAATACTCGCGGCACGACGCTGCGCCGGGGTCAGGTACTTCAATGCCGAATGTGGCCGCTCCGCGTTGTACCACGCGATCCAGCGGCCGATCACCCGCCGCGCTTCTTCGAGGCTCCCGAAGCGGTGCTGCCAGACGCACTCCTCCTTGATCGTGCGGATAAACCGCTCGCACAGCCCGTTCTCCTCGGGGGTGTACGGCGTGATGTACTCCTGGGTCAGGCCGTAGTCACCCGCCGTGGCGATGTACCCGCGGCTGCCGAAGACCAGGCCGTTGTCGTGCCGCAGGACCAATCCCGGTGGGGCGCCGCGGGTGTACCCGAAGCGCCGGATGAGCGCCGACTCCAGGGCCCGCTCGGCCGTGCGTGACCGCCAGGAGTCCGACAGCTCCCAACCGAGAATCTCCCGCGTGCAGCAGTCGATCACCGGCACGAGGGCGCACCAGCCGTCACGCCCGCAGTGCACCAGCGCGATGTCGGTGGCCCAGCGCTCGTCGGGACGCGCGGCAATCGATGTTTTCACCTTCACCCGCGGCCTCCCGCCCTTGCGCCGCTTCGTCACCGTCCACCCTTCCTTCCGCATGATCCGCGCTACGCGCTTGCGATTGACCTTGAAGCCCAGCGTGAAGCGGACCTGCGACCAGATCATGCGGACCCCGAAGGTCGGGTAGACCTGGATCAACGCGTAGATGAGGCCGGCGAGAAAGCCGTCGGGCAGCGTGTCGGCCGTCACCCGCGGCCGGCGCGGGGTCTTCTGCTTCGGCAGCGCGTACGCCGTCGAACGCGGCACGCCCAGCCACCGGCAGACCTTGGCCACCGCCACCACACGGCCTTCCGTCCGCATCGCGCTCACCACGGCGTTTACAAGCCCTGCGCCTGACCGCTCGCGGCCGCGATGGCCGAGGGCGAGTTCGTCTTTTTTTTCATGGCGTCGATCTGCAGCGTGAGTTCGCCGACCTTGGCGAGCAGGTCCTTCTTCTCGGCGTCGAAGCGCGCCTCCAGATCACGAGGCACGGCCCGGAGGCCCTCGCGTCCACCCTCGAGGAACTTCTCGACCCAGCCCTCGATCTCGCCCACCGTGAGATCGTGCTGCCGCGCGAGATCGGCGGGTGTCGCCTTGCCCTTGATGACGTCCATCACGACCGCGGCTTTGCGCCCGGCCGTCCACCGCTGGATCTCGTCGCCGCCGATGCCCGGTTCACCCTGCCCGTTCACGCCGTTCCTGGTCGCCATGGATGCCTCCCGCCCCCATTGTTGCGCGCCCAGCGCTTATGGGGGACGGAGCAGTCGCTCTCGGTTGTGGTAGTCGGTGTATTCGGACAGCAGGTGGTCCAGGTGGCGCGTACCGAGAATCACGAAATGGTCGAGGCACTCGACCTGAATGCTCTGGATCAGCCGCTCTACATGGGCGTTGAGGTTCGGCGACCGGTGCGGCAGTTTCACGGTGCTGATCCCGGCTTTGGCCAGCGCCCGGCCAAAGGCGCCGTCGCCTGCCCGGAACTTGCCGTCGCGATCGCAGAGGAGGAGCTTGGGCTTGGCCATGCCCGTGGGCAGCGAGGCGACGAACCGCCGGACGACCTCCGCGAACCATGCGCCACCCGGATTCGTGGTGCTGGCAGAGACATGCGCCAGACGAGTCTTGGGGTGGACGAAGACGAGTGCGAAAGCGAACTTCAGGCCCTTGGCCGTGAGCACGCGGAGCATCAGGAAGTCGCAGGCCCACAGGGTCTTGGCGTGGGCCTTCAGAAACTGGTCCCACGTCCGCTCGCCGCGCGCCGGCCCGGTGGGCAACCCTGCCTGTTTGAGGATGTTGACCACCGTGGAGCGCGAGACGCCGCCGATCCCGAGCTTCTTGATCTCTCCGAGGATGCGGACGTACCCGAATCCGGTCTCGCGGGCGATCCGCAGGACGATCTTCCTGACCTGCTCGGGTGTGCGCGGCCGCCCGGGTTGTCTCGCGGGCGCTTTTCGCTTCGGCCGCTTCCCCGCGTCCCGCATCCACTTCAGGAAGGTCTCGGGCCTGACGATCGTGACCAGCGACCGGATCGCTTTCCCGAGCGGCTTGCCGAGCCGGACCAGCCGGGAACGCTCTGCGGGCGTGACGCGGATCGGGCCGGTGATCTTGGAACGAAGAACCTCGTTCTCCGCCTTCAGGAACTGGACCTGACGGCGGAGGTCGTCCCGGGTCGACCCGGCCAGGGTGGAGAGAAGGCGGCGGAAGAGTTTCGGCATCGCCCCATTGTGAACAGCGGCCGAATCGGCCGCCCGACAGGGGCGACGCCAATCCTCTCCCGCGGCGCCTTCGGGGAGAGACGGAGTATTTGCATACCGCTGGCGGACCTGAAATCGCGGTTTCCTGCCCCGGCCGCGGCTTTTGTGGTTGAGGCCCCACCTATCGTCGGCCGACCGTCCGTCGTCGCCTATTAACCGGCCACTTTGACGCAGATCATGAAGATTCCCCGGAGAGAAACCGTTTGAACCAGTTGTGGATAGGGAGCTTCAAGGGCCGCGGCCAAGTGCCGCGGCCCTGTTCGTTTACGGCTCGGGGCGGGACGGCCCTTTCGGCGCCTTGCGAAATCCACGCGGGAATCCGCGAAGTTTGGCGGCCGAGGCCAAGCCGGGCCGCGCTCTCCGGTTCGCCGCCTTCGTCAAGGCCGCATCGCGGAACGTGCCTTCTGGCCGCGCGTGACGCGCCAAACTCTCGGCTCTCGGTGGAGAGTGGTCGAGCGGGTTTACAGGTTGGTAGCCGATAACCCCGAACGCCCGAGCCGGTTCGCAACTCAGCCACATCAGCGCACCGCTTCTCGCCGGCGAGGAGCCTCGACCCCGCAGCTCAAGGCCGATCGGGTCGCTGAGCGACTCCCCGATTGTCGCGCCGGAAGAGGTCGCCAACACGGTGGAGAGTGTGGCGGGGAGCGCAGCCTTCGCGGTCCAAGCACAACTGACAGTCTGACCGCCCCCCTAAGCCCCGCACCGAGGAAACGGGTACATTGATGGCCGTCCTTCCCCGGAACCCAGCGGACCTGGATGGCCCTCGGGAGCTCCATCCAGGTGGACGCCTAGTATCCCTGGATGGAACCCCCGACCGTCATCCAGGAATCGCCGTTGCGGGCCCGCTTCTCGGGGCACGAGAGCTTCCCACTGCGATTCGGTTGGCTCGCCAAAGGGGTAAGGCTTTGCCAAACGCAGCCCGATGGCTTTGCGCAGAGCGAGGCGATGGTCGAGCTCGGCGTGGGCAAGAACATGGTGCGGTCGATCCGGTTTTGGGCGACCGAATCGCGGATGCTTGCGCCGGGTGGCCGTTCGGCGTCGCGAGGGCAGGGCCTGCAGCCGACCTCGCTTGGGGCACTCTATTTCGCCGACGGCGGGGTCGACCCGTACATGGAGGACCCCGCGACGACGTGGCTCGTTCACTGGAATTTGGCCTCGCGATCGGGTGGACCGACGACGTGGTATTGGCTCTTCAACTTGCTGCGAAGCACCGAGTTCACCAAGGAGCAGGCCATCCGCGAGATCCGGCAGCTCGAAGCGCGCTGCGGTTGGGAGCCGCTCTCAGATGAGACGCTGCTGCGGGACTTGGACTGCTGCGTGCGCAGCTACATCCCTACAGAACCGGACAAGAAACTCGCGCGTGAGGATGCCCTCGACTGCCCGTTGGCTGAGCTAGACCTGCTGCGGCGAGGGGCCGACAGGGACTCATTCGTGTTGGTTCGAGCGGCGCGGCCGACGCTTTCCCCAAGTGTGGTCGCGTTCGCGTTGGTCGATTTCTGGAAGCGGACGAGCCCGAGGGCCAAGTCTTTGTCGTTCGATCAGATCGCCTATGCGCCGGGCAGCCCTGGACAGGTCTTCAAGGTCTCCGAGAACGGTCTCATGGACCTACTCGCGGCTCTCGAGCCATTCTCCGAATCCAACTTCACACTTGGGACCACCGCGGGCATGAGACAGGTCTACCTGCGCGACATGCCAGACGATCCGACGACCCTTCTGAAACCGAAGTCAAAGTCCAGGAGGCGACATGTCCGCGCCTAGATCAGCCCGCCGCAAGGCCCCGCGGACCGGCTTCCGACGTTCCGTAAACGTTGAGTTGGACGTGGTGGATCGTGGAATTGGGGTCCGGTATGTCGTCACTGGGTGCGCCCAGCGAACGCTGGAGCGTGTACTCGGCGCGGTCGGCGATGACCACGGACCGCGGGCATGGACGCTGACCGGACCGTACGGGACGGGGAAATCGTCGTTTGCGATGTTCCTCGCTTCCCTTCTCGGCGGCAACCGAATGGCATCGCACGATTCCCTCGTCGCTGCGTTGCACAAGGCGGCACCGGACCTCGCTCGGCAGTTGGCGAGAGTCACGCCCGGCGGCAGAGGCTTCCTTCCCGTGCTGGTGTCGGGCGCCCGAGAGCCATTGACGGATGCCCTTGTTCGGGCAAGCCGGGCGGCGCTTGGGCGATGCCGATCACGAGCCGCGCGGGCTCTCCTGCGTCGAATCCCTAAGCCCGGTGAACGCGCCGAGTCAATCGATCCCGTATCCCTGCTGGCATCTGTGCATGAGTGCGCGGTTACGAACGAAAGCGGATGTGCAGGAACGATCCTGGTCCTCGACGAATTGGGCAAGTTGCTTGAGTTCGTCGCGGCCGACCCTTCAAAGTCGGACATCCATGTTCTTCAGCGATTGGCGGAGTACGCCGCTCGGGCTACGCCGCCAATGTTGGTACTGGGCGTGCTGCACCAGGATTTCTCCGGCTACGCTCGGGAGTTACCCGCAACTGAAAGGGCCGAGTGGGAGAAGGTGCGTGGTCGGTTTGAGGACGTCGCGTTCGACGAGCCTGTCGATGAGACCCTCCGACTCATGGCGCAATCGTGGCAAGGGCGGCGAGAAGGCCCACGCAAGGACACTCGCGATTGGAAGAACCTCTGCGAGGAGACCGTTCGGCTCGGATTTGCACCGCGGGCGCTGTCGGCCAAGGAGGCAGTCGCCCTTCTCACCTCCTGTTGGCCGCTCCACCCGCTCACCGCGCTGGTTTTGGGCCCTGTCTTCAAGAGGTTCGGCCAGAACGAGCGATCGGCGTTCTCCTTCCTTCAATCGCGAGAACCACTGAGCTTGCGCGAGTTTATCGAACGCGGCAACGGCCGGCGCGGCGATCTGTTTACGGTGTCGCATCTTTACGACTACGTCGTAGGAACGATCGGTGACGCCCTCCTTCACAACAGGGACGGAAAGCGATGGGCCGAAGCTCTGGACATCGAGCGACGATTGTCAGACGTCGATTCCGCGACATCGGCGGTGTTCAAGACGATCGCTTTGCTCGGTATCGTTGGGCGTTGGCATGACGTGGCGCCCTCCGCTGAGATCGTCCGGTTCGCACTGACCCCCAACGTGACCGGCCCTAAGGTGCAGCAGGCTTTGGCGGGGCTGGTGCAACGGTCGGTAGTGGTCGAGCGAAAGTACAACAACAGTCTGAGCCTGTGGGAGGGAAGCGACGTTGATGTCGAGAGCCGTCTCGCGGCGGCCCGATCCGCTCTGCCTGCTGACAGCCAGACTGCCAGCCTGCTCCAAAAGCACTTCCGGGTGCGCCCGGTGATCGCGAGGCGCCACTCATTTGACACCGGGACCCTGCGGCTCTTTTCCGTAGAACACGTACAGGATCGCGATCTCGAAGCGAACACGCGATCGGGGGACCGCAATGTAGATGGACGCATCCTCGTGGTACTCGGTGAGCGCGACACGCCCGCGCAAATAGAGGCGACGCTGACGAGGCTGGGGGACGCGAACGATATCGTCGCCGCCGTGCCGAGAAACAACCGAGAGATCGCCTTTCTCGCGAGGGAGCTAGCGTGCCTCCAATGGGTTAGGGAGCACACGCCGGCGCTGGTAAGCGACTCCACCGCGAGGCTCGAACTTGATATACGCGAATCGGATGTCCAACGTCGGCTGCACACCGAGCTCTCGCAGTGCCTGTTCGGGAATGTAGATGGGGTGGCCAGCACTGTGTGGCTCTATCGAGGGAAGAGGCGGGAGATCACGACGCAACGCGACCTGAACGATCTCCTGTCGAAGGTATGCGACGATATGTTCACGGATGCCCCAATCATCAAGAACGAGATCATCAACCGACGGGAGCTGTCATCCTCCGCCGCCGCGGCGCGGCGCAATCTCATCGAGCAGATGATCCAGCATGGCAAGGAACCCGAGGTCGGGATTACGGGCAATCCACCAGAACGTAGCATCTACCTGTCTGTGCTCCGGGGGCTTGGGCTGCACGTTAAGGGATCGGGGGGCTGGCATTTCACCACCGACCCGCGGAGCGCGAAGAACAAGGGCGACGCGCTGTTCACGGCGGTGCGATCGTTCTTCGATCAGGCCGAGCGGCAGCAGCGCACGGTCGCCGAGCTCTTTGATCAGCTCCAACGGCCCCCTTGTGGTCTCCGACTCGGAGTTGTGCCGCTCGTGGTCTGTGCCGCGCTACTGGCTCACGAGGCAGACGTTGCCCTATACGAACAGAGCGCGTTTGTCCCCATGCTTACGGTCCCGATCTTTGAGCGCCTGATCAAGAGCCCAGAGGGGTTCTCCTTGCGCCGCTGGCGCGTTACCGGCGTTCGTTCGACTGTGTTCCACCAGCTCGCGCACATGCTGGGCCAGCAGGAACTGCCGGTGCGGATTGGCCAGCGGGAGGTTCTCGACGTCGTCAAGCCGCTGATTAGATTCGTGAGGAAACTGGACGAGTACACGCTTCGCACTTCGACGCTCGACCACACCGCGGTGGCGGTCCGCCAAGCGCTGTTGGAGGCGACCGAGCCAGACCAACTGTTGTTCGCAGGTTTGCCGCGGGCGTGCGGAGTCCAGCCATTCGATTCCAAGGGACGAA
>CAZYEA010000018.1:26940-32602 GCA_964646485.1 uncultured Acidobacteriota bacterium
GCACTCCAAGAGAGCATCTCAAATCTTCAACGCGCCTACGACCGGCTCTTGTCGGACGTCCACGCCTCCATCGCCGGCGCGTTCGACTGCGCCCGCGACCTACGCAACACCCGCATCGAGCTTGTTCGCCGGGCGAAGCTCGTCCAGCCAGTGGCTCTTGATCCCGAGCTCAAGACCTTTGTCACGCGCGTCGTCGACTCCGCACCTGATGATCGTCAGTGGATCGAGTCCGTCGCGGCCCTCCTCGCCAGCAGTCCGCCGCCGGTCTGGCGCGATGACGACCGGGCCCGGTTCGACATCGCGCTAAGCCAGCGGGCGCGCCGGTTCAAGGGGTTGGAGTGCCTGCTGGAGGACCGGAAGCACGCGGGCCAGGCCGATGGTGAGATGCTCTCGATTCGCCTCGGCGTGGCGGGCACGGCGCTGCCCGATCGTGAGACTATCGTACATGTAGGCGATCGCGAGATGGCGGATGCCACCACGCTCGCCGACTCGCTGCTCGGTCATCTGCAGGAGTATGCGACCAATGGACACCGCGTCGTCGCCGTGGCGGCGCTCGCGAAAGCCGCCCATGAGTTCCTGGAATCGTCGGCAGTATCGGTCCCAGCAGGAGCGACCGCTTGAGCAGCCCACTTCGCCACATCGTCTCGCTGTCAGGAGGCAAGGACAGCACCGCGCTCGCGATCTATCTCCGGGATCGCGTACCAGACTTGGAATACGTCTTCTCTGACACGGACAAGGAACTTCCCGAAACCTACGAGTACCTCAAACGGCTGGAAGCCCATCTGGGGCGAAAGATCACCCATCTTAGGGACGATCGCGGTTTCGATCACTGGCTGCACGTCTACGGGGACTACCTGCCATCATCGCGGATGCGCTGGTGCACAAAGGTGCTCAAGATTAAGCCCTTCGAGAAGTACGTGGGCGATGACCCAGTGCGCATGTACCTGGGAATCCGGGCCGACGAGAACAGAGCAGGGTATCGGCCGTCGAAGCCGAACATCGAGCCGGCCTACCCGTTTGTCGAGGCGGGTTTCACGCTGGCAGATGTCCATCGCATCCTTCATGAGAGCGGCCTCGGATTTCCCACGTACTACTCGTGGCGGACTAGGTCGGGCTGCTATTTCTGCTTCTACCAGCGGAAGCACGAGTGGGTAGGCCTACGCGAGAACCACCCCGATCTTTTCGAGGACGCCAAGAGGTACGAGAAAATCGATATGGACTCCGGGCAGCGGTATACGTGGAGTGAGCGAGAGTCCCTCGCTGAACTTGAACAGCCGGCGCGCGTGGAGGAGATCAAGTCCAAGATGGCCAAGCTGACTATCTCAGTTCCTGGGCCTAAGGGCAAGGCTCTTGTGGATGTGCTCGACGACTCGGACGATGATGACAACCTCCCTTGTTCTTTCTGCCATGTGTGAGAGCAGCGACTCATGATGATCTACATCGCATCCCACTCACAGCCACGGGCGCGAGAGCTCAAGGGCGTTCTGGAGAGCCAGGGCCACGTCATCGTCGCCCGCTGGATTGATTGTGATGCGAAGTTCGGCCTTGGGGTCGGCGCGTACTCGGACGAGGAGCGCCGCGCCCTCGCGGTCATGGATGAAGAGGACGTTCGGACGGCGGACGCACTGGTACTCCTTGCAGAGCCCGAGGGTCATCTGGTGCCCGGCGGCAAGCACGTGGAGACCGGCATGGCGATCGCACTTCAGCGCCCCGTGTTTGTCGTGGGCCGGCGGGAGAATCTTTTCCATTGGCACCCGGCCGTGACGCTCGTGCCGACGGTAGATGCGCTGCTTCCCGAATTGGCCTGTCGGTCGCGCGCGGCACGTGCTGTCAGATGACAAAGAGCAGCTTGAGTACGGCGTGCACGGCGCCGGCGCAGAATGCCAAGCCCGCCCCGCCCTCTACAACAAAGCGGACCCAGACCTTCACCTTCGACAGCGATCCCATGATGCGTTGCCACCGGGGGCCCGTCCCTCGCATATCGGGCTCGATCCTCGCCAAGCCTAACTGCTCGCTTGTCCGCCCTTTGGCAGTCATCCTGCCGTCGCCATCAGGAAAAATCACCTCGCGTTCAAGGCTCTCGAGCACGGCGTTGGCCCGGTCGACAAACGCGAGCATGCGGCAATCGAGGACCATGAACGTGACGGCGCACGCCACGCCAAAGAGGCACACCGGCAGGGCGACAGCGTACATTCCCTCCTTCGCCGCGAGCACATAGGCGTTGCCCAGGATGCCGACGAGGAGCACGAAGTAGTTCACGTATTGCATGCGCTTCTGCGCTGCGGAGTCGAAGTACTTCCATGCGTAGTCCAGGCGGCGCTCCAAGAGCTTGTCGGCTGGAACGGTGGAATAGTCCGTAGGCATGAAGGTTCTCCAGGAAGTCACCGCAGGCCCCTTCGAGCCTGCGGTGATGTGCATCGGATTTGTTAGTTGCCGGCCTTACGCCAGTGCTCAACGAGGGTCCGCACCTCGAGCCCCCAGTGCGTGCGCAGGTGATCAAACTGACTCGTGTCGGCGAACTGCCCCTCGGCCCGCGCGTACCCCACGATGAGCAGGTCGATGCCCAACCGCGTGGCCTTGGCCAGCTCCTTGGCCTTGACGTCGTCATCCTGCTGCTCGGCCGCGAGGAGCTTCGCGTAGACGTGCTGGTAGAACGGGTGCTGCATGTTCAGCTTCACCAGCGACTGCGACCCGAGATGACTGATCTGAAGCATCTCCTGGCCCGGCCACGGCTCGGGAATGATGGTGACAGGCTGCTGCTCGATCTTCGCCTTGACCTGGGCCTTCTTGGCCGGCTTCAGGGGCTCCGGCACGTCCTTGACGAGCGTTTCTGCGGCCTGATCGATCCGACGCTCCACTTCCTCCTTGGGCATGTCCTTGCCCGCCTGCGGCTTCCTCGCGGTCCGCTGCGTCTCTGCAGCGATCCGCTCCGCCTCAGCATGGACGCCCTGGTCGAGCTGAACCCTCGCCTCCTCCTCATCGAAGTGGGTGGAGACCTCCTTCCGCATCGTCATGATGGACCTGTGAATCAGGGCGCTGAGCTTGTCCCGAAGGGCGTCGACGGGCTCCGCCCCCTTCTTGACGTTGCGGACCTGGAAACACTCATCGAGATCGGGTTCGAAACGGATCTCCTTGCCGATGAAGCGGTCGATCTGCTTCTGCTCAGTGGCCGGCTGCACGTCACGCAGGTAGCCCATGAAAATCTCGCGCTCGGCCCTGAGGATGGAGATGCTCTCGTTGTCCTTGAACTGCCGCTCGGTCATCCCTTCTCCGCCGCGGCCGCGCACGCGCCGAGTGTCCCGAGGCAACAGTGTGAGAGTCACGCTGACTTTCGATGTGCGCGAGGGGTCGCTCGGGACGGGGAACTCGAAAGAGTCGGTGACGCGGATTTCGGCCGGGGGGTAGGCCTGCCCATCCCCACGCTGGCGCGACCCCTCCATCAGAAACAGGGGATCGTGGGGACGGACGTCCGTGCCGTCGATCTGGATCGAAATGCCCTTGTCGAGGAAAACGCGGAACGTCCGCGCGATGTAATAGACCAACTCCGAACGGACCTTGTCGGGGCTGCGGCTGGTGCCTGACTCCGTTTCCTCGAGGTGGTCGGCCTTGGACCAGATCACGAGCGTCCCCTTGTCGCCGACGAGGTCGGCGCAGTCGTCGGGCAACTCCGCGGCGTCGGGAACCGGGATGAACTTCTGCTCGCCCTCGCTGATCTCATCGAGGTCGATGTAGGTGTGCATCCACGGGTCAGCAGGCGACTGCCGGCTGTAGATGTCGATGCGCTTGGCCAGCGAGATGCCGCCAAGCTTGGCACCGACGCCGAACCTTCCCATGCCCTTGCGACTGTTGTAGCGGCTCGAGTAGCCCAGCATCAGCGACCTGTGCACGATGTCGATCGGCATCCCATCGCCATCGTCGCCGATCGCGAGACGCTCGACGACTTCGGTCAGCTTCTTGTTCTTGCCGATCTTCTTCTTCGCGGTGAACAGCCGCACCCGGATGCCGTTGGCGTTGGCCTCGAGGCTGTTGTCGATGACCTCGCCCACCGCGCTCCGGTAGTCGTGGCCCGACGACCGCAGCGACAACAGGGCCTTGTCCGCCGCGATCAGGTCCACTCGCTCCACAGAAACCGAACGATTCGCCGTAACCATTGCACGTCTCCTTTCTCTCCAAGCCGCTGGCCGGAGAGGAGAACCTGCGCACTTCACCAGAGAACCCTGCCGCCCGTGCGCGGAAAGCGACAGGGGTGAAACTCCGGGGGACTATTCAGTTATGCGGATTGGGGGTGCGCTTCAGAGAAGGCTCTTGGCTCAACCCGACTTGTCCGAGTCGCCTACAGGTCAACCCAGGACGAGGAACCAATCCGGCGAAGCACCAACTGGCGGAGTATGTGCCCCCCGACATGTCCTGTCAACCACCGGGTTGGAGAATTTGCCCGCCGCCCATCTCCGGCGTCGGGTACATCGCTGTAACTGCATGGTAGATCGCGTTTTACGCCTCGCACCGAGGTCTGTCAGCGGGAGGCTCGCGCCCGGCAAGCTGTCAACCGCAGGGGAGAGCGTGAGAGCGGCTGGGGATCGGCGCGACATTCCCCGCCAGTTGGCAGAGGGGTACGGGCGAGGGTCGCGTCCCTCGCCGCATGCCCCGACACGAAGCGCAGAACATCCCGACGAAGTCGCGCTCGCTACTCCTGCCTTCCCGAGCTGTCGAACTCCTGGCCGCCGCCTCGGCCCGGCTGATCGACGCGAGCGCCCACGATTCGGGCGTCAGCATCGAACATGCCGGTTCCTCTGGGGCGGGACTTGAACTCGCGGAGCATGCCGCCCTCAGTGTGCCTACGGGTGAACGCGACCGTCCCGAGCCGGAGAACCCGGGACGATGCTGCCCGAAGGAGCCCGAAGGACGATGAAGGCCGCCGCAACCAGACCCATCCAGCAACAGATCGACGAGCTCCGCGACATGCCCGTGTCGCGGCTCCGCGAGCGCTACGCGGAGGTCTTCGGCGAGCCGACGGCCTCCGGGAACCGCCAGTGGCTCTACCGACGCGTCGCTTGGCGCATCCAATCGCTGGCGGAGGGCGACCTTTCCGAACGGGCTCGGCGTCGGGCCGCGGAGTTGGCCCGGGACGTCGACGTCCGGGTTCGGCCGCCGGGGGAACGGGAAGCCGAAAACGTCAGCACCGGCCCGCGGCTCGTGACGATCACCGGGCGGCTCGCGTCGGCGGGAACCGACCGCCTGCCCGCGCCGGGCACCGTCCTGCGGCGCACGTTCAAGGGCGCTGAGCACGAGGTCACGGTGCTCCCCCACGGCTTCGAGTACGAAGGGAAGGCGTACCGCTCCTTGTCGGCGGTGGCGACGGCGATCACCGGGTCGCACTGGAACGGGTTTCTGTTCTTCGGGCTGACCAAGAAGGGAACTGCATGAACGCCACCGCCACCAAGCGTTCCGCCGTTTCGCGCCGGGCCACCGCGAACGCCGCGTTGGGAGGCTCCTCGCCGCCCAAGTCGGGCTCGCGGACTATTCGCTGCGCCATCTACACTCGCAAGAGCACCGAGGAGGGACTCAACCAGGAGTTCAACAGCCTGGACGCCCAGCGCGAGAGCGCCGTCGCGTACATCGCCAGCCAGAAGAACGAGGGGTGGCTGTGCATCTCCGAGAAGTA
>CAZYEA010000019.1:0-31328 GCA_964646485.1 uncultured Acidobacteriota bacterium
GTGATCGTGTCGGCCCGCGGCGAGGAAGTTGATCGTGTACTCGGGCTCGAGATGGGGGCCGACGACTACCTCGTGAAGCCCTTCTCGATGAAGGAACTGGTCGCGCGCTGCAAGGTTGGAATGAGACGCCTCGAGGCCCAGATCGAGGGTCCCATCGGTTATCGCGACGAGAACTTCGAAATCGAGTTCGACGCCTACGTCCTTCGTTACAGGGGCGAGGAGATCCGGCTCACCCACAAGGAGTTCGAACTCGTCCGCTACATGGTGGAACGCGCCGGGCGCGTCCTCACCCGCGAACGCCTGCTCGACCGGGTGTGGGGCCAGGACACGGAAGTGGACGCTCGCAGCATCGACGCGCATGTGCGAAGGCTGCGGGCCAAGCTCGGAGAAGCCCGCAACCATATTGAGACCGTGGTCGGCATCGGGTATCGGTTCGTCCGCTGACCGCTCCTGCCGGTGAAAGAGGACCGGCTTTAACCCGAACGTCGTCCAGCCGTCACCTGCGTTCGGCAGAATCCCCCGCGTCGGAAAACGCCAACCCCGGGAGCGGATCCCGGGGAAACCAAAGCAGAGCCGTGAAACGGGTGGACGCCAGGGTGCCTGGTCGTCCACCCGATTTTCTTGATCCAGGGTGATCGCGGACTTGACCCGGTTGTCACACCCCTGTCATGCGGCCTGCCTAGCCTCTGCGCACAACTTTCGATTTCAGCTTCCAAGGAGCCCCCATGTTTACCCAGGCCTCATTCGCACCGCCATCACCGCGACTCGCTCTTCGTCGCGTGGTCGCCGCCTTCTTCGGCCTCGTTCTCCTGATTGCCCCCTCCGCTCTGGCCCAGACCGACAACGGCCGGATCACCGGAATCGTGAAAGACCCCTCCGGCGCCATCGTGCCCGGAGCCACCGTGGTGCTGACCAATGAACTCACGGGCGACGTCCGGGAAACCACCGCGAACGCTCAAGGCCGCTATTCCTTCCTGGGCCTCAAACCCGCGCCCTACACCATCAAGGCGCAGCTCTCCGGCTTCCAGCCCGTCGAAATGAAGGGCCAGAAGGTCTCGGCCGGACAGGAGGTGAATCAGGACTTCGCGCTCAAGCAGGCGAATCTCTCCGAGACCATCGATGTGGTCGGCGAGGCCACCGCGATCGACCTCTCCTCCGCACGCATCGGAGCGAACGTGAACGAGCGTGAAGTCGCGCAGCTTCCCGTGAACGGTCGTCAGCTCTCCCAGCTCTACCTCCAGGCCCCAGGGTCGGTGAACACCGGAACCGGGACCTTCGGAGACATCCGCTTCGCGGGCCGCGCCGTTCAGCAGAACATCATCCGTTACGACGGCGTCGAAGGCTCGGCCGTCATCGATGCGTCGCCGGGCAACCTGAACGGCGAGATCCCCTCGCCCTTCCGCCTCCAGGCGAGCCTCGAGAACGTGCAGGAGTTCCGGGTGGAGTCGAGCAACTTCCCCGCCGAATACGGCACCGGCACCGGCGGCCAGGTCACGGTGATCACCAAGTCCGGCGGCAATCAGTTCCACGGCTCCGCGTTCGAGTACTTCCGCGACGAATCCCTGGACAGCCCGAACGCCTTCGACCCCACCGTGAACGGCAAGCAGCAGAAGTCGCCCCTCCGCCAGCACCAGTTCGGCGGTTCTCTGGGCGGGCCCCTGGTCAAGGACCGGGCCTTCTTCCACATGAGTTACGAGGGTTACCGCCTCGACTCAGGCATCAACTTCGTGGAAGCGGTTCCTTCGGCGGCGGCCCGCGCGCGCGCCGTTCCTTCCATCGTGCCCTTGCTGGACGCCTTCAAGTCCCCAAACGCCATCATCCTTCCGGGCGCTTCCGCCAACCCCGACTTCGATATCGCCCAGCTTCAGAGCGTCGCGAACGTCAACGAGAACTCCTTCGCCGCCCGCCTCGACATCAAGCTGAACAGCTCGAACCGCCTCTACGCCCGCTACTTCAATGACCGCGGTGAAAACGATCAACCGGAGGGCGTCACCGGCCGCCACGTGCTCATCAAGAGCAAGCCTCAGAACGGTGTGCTCGCGCTCCAGACCAACGTCGGCACGGCCTCGCTGAACGAATTCAAGATCGGCTACAACCGGGCCGACACGTCGGTGACCGGCCTCGCCCCGGTGGTCAACGGTATCGACCTCTCCGCCATCACCATCAACATCACGGGCAGCGTCGCCAACAACGGCATCGTCGGGCAGGGCTCTTCCTCGGGCACCGCGATTCCCGGCGGCCTGGTTCGCCAGAACTCCGCCACCAACGGCCGCGGCGCTCCGTATGAGCCGTATTCGCTTTCCTTCATCGACTCGTTCTCCAGCACTCGCGGCTCGCACCTTCTGAAGGCGGGCGGCGAGGTCCGGCTCATCCGCATGAAGACGGATCGTCTGGGCGGAACCACCTACACCTTCTCGAACCTCGCAGCCTTCCTCGCCAACACCCCGCAGCAGATTCAGTACCTCGGCGACCTGAGCGCGCCTTCGCCCTTCAACAACGGAGTCACCGGCGAGCGGAACGCGCGGACCGAGTTCTTCGTCGCCTACCTGCAGGACGAGTGGAAGGCCACCCGGAACTTCACCCTCAATTATGGCGTCCGCCTGGATAAGTATCGCCCGCTCCGCGAGGCGAATGATCTCGGCATCATGTTCGACACGGTGAAGGGCACCCTGCTTCCCAAGGGCACGGCGTTCTTCAAGTCCTCGACCGTGCTTCAGCCCCGCGTCTCCTTCACCTACGCCCTGGGCGAGTCCGGCCGCACCGTCATCCGCGGCGGGGGAGGGCTCATGGTCGGACCGGGCCAGATGGAGGATCAGATCCAGCCCATCGAGAGCGATCGCGTGTCTTCGACCATCACCGGCGGCGTGTTTCCCACGACCCCGGCCACGTTCGTCGCGAACTTCACGAACAATCCCGCGAATCGCAGCTATCAGCCCCGCGCCTATGCCCCGGAGTACAAGCTTCCCGAGAAGGTGTACCAGTACACCGTGAGCCTGCAGCGTGAACTCGGCCACAGCATCACCGGCACCGCGGCCTACGTGGGCAGCCAGGGACGGAACCTCTTCCTTCGCTCGATCACCAACCAGATCACCGAGGTCCGGACGAATTCGAACCCCGCCGCGAACGCCATCGTCGTCCGCCAGTTCGACATCACAAACGCCGACGGCACGATCTCGCGGCCCTACGCGGAGATCGACCTCAAGACGAGCGGCGGTCACGATCAGTACAACGCGCTTCAAGTCTCCCTGAGCCGCCGCGCCCAGAAGGGCCTCACCCTGAACGCGCAGTACACCCTCGCGAAGAGCACGGGAAATTCCGCGGGCTCGAACGAAGCGGTGACCGCGGGCAACAACGCGGTGGCCCTCGATGCCTTCGACTACGACGACGGCTACAACCGCTTCGACGTGCGCCACACCTACAACGCCTCAGCCCTGCTCAACCTCCCCGTGGGCAAGGACCGGGCTCTGAACCTCGGCCCCCTGAACGCGATCTTCGGAAACGTGGATCTCGGTCTCATCTTCAACGGCCGCAGCGGCCTGCCCATCGACATTCTGGTGACCCGGCCCGACGTCGCCTACGTCGATGCGAGCGGCGCCGTGTTCGGCTCACCGGCCGCGGGCCGCAGTGCCGTCATCAACACCCCGGGCGGCGGCGCTTCGCGCAACACCCGGCGCCCCAACCTCGTTCCCGGCGTCAACCCCTACCTCAAGAACGGCCTGCAGTGGCTCAATCCCGCGGCCTTCTCGATTCCCGCCCCCGGCACGTTCGGCAACCTGAAGCGCGGCAAGATCCGCGGGCCGAGCTTCCGTCAGCTCGACCTCGTGGCCATCAAGAAGGTCTCTCTCGGCAAGTCGATGCTCGACCTGCGCCTCGAGGTCTTCAATCTTCTCAACCGCACGAACTACGCGAACCCCTCGGGCACGCTCGCGAACGCCCTGGGCACGGGGACGAACCAGGTCCAGCCGGGACAGCCGTTCACCCAGGCTGCGGCGGGCAGCACCTTCGGCCTGCTGCGTCAGACCGTGGGAACCACGGTGGGACTCGGCACCAATCGGCAGATCCAGGTCGCAGCCCGGGTCAGCTTCTAGGCGAGGGAGCGACCCTCCAACTCTGGGCGCGCGGCCCGCGTTAGCCTTCGACGCAAGGATGAAGACCGTCATCTTTGCGTGTGTCCACAACGCGGGCCGCTCCCAGATGGCGGCCTATTGGTTCAACGCGCTTGCAGCACGGGCAAAGGCGCGCGCCCTCTCGGCGGGGACGGAGCCCGGCCCGCGCGTCCATCCGGTCGTCATGGAAGCGATGAAGGAACGCGGTTTTGACCTCTCCGGCGCGCAGCCGCAAAAGCTCACCGCCGACCTCGCGAAGGGAGCCTCCCTCCTGATCACCATGGGGTGCGGCGAAAGCTGCCCCTACGTTCCCGGCGTGCCGGTTCTCGACTGGCCCCTCCCCGATCCGAAGGGTCAGGGAATCGAAGCGGTGCGCCTTATTCGCGACGAAGTGGAATCGAGAGTGCGAGCGCTCATTGACGAGAACGGCTGGGCCTGAAGCCGAGCCGCCTCAGAGCCTCAGGGCGCGCAGGCGCAGCGAGTTGCCGATCACCGAGACGGAACTGAGGCTCATCGCCGCGGCGCCGATCATGGGCGAGAGCAGCAGGCCGAAGAAGGGGTACAAAACTCCCGCGGCCACGGGAACGCCGAGAGAGTTGTAGACGAAGGCGAAGAAAAGGTTCTGCCGGATATTCGTCATGGTCGCCTTCGACAGACTGCGCGCGCGCGCGAGGCCGAGCAGGTCGCTCTTCACGAGGGTGATTCCCGCGCTCTGGATGGCCACGTCCGTTCCCGTGCCCATGGCGATTCCGACCTGGGCCTGGGCCAGAGCGGGCGCATCGTTGATGCCGTCGCCCGCCATGCCCACGAACCTTCCCTCGGCTTGCAGCCTCTTCACCACCGCCGCCTTGTCTTTGGGGCCGACTTCCGCGATCACGTCCTCTTCGGCGAAACCGAGCGCGCGCGCCACCGAGGCGGCGGTGGTGCGATGGTCGCCGGTCAGCATCACCACCCGCATGCCTCCGCCGCGGAGTCTCGCGAGCGCTTCGGCGGTGGTGGGCTTGATGGGATCGGCGACGCTGAGCAGGCCGGCGATCGTTCCGTCCACGGCCAGGAGCATCACGGTCTCGGCCCGGGCCCGCGCTTCGTCCGCGCGCACCCCGAGCGCCGAGGCCTCGACGGCGAGGTTGCTCAGGAGCGCCGCGTTTCCGAGCACGACCTTCCTTCCCGAGACGACGCCCGTCACTCCCTTGCCGGTGACCGACTGAAAGCCTTCCGCCCCCGAAAGCTCCAGGCCCTTCGCTTCCGCCGCGTTCACGATCGCGCTGGCCAGGGGATGTTCGCTTCCGCGCTCAACGCTCGCGGCAAGACGGAGGACCTCCTCCTCGCTGAACCCGGGCGCCGACGCCACCGAGACGAGCCTGGGCTTGCCCACGGTCAGCGTTCCGGTCTTGTCGACCACGAGGGTATCGACTTTTTCCATGGCCTCGAGTGCTGCCGCATCCCTGATCAGAACTCCCGCGGCCGCTCCGCGTCCTACCCCGACCATGATCGACATGGGGGTGGCGAGTCCAAGGGCGCAGGGGCAGGCGATGATGAGAACGGCCACCGCGTTCACCAGAGCGTGAGCGAGGCGGGGCTCAGGACCGAAAAGAGCCCAGGCCAGAAAGGTCAGCGCCGAGACCGCGATCACCGCGGGCACGAACCAGCCGGCCACGACGTCCGCGAGGCGTTGGATGGGCGCGCGGCTTCGTTGGGCTTCGCTCACCATCTTCACGATCTGCGCGAGCAGGGTATGGCTGCCGACCCTCTCGGCACGAATGAGCAGTCCTCCCGTGCCGTTGAGGGTCGCTCCGGTCACCGCGTCGCCTTGCTGCTTCTCCACCGGGATGGGCTCACCGGTGATCATCGATTCATCGACCGAACTCATGCCTTCGAGAACGACGCCGTCCACCGGAATCTTCTCGCCCGGCCGAACCCGGAGGCGATCTCCGACCGACACCTGTTCGAGAGCCACGTCCAGCTCGTTCCCATTGCTCTCGACGCGTCTCGCCGTCCTGGGGACAAGACCCAGCAGAGCGCGGATGGCGCTGCCCGTGCGGCTGCGTGCGCGCAACTCCAGCACCTGCCCGAGGAGTACCAGCACGGTGATCACCGCGGCGGCTTCGAAGTAGCGGTCCACCATCCCATGGTGGCCGCGAGACGATTCGGGGAACCACGACGGGAACAGGGTGGCCGCCACGCTGAACGCATAGGCGGCCCCGGTGCCGATGCCGATAAGGGTGAACATATTGAGGCTTCGATTCACGAACGACGCCCACATGCGCTCGAAGAAAGGCCACCCTGCCCACAGAACGACCGGCGTCGAGAGCGCCATCTCCAGGAAGCCCTGGGTCTTCTGCGACATCAGCTCCTGAAACGGGGAGCCCGGAATCATGTCGCCCATGGCGAGCAGGAAGACGGGGATGGTGAGTCCCACGCCCACCCGGAATCGACGGGTCATGTCGACGAGTTCGGGACTCTCCGCCTCCTCCAGGGTGACCGTGCGCGGTTCGAGGGCCATGCCGCATTTGGGGCAACTGCCGGGCCCGTCCTGCACGACCTCGGGGTGCATCGGGCAGACGTACTCTGTCTTGGTTGCGGGCGGGGCGATCAGGTCGGGCTCCAGGGCCATGCCGCATTTCGGGCAGGCGCCCGGCTTGTCGGATCGCACCTCGGGATCCATGGGACAGACGTAGACCGCGGCCCGGGGAGACGACGCGGGCAAGGGCTCCAGCATCGCGGCAGCCGTGGGCTCGATCTTCAGGTACCGCTCGGGATCAGCCGCGAACTTCGCCTGGCAGCCCTTGCCGCAGAAGTAGTACGTCTTGCCCTGGTACTGGTGCGACCCTCCTTTGGCGGTCGCGGGGTCGACCTTCATGCCGCACACGGGATCGATGACGAGATCCGATCCGGCGGAGGGAGCCGCCATGGTGAGAGCCTTCGACTTGAGGGGCAGGTAACGCTCGGGATCGACCTCGAACTTCGTCTGGCAGCTTTTCGAGCAGAAGTGCACGGCGCGCCCCCGATGCCGCAGGGTCCCTGCCGCCCGGGCCGGGTCGATCGTCATACCGCAGACGGGGTCCTTGACCTTCGAGTCTTGGCTCATTGCCGACGGGAATTGTTTCACGCGACCGCCGCCTCGACCGATGAGCCATTCGCAGGATCCGTCTCTCGCGGCAGCTCCGCCCGTTTCCAGAGCAGATAGATCGCCGGGTACACGAGCAACTCCATCAGGAACGAGGTGGCGAGTCCGCCCACCATGGGTGCCGCCACGCGCTTCATGACGTCGGCTCCTGTGCCCATCGACCACATGATGGGCATGAGGCCCATCATGGCCGCGGCCACCGTCATCATCTTGGGCCGCACCCGTTTGACCGCGCCGTGGACGATGGCCTCGTGCAGCTCGGCCAGGGAACGCAGCCGCCCGGCCGCCTTCGCCTCGTCGTACGAGAGATCGAGGAAGAGGAGCATGAACACACCGGTCTCGGCGTCGAGGCCCATGAGCGCGATCATGCCCACCCAGGCCGCGATCGAGATGTTGTAGTCGAGCAGGTACATGAGCCACACCGCTCCCACCACGGAGAAGGGCACGGCGAGCATGACGATTCCGGCCTTCACCCCCGAGCCCGTGTTCAGGTAGAGGAGGAAGAAGATGGTGAAGATCGTGATCGGAACCACGACCTTGAGTCGTTCGCGGACGCGCAGCATGTTCTCGTACTGGCCGCTCCATTCGATCGAGTACCCGGGCTTCATGGCCACGTGGCTGACCGCCGCCTTGGCGCGCTCGACGAAGCCGCCGATGTCGCTCTCCGCAGTGTCGACGTAGACGTAGCCCGCGAGCAGTCCGTTCTCATTTCGGATCATGGAAGGCCCAAAGACCTTGCGGATGGCGGCGACCTGGGAGAGAGGAATCTGCGCGCCCGACGGGGTCGACACGAGCACCCGCCCGAGGCGATCGAGATCGTCGCGGAGTTCCCGCGGATAACGGACGTTCACGGGAAACCGCGCGCGTCCCTCGATGGTGGTGGTGACGTTCTCTCCGCCGATGGCGGAGAGGATGACGTCCTGCACCGAGGCGATGCTCAGGCCGCGCCGCGCCAGCTCCTCGCGATTGAGTTCGAAGTCCACGAAGTATCCCTCGGCCGCGCGCTCGGCGAACACGCTGCGAGCACCTGGCACGTCGCGCAGGACTTTCTCCAGCTCCAGACCGAGCGCTTCGATCTCCTTGAGATCATCCCCGAAGATCTTCACCCCGACCGGCGTCCGTACGCCGGTGGTGAGCATGTCGATGCGCGCCTTGATGGGCATGGTCCAGGCGTTGGTGACCCCGGGAAGCTGCAACGCCTGGTCCATCTCCGCGATCAGTTCGTCCCAGGACAGGCGGTCGGGGGTGATCCGGCGCAGCACGGCCTCCTTGAGCCATTCCGGCGCCCAGGACGAGTACCAGCGGTCGCGCGGCCGCCATTCCGAACGCGGCTTGAGGACAATGGTCGTCTCCATCATGGAGAGGGGTGCCGGATCGGTGGAGGTGTCGGCCCGGCCCGCCTTCCCGAACACGCTCTGCACTTCCGGGATCGCGCGCAGAACGCGGCCCTGGGTCTGTAGAAGGCGCGTGGCCTCGGTGACCGAGATGCCCGGCAAGGTGGTCGGCATGTAGAGCATCGTGCCCTCGTTGAGAGGGGGCATGAACTCGTGGCCCAGACGCTGATACACCGGGATGGCGCTCAGCACGACCAGGATCGAGGCGCCGATCGTCGACTTCGGATGGCGCAGCACGAATCGGCACGCGGGTTCATAGACCGCGAAGAGGGCCCGGCTGATCGGATGCTTCTCCTCCGGGTGATACCGGCCCACCGTGACCTGGTTGAACATCCACGCGAGCCACCGCGGCCGGAACGAGACGAAGTCCATGCGGGTGAAGAGCATGCGCAGGGCCGGGTCGAGGGTGATGGCGAGGAGGGCGGCGATCGCGAGAGTGAGGTTCTTCGTCCAGGCCAGGGGCGTGAACAGGCGCCCCTCCTGATCAACCAGGGTGAAGATGGGCAGGAAGGCGACGGCGATCACGAGCAGGGAGAAGAAGACCGAAGGTCCCACCTCGAGCAGGGCCTGCAGCCGCACCTCGTGAAAATCGCCCTGCCGCCCTCCGTGCTCCCATTGCTCCAGCTTCCGGTACGCGTTCTCCACTTCCACGATGGCGCCGTCGACGAGGACGCCGATCGAGATGGCGATGCCGGCGAGGGACATGATGTTCGAGGAGATTCCCATGAGGGACATGGGGATGAAGGCGAGAAGCACCGACACCGGAATAGTGATGATGGGCACGATGGCGGAGGGGATGTGCCACAGGAAGATCAGGATGACCAGGCTCACGATCGCGATTTCGATGAGCAGCTCGTGCTTCAGGTTAGAGATGGAGGCGTCGATCAGCTCCGACCGGTCGTAGGTCGTCACCACCCGCACGCCTTTGGGCAGCGAGGCTCGCATCTCGTCGAGGCGCAGCCGGACCTGCCGGATGACCTCGCGCGCATTCTCCCCGTGACGCATCACCACGATTCCGCCCACCGCGTCGCCCTCACCGTTGAGGTCGGACACTCCGCGCCTTATCTCCGGCCCGAGAGCCACCGTGCCGATGTCGCGCACCAGCACGGGCGTGCCCCGATCGTCGGTCCTCAGTACCACCTTCTCGATGTCCGCGACCGACCGGATGTAGCCCCGCCCGCGCACCATGTACTCGCGGCCGGAGAACTCGAGCAGCCGTCCACCCACATCGGAATTGCTCTTCCTTACCGCCTCGCTCACTTCCGCGATCGAGAGCCCGCGCGCCTTCAATCGATTGGGGTCGACCGTGACCTGGTATTGCTGCACGAAGCCGCCGATCGACGCGACCTCGGCGACCCCGGGCACGGACTGGAGGCGGTAGCGCAGGTTCCAGTCCTGGAAGGCGCGGAGATCGGCGAGCGAATGGGTCTTGGTGTCGTCAACGAGGGCGTATTGAAAGATCCAGCCCACCCCCGTCGCGTCCGGCCCGAGCTCGGTTTTCACCCCCGCGGGAAGTTGAGGCTGGATCTTCGAGAGGTACTCGGAGACCCGGCTCCTCGCCCAGTAGATGTCGGTTCCGTCCTTGAAGATCACGTAGACGTAAGAGAAACCGAAATCGGAGAAGCCGCGGATCACCTTCACGTTCGGCGCCCCGAGGAGCGAGGCCACGATCGGATACGTGACCTGGTCCTCCATGATGTCGGGGCTGCGGTCCCAGCGTGAGTACACGATCACCTGGGTGTCGGAGAGATCGGGGATCGCGTCGATGGGGATGTGACGCAGGGTGTAGACGCCGTAGGCCGAGGCCAGGGCGACCGCGATCAGCACGAGCGCCCGGTTGTGGGCGCTGAAGCGGATGATGGACCTGATCATGATTCGGGCCCGCTCAGCGCGAAGGCGACGGGGAAGCGGCCGGTGACTTCATGGACTGGACCGCGGCCTTAAGGCTCGACTCCGAATCGATCAGGAAGTTCGCGGCCACCACCACCTTCTCGCCTTCGGCGAGCCCCGAGAGGACCAGGAAGCCGGCGTCGGCCCGCGCACCCAGGTTCACCTCGCGCGGTTCATAGCGGCCTTCGCCGAGATCGACGAACGCCAGCTTGCGAGCCCCCGCGTCGATGAGCGCGCCTTCTGGAACCACGAGGGCCGAACCGAGATCCACGTTCAGGGTCACGTCCGCGAACATGTCGGGTTTGAGCTGGCCGCCCGGATTCCCGATTTCGATTCGCACCTTGGTGGTGCGCGTCGCAGCCTCGACGGTGGGCGAGATGAAGGTGACCGGCCCGCGCAGCTTTCGGCCCGGCGCCGAGGGGGTCTCGATGGTGGCGGACATGCCCAGGCGAATCGAGGGCAGATCCGCCTCATAAACATCGGCCATGACCCACACCCGGCTCAGATCGGCGATGTCGAAGAGGGAGTCGGCCGGAGTCACGCGCATGCCGTGCAGCGCTACCTTGGCGAGGACGTAGCCGCTTTCGTCGGAGTACAGGTCCACGTCACGCCTCGCCACCCCCTCCTTCTCGAGCGTGGCGATCTCCTCAGGGCGGATGTCCCACAGGAGCAGGCGCTGGCGAACCGCCTCGACGAGCGCGTTCCCCCGGCTCGCCGCGTCGCCCTCGTTCTTCGCGAGCTCGCGCGCGGCCTTCAGGGCGAGCAGGTACTCCTGCTGGGTGGCGAAAAGATCCGGGCTGTAGATGGAGAGCAGGGGCTCGCCTCTCTTGACGTACTTGCCGATGAAGTCCACATACACGTGCTCGATGAAGCCGTCGTACTTGGTGTGGACGTGATGCAGCAGCCGCTCGTCGGGCACGATCCGTCCCACCGTGCGGATGGCTCGGCGCAGCGGCGCGCGCGTGATCGCCTCGCTCCGCACCCCGAGAAGCTGGCGCCGGTCGGCGGGGATGACCACGGCGGCCCGGCCTTCCACGGAAGAGGAGGGTGTCTCGACCTCATCTTCGTACACCGGTATGAAATCCATGCCCATGGAGTCCTGGGTGAAATGGTCGGAGTGAATGGCGGGATCCATGGGCGAGCGATAGAAGAGGATCTTCCGTTCGGCCTTGGTGGGGGCGCTCTGAGGGGTTCCCCCTGCGGCCGGGAGCGCGCGCCGCGCGCCCGCGAGATAGCCCACGCCGAGAAGGGCCAGGGCGCCGGCGAGGGCGAGGATCTTTTTCATGACGTCTGCCTTTCCATACCGAACGCGTCGAGAAGCGCTGAATGCCAGAGGATGTGGAAGAGAAGCTCCGCATGCTGCCGCCGGTCTTCATAGAGAACCCGGTGAGCTTCGAGCACGGCGATGAAGGGAGTCTGTCCGGACCGGAAGCCCGCGAGCGCCGATTCCACGGCCAAAGCGTCGATCACCAGAACCTGGCGCTCGATCGTGCGCGCCTCCAGCACGGCGGCATTGAAGTCCGCATACGCCTTCTCCACAGCCGAGCGCGTGCGCAGCCGCATGGCCTCCTGCTCCGCCCGCGTGGAGTTGAGTTCGGCCTGCGCTTCCACGACCGCCTGGCGCTGTTTTGATTTGCGGTGGGCGGGAAGGATCACGCCCAGGTCCACCGTCCACATGTCGGGGAGCGATCCGCGAAAGGCATACGTGCTCGACACCACGAAGTCGGGCTTGAGGTTGCGGCGGGCGAGGTCTAGGGCGAGACGGCTCTTCTCGACCATGGTCATGGCCGCCTGCAACTCGGGGTTGTCGCCATGAGCGCGCGCCAGCTGATCCTTGAGCGGGGGCAGGGGAATGTCGCGGCCGATGAGATCCTTGAGACTCACGGGGAGGTCGACCGGAGTCGCTTCGACCTCGCCCCGCAGCCGGTTGATCTCCGCGACCGCGGAGGAGACGAGGCCTTCCTCATGAAGGCGCATCTGGTCGAAGCGCGCCACCTCGGCCTGGGCGCGCAGCACGTCGAGCTGGCTGGAAAGACCGGCGGAGTAGCGGGCGCGGGTGAGCTCCTCTATGTCCGAGGTGGCCCGCCGCTGGTCTTTGATGATGGCGATGTTTTCGCGGGCCAGGAGCAGGTCAGACAAGGCCTTGCGCAACGCATAGGTGACGGCGAGGGTGAGCGTGCCGGTCGCGTGTCGGGTGAGGTCAGCCGCCCGCGTGCTGACTTCGCGCCGCAGTTCCCGTTTTCCAGAGAATGGCAGTTCCTGCGAAACCCCGACCCGCGGGCCGGTGTCTGCGCCTCGCCCGGGAAGCCACGCCTCCCCTTTCTCGTAGCCGATGGACACCATGGGGTCGGAGAGCGCTCCGGCCTGGGAGACCCGCGCCACCGCCGCCGCCGTTCGTTCGCGCGCGGCCATCAGGTCCGGATTTCGGGCGAGGGTCTCCTCGAGCAAGGCCTTGACCGAGGGATCCTGGGCCAGAGGAAATACGTCTTCGCTCCGCGCGGGCGGCGCGAACAACGCGAGTGCTATGACCGCGCTCGACGAGCGAGCGGAAATGAATGAAGAAAGGGTGATCACCTGAAACCTCCACGATGGAAAGAGCGCCGGAGAAAGCCCGGCCTTTGGGGGCGCGCCCCTTGCGGGCGCGCGGTTTCGTGGGGGTCAGATCCTGAGGATCGTGCGGGCGACTCGGGGGCGAGCCGGGATCGAATGAGCAACGACGGAGGCCATCGACGCGGGTTCGAGGACCGCGGGATGGAGAGTCGTGAACACGGCCGCGGGCACGAGCACGGTGGTGGGGACGACGGAGGCCGAGGGCTTATCGCCTTGATCGCAGCACGCGCCGCTCATCGAGAGTTCACCGCCCGCGCAGCAGTCGTCCATCGCTCTCTCGGCGCCCGGAAGGCAGGGACAGAGCGTGAAAACAGCGCTCAACAGAGCCATGGCCAGAAGGCCTCGACTGACTCTGCGGGGAAGTGACTTCAAGGATGTCTCCGCGCACTTTGTATCACGGCGGGCCCAATCGCCCCAATGATTCAGATGATTCTCCACGTGAATCGGTCAGAATCGGAAGCAGCCATGAGAGCCCTCCTCCTGACCCTGCTGGCGCTGTCCGCGACCGCCGCCTCCCACCCGAGCGTCTCGACCCCCACCACCTCGCCAGGAGTGAGAATTCTCGATACGCCCGCGCCGGCAGACTCGGCCTTCCCGCAACTGGCCGCCGACCCCCGGGGCGGCTTTTTCATGACCTGGCTCGAGACCATAGGCGGCGGCGCCGGCCATCGCCTGCAGCTCTCCCACCGCGCTTCCCGGGGCGAGTGGGAGAAGCCCATCACCGTTCACGAAGGCAAGGATTTCTGGCGCAACTGGGCCGACTTCCCCGGGCTTGGCGTGTTCGCGGACGGGTCGGTGATGGTCCACTGGCTGTCGCGCAGCGGAGAGTCGACCCACGACTACGACATCCGGGCCCGAATTTCGAGAGACGAAGGGCGCACCTTCGGCGAGTCCTTCCTGGTGAACACGGACGGCAAGCAGGCAGAGCATGGTTTTGTGTCCTTTGCCGGCACCGAACGGGGAATGGCCCTGGTCTGGCTGGACGGACGCGACACCAAAGGAGGAGGTCACGAAGGTGAGCACACGAGCGGAGGTGGAGCCATGACCCTTCGCTTCGCCGAATTCCTGAGCGACGGCTCTCGAGTACGCGAGACGCAACTCGACGGCAAGGTCTGCGACTGCTGCCAGACCACGCTCGTGAACACTTCGAAGGGACTTCTCGCCGCGTACCGCGACCGGTCCGACACCGAGCTCCGAGACATCTCCCTCGTTCGTCCGCTCGATGCAAAGCCTGCGCCGCGGCTTTTCTCCAACGACGGCTGGAAGATCAAGGCCTGCCCGGTGAACGGGCCGGCCCTCGCCGCCAACGGCGACTCGGTGGCCGCGGTCTGGTTCACCATGGCCGGAGGAAAGGCGCGAGTCCGAGCTGCATCGTCGCGGGATGGCGGCGACACCTTCTCGACGGCGGTGGATGTGGACACGGTATTTCCGGTGGGCCGCGTCGATGTCGCCAGTCTTCAGGGCGGCGAGCACTTGATCACGTGGCTCGGCCGCGGAGAGGGCGGAGCGGCGGAACTCAAGGCCGCGCGGATGAGTGCGAGCGCCGTGCTGCAGCCCGCCTTCAAGGTGGCGTCGGTGTCGATGGCGCGCGCCTCGGGCTTCCCAAGACTCGAGGTCTCGGGTGAGGAGGCCGTGTTCGCCTGGACGGAGATCGAGCCCGCAAAGCTCGAAGGCGATGCCGCGGCTCCGCCCCCACAGGTTCGCACCGCGGTCATGAGCCTCAAGTGACTGCGCCCATCGCCTGCCAGCTCAAAGCCCTCGACTCCGCGGGCCGAGCGCGGCAAAAGGAGCTGCTTGCCACGGTGCGTGCGATGGTCCTTGAGACCATCGAGCGTCCCACCGGGTTCGAACTGAAGCTCCCCGCGACTCGCGCCACTTTCATCGAAGCGGCGGAATGGGTCGGCCTCGAACGGCTCTGCTGCCCCTTTGCGGAGTTCGCCCTCGAGTGGCGCGGCGACGACACCGTTTGGGTTCGAGTGACCGGACCGGACGGATCGAAAGATGTCCTGGCCGCGGAGATGGGCCTTCGGGCGAGCCCTTGGCAGAGGAGATCGTGATGGACGCACGCGATCGATCGGCGGGACTGCTGGCCTGGCAGTGGGCCATCTATCCCTCGGGTCACACCACCCGGTTCAATCTCCTTATTCACGTCCTCACCGTCCCGGTCTTCGAGTTCGGCACTTTGGCCTTCGCGAGCTCACCGCTCACCGGAGCGAAGTACGCGCTGGCCGGGCTTTTGATGATGGTGGGGGCCATGGGCATGCAGGGCCGCGGCCACGCTTCCGAGCCCGAGCCTCCTGTCCGGTTCCTGGGCGTCAAGGACGTGCTGGCGCGAATCTTCGCCGAACAGTGGATCGCGTTTCCGCGCTTCGTCCTGACCGGAGCCTTCTCCCGCGCCTGGAAGTCGGCCCGCTAATCACCGCCGAGTCGGACCTTCCGGAACCTGAAATACAGGCCGATGTCGTAGACGATCTTCAAGCCGCCGCTTACGAAGAACGGCGTGGCCGAAGCCGCCGTGGTCATGACCGCTCCCGATGCGAAGGGTGCGAGGGCCTGGGCCAGGGCGCGGACGCTGCCGGTGAAGCCCGCGGCCGCGGGTCTTTCTTCGGGAGCGACGAGGGCCATGGTGTAGGCCTGCCGCGTGGGCACATCCATCTGCGACAGCAGGTGGCGCATCAGGAGCACCAGTCCGGCCGATGGAAACGTGGGCATTAACGGGACGAGACAGAGCAGCACGTTCGAAGGGAGATGAGTGAACACCATGGTGTTGAGGAGCCCGAACCTCTCCGCGAGTCTCGAGGCCGCGAGGAACGAAACCGCGGACAGCAGATTCGTGCCGAAGAAGAGCCAGCCGACCGCGTCCGCCCCTGCGCCGAACCGCAGGTGGAACCAGTAGACGAGAAGACTCTGCATGGTGAACCCGCCCGCGAACGCATCGAGGCCCTGGAGGGTGGCGAGTTGTAACACCACGCCTCTTGACGGACCGAGCCCGAAGCGCCGAGTCTCGGCCCTTTCCGCCGCGACCCCAGGAGTTCCGGAACGTTCGAGCTCGAGATAGATGAGGGTGAGGCCCACTCCGAGGGCTGCGTACACCCAGAACATCAGTCGGTAGGCGAGGAGTTCCTCGACTCCGGCGACGAGCGCCGCGTGCACGCACAGGCCCGAGGCGAGGGCGCCGAGTCCGGCGGGCAGAAAGCCGAAGACGTTGTACCAGCCGAACACCCGCGCGGTCGAACCGGACCGCACCGTCCCAGGAAGCAGGGCCTGCTCCATCGCGGTGAAAGGGCCGGCCTCCTGTCCGGTGGGGCTCAGCGTCCCAAGCACCGCGCCCAGCAGCAGCAGCCATTTGTCGTTCGACGCCGCCAGCAGGACGCCGCCCACCGCGATGAGCGGGGCGGTGAAGAGCATCACCCGCACCGGTCCGACGCGCCCTGCCACCGCGGAAAGCAGCATGGTGAGGAGCGCGTCCTCGACCATGGTCGCGGTGAAGACGAAGCCGATCTCCGTCGCGGTGAGACCTCGTTTGGCCAGAAAAAGAGCGAGGACCACCGAGAGCCAACCAAAGCCGAAGGTGCGGACGGCCTTGGCGGCGAGGAGCCTTTGGCCCTCCCCCGAGATTCCGAGCCTGCCGGCTCCGTTCACGCGCAAAAAGTACCACCGGGCGGGAAGAGGTGAACAGGCGAGTTAACCGGGAACTAACGCACGCGTAACCCTCCCTCTTCCACGGCCCGATAGCGTGGGACCAGTGAAATTCCCATGCTGACCCACGCACTCAAGCGAACTTCCGGCGCCGCCGCTCTCTTGCTGCTTCTTGGTGGGACGGCCACGGCCCAACCGATCCAGGTCGACCCGGCCCTGCCTTCGTACCGAAAGGTGAGCGGCATCTCCGGCAACCTCAACAGCGTCGGCTCCGACACCATGAACAACCTCATGACCCTTTGGGCCGAGGCGTTCACGAGGATCTACCCGAACGTGAAGGTTCAGGTGGAGGGCAAGGGCTCCTCCACCGCCCCGCCCGCGCTCATCGCGGGCACCGCGCAGTTCGGGCCCATGTCGCGGGCGATGCGATCCACCGAGGTCGACCAGTTCGAGCGGAAGTACGGCTTCAAGCCCCTGCAGTTCCGCACTTCATATGACGCCCTCGCGGTCTACGTGAGCAAGGACAACCCTCTCCAGAAACTGACCCTCGCGCAGGTGGACGCCATCTTTTCGAAGACCCGCCGCCGCGGCTACAAGGCCAACGTGACCACGTGGGGCCAGCTCGGTCTCACCGGCGACTGGGCCAACCGCCCGATCAGTCTCTACGGCCGCAATTCGGCCTCGGGCACCTACGGATTCTTCAAGGAGCACGCCCTCGAAAACGGCGACTTCAAGGATCAGGTCAAGGAGCAACCCGGTTCGGCCTCGGTGGTTCAGGGGGTCACGGGCGACCGCTTCGGCATCGGCTACAGCGGTATCGGCTATCGCACCTCGGGGGTAAAGACCGTCGGCCTCGCCGAGGCGGAAGGCCGGGAATACTCGTCGGGAAGTTACGACGACGTCAAGAGCGGAAAGTATCCCTTGAACCGCTTCCTCTTCCTCTACGTCAATCAGGCCCCAGGGAAGCCCACCGATCCCCTGGTGCGCGAGTTCATCAAACTCATCTTCAGCCGGGAAGGTCAGGAGGTAGTTCAAAAGGACGGCTACCTGCCTCTTTCCGCGGACGTCGCGAAGTCGGAGCTTTTGAAGATCCGTTGAGAGCGGCGCGTCTTCGGCGGCGCGCCCCCACCCTTTTTGACGCCAACCCATGAAGGACGATCGACTCGAATCGGTCCGGAATCGGATGCTCTCCGTCCCGGCGCGAATCGCCCGGGTGAAGCGGGTGGACCGCGCGGCGCGCGCCGTGATCACCATGGGCGGAGTGGGCGTGGTGGTGAGCGTGCTCTTCATCTTCCTCTTCATCCTGCGGGAGGCCTGGCCGCTTTTCCGCCCGGCCGCCACCACCAGGCTGCCGCCCGTCGCGGAGGCGGCTGAGCTTCGGGGCGCCCTGGTCATCGGCGTCGACGAGTACCAGCGAAAGCTGTATGGCCTGCTGCCCGAAGGTTCCCTGACTATCGCCAACATCCTTTCGGGAACCCTCGACCACCGGGAGTCCCCGCCCTCCCTCAACGGCGCCGCTTTCACCTCGGCGGCGCGAGACGCGACCGGCAGCCTGCTCGTGGCCGGCACCTCGGACGGCCGGGCGGCTCTGATCCACGTGCGCTTCCAGCCTGCGTACGAGGCCGGCCGCCTTTCTGACGTGACCAGCGAGGTGCGGTTCGAGCCCCTGATCGAGGTCGCGCCGGATGGCCGTCCCCTCCGCCTGGTGGACGCGCGCGAGCGCGACGGAAACACGGTCATCGCCGCGGTGGCGGACGAGCGCGGCATCATCGTTTTGCGGCAAAAGGACGGCGAGGCCGTGATGCAGAGGACCGAGCTCGAAGTCGGGGAAGGAGAGAGGGTCACGCACCTCCGCCTCGGCCGCACCGATCACCTCGCGGCGGCCACGGACCGGGGCGGGTTGTATCTGTGGGAAGTGGGGTCGGAGATCCGCCTGGTCGACAACCGATCGATGACGCCCTCCAGGGTCACGGCCCTGGCCTGGGCGAACGCCGACATCAGCCTGCTGGTGGGTGACGATTCCGGAGGGATCGAGGCCTTTTTCCGCGTGCGCCTCAAGGACGAGGACCCCGAGCCCACTCTCGTGCGCGCGCACGTGTACGAGAAGCAGAGCAGCGCGGTGGTGGATCTCGTTCCCTCCATTCGCGACAAGAGTTTTCTCGCGGTGGGAAGCGACGGATCGTTGAGGCTCCTTCATCTCACCTCCGAGCGAACCCTCGCCGCCCTCTCTCCGCCCGAAGCGCCGATCGCGCGCGCGGTGATGGCGCCCAAGAGCGACGGCGTCCTCGCCGTCCTCGCGGATGGCCGCCTCGCGCGATACGGGCTCGTGGCCCCGCATCCGGAGATCTCCGGCCGCGTGCTCTTCGGCAAGGCCTGGTACGAGGGTTACCCCGAGCCGCAATACGTGTGGCAATCCACCGGCTCCACCGACGAATTCGAACCGAAATTCAGCCTGATCCCCCTCGTGTTCGGAACCATCAAGGGCACGCTCTACGCGCTCCTCTTCGCGGTTCCGATCGCGATCCTCGCCGCGCTCTACACCTCTCAATTCGCGCATCCCACCATCCGCCAGAAGATCAAACCCACGGTCGAGATCATGGCCGCCCTTCCGAGCGTCGTGGTCGGCTTCATCGCGGGCCTGTGGCTCGCCTCCCGTGTGGAAGAGCAGATCGTTCCGGTTCTGCTGATGGCCGTCCTTTTGCCGGCCCTCGGAACCTCCGGGGTGTTCTTGTGGGAGGTGGTGCCTCATCGGCTGCGCAGCCGGCTGCGCCCCGGAACGGAGCTCGCGGTGGTGGTGCCTTTGTGCCTCCTGGGCGGTTTGCTCGCCCTTTCCGTCGGTCCCATGGCGGAGCGCAGTCTGTTCGGAGCCGATTTCAAGGGTTGGCTTTTGACCGCGCTCGGCCTCGTCTACGACCAGCGCAACTCGCTCGTGGTCGGCCTCGCCATGGGCTTCGCGGTCATTCCGATCATCTTCACCATCACCGAGGACGCTTTCTCGAGCGTGCCCTCGAATCTCACCGCCGCCTCTCTCGCCCTCGGGGCCAGCCGTTTTCAAACCGCGCTGCGCGTGGTCCTGCCCACCGCGAGCCCCGGGATCTTTTCCGCGGTAATGGTGGGCTTCGGACGCGCGGTGGGCGAGACCATGATCGTGTTGATGGCGACCGGCAACACCCCGGTGATGGACTGGTCGATCTTCAACGGCATGCGCACGCTCTCCGCGAACATCGCGGTGGAGATCCCGGAGGCGCCGAACGGCGGCACCCTCTATCGCGTCCTCTTCCTCGCCGCCCTTCTCCTTTTCGCCATGACCTTCGTGGTCAACACCCTGGCGGAGATTGTGCGGCAGCGCCTGCGCGAGAGGTACAAGGCGCTATGAAGCCCGCCTTCGCGAAAAAGCGCGCGCGGCCGGCGGGGGAGTCGCTCGTCTGGTTCACCGCGAGCGCCCTCGGGTTGTGCCTGCTCATGATCGGCGGCCTCATCGCGGTGATCCTCGCCAACGGCCTCGGCTTCTTCTGGCCGCGTCCGCTCGTTCGGGTGACCCTGCAGGACGGCACCACGCGTCTCGCCGAAATCGCCGCCCACGAGGGCATCCCGAACCCGGGTCACCCCGACCACCCGCTCAAGAAGCGCACGCTTCTCAGAGTGGGGAATCGCGATCTTCTGGGCGCGGACTTCGAATGGATCAACGACGCGGACATCGTCGCGCGCGCGCAGCCCGCAGACGCCTGGCTCGTGGAGCGCCGTGAGTACGGGCCCTTCCTCGGTTTCCCGGTGCGGATTCGAGAAGGAGGGAACATCCTCGCCGAGACCCCCTCCTCGGTCCGTGATCTCCTTCGCTCCAGGGTGGAGGCCGCGGCGGTCGATCGCGCCCGAATCCGACGCATCGAAAGGGATGAGATCGGAGCGATCAACGCGCGCATCGAACGCGCGCGCCTTGCCACCAAGGCGCTCGAGCTCGACGCGCGCGGTCTCGATCGAAAGGCCGAGCATGAGCGCCTCGCCGCGGTGGTGAGCGACCAGCAGCGCCTCTTCGCCGCGAAGCAGGAGGAACTCGGCAACCTGGTGGAGAAGGCCGCCGCCCCGGTTCTGGTCGTACGGGCAGACTCGGGAGACGAGAAAGAACTGCGACTCCTGGACATCTACCGCGCCTATCCCGCGAATTCGCTCGGCTGGTTCGACCGCGTGTCCATCTACTTCAGCCGGCTGGGCGGCTTCCTGTGGGACGACCCGCGCGAGGCCAACACCGAGGGCGGGATCTTTCCGGCCATCTTCGGCACGGTGTTGATGGTGTTCCTCATGACCCTGGTGGTGGTGCCCACCGGCGTCCTCGCTGCTTTGTACCTGCGCGAGTATGCGGCCCAGAGTTTCCTGGTGCGGATCGTCCGCATCGCTGTGAACAATCTCGCCGGCGTTCCCTCCATCGTGTTCGGCGTCTTCGGTCTCGGCTTCTTCGTCTACATGATCGGCGGCGGCATCGACCGGATGTTCTACGCGGAGGCTCTGCCCACTCCCACCTACGGCACCGGCGGCATCCTCTGGGCTTCGCTCACCCTCGCCCTCCTCACCGTCCCCTTGGTGATCGTGGCTTCGGAGGAGGCGCTCGCGGCGGTGCCCCGCTCGGTGCGCGAAGCCTCGCTCGCCCTCGGCGCCACGAAGTTCCAGACCATCCTTCGCGTGGTCCTGCCCTCGGCGGCTCCGGGGATCCTCACCGGCCTCATCCTCGCCATGGCCCGCGGGGCCGGCGAAGTGGCGCCCCTGATGCTGACCGGGGTGGTGAAGCTCGCCCCCGACCTTCCCCTCGATGGCGCCTTTCCCTACTTTCATCTCGACCGGAAGTTCATGCACCTCGGCTTTCACATCTACGACGTGGGCTTCCAGAGCCCGAACGTGGAGGCGGCAAAGCCCATGGTCTACATGACCACCATCTTCCTGCTGCTCATCGTGGTGCTCCTGAACCTCACCGCCATCATCGTCCGCAACCGCCTTCGTCGCAGATTCCAGACCTCCGCTTTCTAAGAGAACCCTTCCATCAACATGACCGACGAACGGGCCAGTCCCTTGAGGATCCAGACCGAGGTGTCCGCGAAGGGGACCGCGCCTTCCCCCGAAGGCGTTCCTCCCGCCATCGTGGCGGAGAGGCTGAACCTGAGCTACGGCGCGAATCACGTTCTTCACGACATCTCGATGAACATCGAGGAGCGACGCGTCACCGCCTTCATCGGTCCCTCCGGCTGCGGCAAGTCGACCTTCCTGCGCTGCTTCAACCGGATGAACGACCTCATCGACAACGTCACCATCTCGGGGAAGCTCGAGGTGAAGGGGGTGGACATCAACGCGCCCACCGTCGACGTGATCGAAGTCCGCCGTCGCGTGGGCATGGTCTTCCAGAAGTCCAATCCTTTCCCGAAGTCGATCTACGAGAACGTGGTCTACGGTCTTCGCATCGCCGGGATCTCCGACCGCTCGACCCTGGATGCGGCTTGCGAGAAGAGCCTCCGCGGGGCCGCCTTGTGGGACGAGGTGAAGGACCGGCTCGACGACAGCGCCCTGGGCCTGTCGGGCGGGCAGCAGCAGCGGGTGTGCATCGCCCGCGCCATCGCCGTGGAGCCGGAGATCGTGCTCATGGACGAGCCCTGCTCGGCCCTCGATCCCATCGCCACCCTCAAGATCGAGGAGCTCATCTACTCCCTGAAGGACAGCTATACGATCGTGATCGTGACCCACAACCTTCAGCAGGCGGCGCGGGTCTCGGACCAGACCGCCTTCTTCTGGCTGGGCAAGCTCGTGGAGATGGGCCCCACCGCGCAAATGTTCACCAATCCTCGCGAGAAGCTCACCGAGGACTACATCACGGGACGGTTCGGATAATGGAACGCCAGCACTTCGAAGGCGATCTCGAGGCGCTCAAGCACCGCCTCCTGCACATGGGGTCGCTGTGCGAAGCCCAGACCAACAAAGCCCTCGTGGCCCTCATGGAGCGCCGGGCGGAGCTTGCCCGCGCGGTCATCGAGAGTGATGCGGCGGTGAATCTCCTGCAGATCGAGATCGACGACCGCTGCCTCAAGATGCTCGCCCTCCAGCAGCCCATGGCCACCGATCTGCGGCTCATCACTTCCGCCATGAAGATGGGCGCGGATCTCGAGCGCATCGGCGACCAGGCCGTGAACATCGCCGAGACCGCCCTGCGCCTGCTCGAAACTCCGCCGCTCAAACCGGTCATCGATATCGCGGAGATGGCGGAGATTGCCCAGAAGATGACCCGGGACGCCCTCGACTCCTTCGTGCGCCGCGACGCCACGCTCGCCCGCGATGTCCTCAAGCGCGACGACAAAGTCGATCAACTGAAGGACCGCGTGTTCCGCGTCCTGCTCACCCACATGATGGCCGACCCCGGCACCATCGAGCGCGCCCTCGGGCTGATCCTGATCAGCCGGAACCTCGAACGGATCGCCGATCACGCCACCAACATCGCCGAGGATGTGATCTTTCTGGTCGAGGCGAAGGATGTGAGGCACCACCACTCCGCGGAGTAGCCGCACTCTCCCTTCGGTCTAGGCGGGCTTGGCCGGGAAGAAGCTCACCGCGATCAGCCAGCTCGAGATCGCGGTCAGGCCGACGAGAACCGCGGCGAGCGGCCTCCCGCGAATTCCCCGCGACCACAAGGCCACGATGCCGGAGGCGGACAAGGCGGCGACCGCGGCCCGCGCCGAGAGCGCTGAGCGAACCTGAACCGGAGTGAGCAGGCCGAGGAGACCGAATGCCGCGGCGACGAGGAGCCACGCGGCGAGAATCCTCGCCAGGGGCTCCCGATTCTTCGACCACGTGGCGAGGCCAACGGCCAGGGATACGAGAATCACCGCGCTGATCCACCAGCTCTCCCCTCCGCTCATGCGCGTGAGCTTGTCGCTCAGGGGGGCGGTCATGGGCCCGACCGCGGCCGCCCCATGGAGAGAGGTGATGCGGTCCCACGCTTCGACCACCACGCCCATGAACCGCCGGTAGTAGAGAAGGAACGAAGCGACCAAGGCCACGAGAACGGGAGCGGCGCGGCGCAGGGGCCGGCCCTCTCCACTCAAAAGGGCGAGCAGGAGGGAGAGCGGAGCGCCGAGAAGCAGGGTTCCGAAGTGGGAGAGGAAGGCGCAGAGCAGGAACAGGGAAGCGAGGATGGGGCGGCGCGCGATGAGCCACGCGCATCCGAAGACCATCAGAGCGTCCGCGAAGTAGTTGGCGAGGTTCCCGATGAAGAGAACCACCGCGCCCTCGGGGGCGAGTGCCAAAAGGACGAAGGTCAGGGCCCCCACTCCTTCGGTGGCGAGGGCGGCGACGCTCAGCGCGAAGGCATAGGCGGCCGCGACCTCGGCCGAAAGAACGAGGACCCGCAGCCCCATCACCCAGCTCGACCGGGGCAGGCCGGAGAGAGGCAGCGAGGCGAAGGAAAGGCCGGGGGGGTAGGGGAAGGAGATCGCGGGGGGCGGGGTCGCGGATGTGAAATACCAGTCCCCCGAGCGGACCCGCGCGATGTTGTTCGCGTGGAAGGTGGCATCTCCATCGACGATTTGTGGATGGGCCAGGAGCGAGAGCTTCAGCGCGGTTACCCAAACCACCGCGATCCACGCGCGCCTCCAGCGCAGATCGCGGAGGGCCAAGGTCGCGACAACGGATACGAGCATCGAGGCGCTGGTCCAGGCGAGCGCCTCGCTATAGCGGCCGAGGACCGCACCTCCGGTCATCGACACCCACGACAGCAGCGTGGCTTGAGCCGCCGCCGCGATGAGCGCGGCCCAGGGTGGAGCCCCGCCCAAAGACATTGCGACATAGGCGGCAAGAGCGACGAAGGCGAGTGCGGTGAGCGCCTCGAGGGGGAGGGGCAGGGTCGAACCTCCCACCGGAAGCAGCCGCACGTTCTCGACCATCACACCCTGCGTACCTTCAACCCGGAGGGAGACGATGGCGCCCCGCCCCGCCCCCTTCGGCAGCTCGAGGGAGACCCTCTTTGGAACGGTCGGAATGGGGAGCCGCTGCGACTCCACCCCATCAACGGAGAAGGCGACATCGTGCGGTCTTCCCTCGGACGAATTCGTGCCCTGGATCCGGACCGTCACCACCGCCGCCCTCGATCGCTCCAGGCGCGGGAAACGGAGAGTGGCTTCCCCCTCCGTCCAGTTGAAGACATGACCGGTGGGGCCGAGCTCGGGGTCCTTCACACCCTTCGCCTCGAAGAACCCGGGCCTGGTCGCGAACCACTTCTCGCCACCCACGGGCGAGGCGAATCCGCCCGTTCCCATGCCGTGGTTCCACGCGGAAAGGGCAAGGGGACCCGACGCGACCGCGACCGCGCCCAGAGCCACTCTCAGCCAGATTTCTCTCGACAAGGCGATCGCACGGTAACACGGGCCGAAGTCCGTTCCCGCGCAGATTCCTATTGACAGGAATCGTTCCCTGGGTTCAGAATCCGCTCCCTCGTGAGTCAACTCTCCTCGGTTCTCCTCGTTTCGCGCTGGTGGTGGCGGAGCTCTGTGTGCGCCGAGGGAGGAGCTTGCGATTAGTCGATAACTGATTCCGAATCAGGGATCCCCCAAAAAGCCCCCGAAGCGCGATGCGCCGGGGGCTTTTTCTTTTGTCCTCAATCTCCCCGGGTTTCCACCCATGAACATGAACCTCTCACCCCTCCTCAACAAGGCCGTCCACCGGTCGCTCTCCGAAAGCGACGCGCGCGAGGCGGCGCTTGCCCTGATGACCGGCGACGTGCCTCCCGCCCAGGCGGGCGGTCTCCTGAGCGCGCTGCGCGCGCGGGGCGAGAACGGGGGCGAGATCCTCGGCTTCGCCCGGGCCCTGCGCGAACACGCTTCGCCCTTCTCGCTTCCCGCGGATGGGCTCGTCGACACCTGCGGCACGGGCGGCGACAGCCTGGGCACGTTCAACGTCTCGACTCTCGCCGGCCTCGTGGCCGCCGCCTGCGGAGCGCGGGTGGCGAAGCACGGGAACCGCGCGGTGAGCAGCCGCTGCGGCAGCGCTGACCTTCTCGAAGCGCTCGGGGTGCGCATCGACGGGCCCTCGTCCGGTGTGGCCCGCTCGATCGACGAGACCGGCTTCGGCTTTCTCTTCGCTCCCAACTATCACCCGACTTTGAAGCAGCTCGGGCCGCTGCGCCGCGAACTCGGCTTTCGTTCGATCTTCAATATCGTGGGGCCGCTCGCCAATCCGGCCCGGGTGAGGCGTCAGGTGGTGGGCGTCCCCTCGCCCGCCTACCTGCGGCCGGTGGCCGAGGCGCTGCGCGCGCTCGGGATCGACCACGCCTATGTGGTCCACGGCGATGATGGGGCCGACGAGATTTCCCTCACCGGCCGCACCACCGTGTTCGAGGTCCGGGGCGAAGCCATCGACTCGCGAGTGATCCACCCCGAAGATGCGGGCCTGAAGACCTGCGGCCGCGAGGACATTCGGGGCGGGGATGCTGCCGAAAACGCCGCCATCGCGACCCGGGTTCTCGACGGCGAGCTTGGGCCGGCCCACGACTTCGTGGTCATCAACGCCGCGGCGGCGCTCGTGGTCGCCGGTCGCGCCGATTCCCTCCGCGAAGGCGCGGACAAGGCCCGCGAGGCCCTGGTGTCGAAGAAGGCCCGCTCCGTTCTCGAAGCCGTGAAACGCCTCTCGCAGGAGGCTGCGTGAGCTTCCTCGACGATGTGGTGGTGGCGAAGCGGGCGGAGATCGCGCGACTGCGACTGGCTGCTCCGAGCCTTTCCGCCGCGAAGGCCCCGGGCTTTGCCCAGGCGCTTCAGGGGCCCGGCCTTTCCCTGATCGCGGAGATCAAGCGTCGTTCGCCCTCGAAAGGTGTGCTCGCGCCCGGCCTCGACGCGGCGAAGACCGCGAGGGCATACGCCGCGGGCGGCGCCTCCGCGATTTCCTGTCTCACCGACCGGACCTTCTTCGGCGCTGTCGACGGTGACTTCGAGCGGGCTCGTTCCGCCTCCCTGCCGGTTCTGCGGAAGGACTTCCTGATCGACGAGATTCAGATCGACGAAAGCCACGGTCTTGGAGCCTCCGCGGTGCTTCTCATCGTGAGCCTCCTTCCCCTCCCTCGCCTCTCGGACCTGCTCGCCCACACGGCAAAGCGCGGCCTCGACGCTCTCGTCGAAGTCCACGACGAGGCCGAACTCGATCAGGCGCTCGAGGCGGGCGCGTCCCTCGTGGGCGTCAACAACCGCGACCTCCGCACCCTCACCGTCGATCCCAGCCTCGCCCTGCGCCTTCGTTCGCGCATCCCGGACGGGGTGTCGAGCGTCGCCGAGAGCGGCGTCCGCACGCGCGAGGATGTGAAGCGCATCGAGGACGCCGGCTTTGACGCTCTGCTGATCGGCGAGACCCTGGTCACGAGCCCCGATCCTTCGGCCACGCTCCACGAACTCATGGGGAAAGCCGCAGAGGTGTCGCGATGACCTGGATCAAAGTTTGCGGCATCACCTCGAAGCCCGACGCCGAGGCGGCGATCCGGGCCGGAGTCTCCGCCATCGGCCTCGTCCTCGCTCCCTCGCCGAGGCGGCTGACCCTCGAGAAGGCGCTCGGAATCGCCGCCATCGCGCGCGGTCGCGTCGAGGTCGTTGGTGTCTTCAAGGATGCCCAGGCCGCGGCCTCCGCGCACGCCATCGTGGGTTTCGACCGGATCCAGTTCCATGGGGACGCCCGTCTCGAGATTCCGGTGTCGGTGCTGAGGGCGGTCCGGCCCGAGGCCCTCGATCGGGTTCCGCCGAGCGATTGGGAGACGACACTCATCGATGGCAGCGAAGGCAAAGGGGTCAAGTTCGACTGGACGCGGGTGAGATCGAGGCCGGGTAGCTTCGTGATCGCCGGCGGCCTCACCCCGGAAAACGTAGGAGAAGCGGTCACGGTGGCGAGGCCTTATGGAGTCGATGTGTCGTCCGGGGTGGAGAGCGCGCCCGGTCGGAAGGATCCGGAAAAGATGGCTCGTTTCGTGGAGGCGGTAAGGAGAGCGGATGCGAGTTGAACGGCCGGGCTATTTCGGCGAGTACGGCGGGCGCTTCGTTCCCGAGACGCTCTCGTTCGCCCTCGATGAACTTGGGGCCGCTTACGAGGCGGCCCGCGTTGATCCCGCGTTTCAGGAACGGCTCGCCGACCTGTTGACGAACTACGTGGGGCGCAAGACGCCTCTCTATTCGGCCGAACGGCTCACGAGCCATGCGGGCGGGGCGCGGATCTTCCTCAAGCGCGAGGATCTCAATCACACCGGCGCCCACAAGATCAACAACGCCATCGGCCAGGCGCTGGTCGCTCAGCGGCTCGGGAAAGCGCGCATCATCGCGGAGACGGGGGCGGGTCAGCACGGCGTCGCCACCGCCACCGCCTGCGCGCTGCTTGGTCTGCCCTGTCGCGTCTTCATGGGCGAGGTCGATGTGGCGCGGCAACGGCCGAATGTCCAGCGGATGGAGCTCCTCGGGGCCGAGGTGATTCCGGTGGCCTCGGGAAGCCGAACCCTGAAAGACGCGATCAACGCGGCCCTGCGCCAGTGGGTTACCGACGTGCGTGACACCCACTACCTTGTGGGCTCGGTGGTGGGTCCCGATCCCTTTCCGCGGATGGTGCGTGATTTCCAGTCGGTGATCGGCCGGGAGACCCGTGCTCAGTGTCTCGAACGCCTGGACCGTCTTCCGGACATGGTGGTCGCGTGTGTCGGCGGGGGCTCCAACGCCATCGGCATGTTCCATCCCCTGCTCGACGATCCCATCGCACTCGTGGGCGTCGAGGCCGCGGGGCGCGGTGTCGATACACCACAGCACGCGGCCACCCTTGCCAAGGGGCGTCCCGGCGTCCTGCACGGGGCACGGACGATTTTGCTCCAGGACGAGGACGGACAGATCCAGGAGGCCCACAGCGTCTCCGCGGGCCTCGACTACCCAGGCGTCGGACCCGAACACGCGCACCTCCGTGACGTGGGCCGCGTTCGCTACGAGAGCATCACGGATGCCGAGGCCCTCGACGCTTTCCGGCTCCTCGCGCGCCTCGAAGGCATCGTTCCCGCTCTCGAGTCGGCGCACGCGGTCGCCTTCGCCCTCAGGGTTGCGTCGAGCCTTCCGCGCGAACAGGTGATCGTGGTGAACCTCTCCGGCCGGGGCGACAAGGATCTCGATCACGTGCTCGGGCTCGGCGCCGCGGGGCGGTCATGACCCTGACCGGCATTTTCGAGGCCACGAAGGCGCGACACGAGATCGCTCTCATTCCCTATGTCACCGCGGGCTATCCCTCGATCGAGGCGTCTCTCGATTTCGTCGATCAGGCGGTTCGGGCGGGAGCGGACGCGGTCGAGATCGGTCTGCCCTTCTCCGATCCCGTGGCGGATGGACCGACCATCCAGTACGCGTCTCACCAGGCGCTCGTGGCCGGCTTCAGGACCCGGGTGTTTCTCTCCGCCCTTGCCGCTCGCCCTCATCCTGTTCCCCTGATCCTGATGTCGTACCTGAACCCTCTCCTGGCCCTTGGTCGAGACGCGTTGCCGATGCTCGCGGCCTCGGGCCTTTCCGGCCTGGTAGTTCCCGACCTGCCCGAAGAAGAGTCCTCCGCCCTCTCCGACGAGGCGGCTCGCCTCGGCATCGACCTCGTTCTTCTGGCCGCACCCACAAGTTCCGAGGAGAGGCTCGGCCGCATTGGCGCCGCGTCCCGGGGCTTCCTCTATGTGGTTGGCGTGGTCGGAACGACCGGAGCCCGGCGCGCGGCCGATCCCGAGCTTCCGCGGATCCTCGGCCGCGTGCGCGCTTCGACCACCCTGCCTCTGGTCGCCGGGTTCGGCTTGTCCGAGCCCTCGCACATCGAAGCCCTCACCGCCCACGCCGACGGCGCCATCGTGGGAAGCCGCCTGGTGGAGGCCATCCGCCAGGGCGAAGACTTTGCCGCGCTCATCCGTTCCTTCAAACAAGCCTCACGGAGTCATTGAATGCTGATCCTCATGAAACCCGCATCGAACCCGGACGAAGTCGCGGTGGTCTGCCGCGCGGTCGAGGAACTGGGCCTCGTCCCTCATCCCATTCCCGGCGTCACCCGCGTCGCCATCGGGGTCACGGGAAACACCGGCCCGGTCGACGAAAACCCGATCCGCGGTTTGCCCGGCGTAGTCGACGTCCTGCGCGTCACCAAGCCTTACAAGCTCACGAGTCGCGAGATGAAGCCCGACGACACCATCGTGGTGGTGGACGGCATTCGCATCGGCGAACAGCGCCCCGTGGTGATCGCGGGTCCCTGCTCGGTGGAGACCCGCGAACAGACGATCGAGACCGCGAAGCGGGTGAAGGCGGGGGGGGCGCATCTGCTCCGCGGCGGCGCCTTCAAGCCTCGCACCTCTCCCTACGCCTTCCAGGGTCTGGGCGAGAAGGGCCTCGAGATCCTGAAGGAGGCGCGGGACATCACCGGCCTCCCTCTGGTGACCGAGGTGATCGGGGTCGAGGTCTTCGAGGCGGTGGAGGCGGTGACCGACATCCTGCAGATCGGCGCCCGCAACATGCAGAACTATCCCCTGCTGCGGCGGGCGGGGAAGAGCCACAAGCCTGTGCTGCTCAAGCGGGGTCAGTCCGCGACCCTCGAGGAGTTCCTCCTCGCCGCCGAGTACCTGCTCGCGGAGGGCAACCGCAACGTCATCCTCTGCGAGCGGGGGATCCGGACCTTCTCCGATCATTCGCGCTACACCCTCGACATCAACATCGTTCCCGAACTGAAGAACCTCACCCACCTGCCCGTCCTCGTCGATCCCTCGCACGCGTCGGGGAAGAGGGAGATGGTGGTGCCGCTCGCGCGCGCGGCCTTCGCCGCGGGGGCGGACGGCGTCATCGTCGAAGTGCATCCTTACCCCGACAAGGCTCTCTCCGACGGACGCCAGTCGCTGAACCTACAGCTGTTCGCGGACATGATGCGCGGCCTCGAGCGCTACGTGCCCGAGGCCGCGTCCGACCGGGCCCTGGTCGCATGAACGTGGCCCGACTCCGTCTCGAGTTTGCGAAGCCCGCGCTCGCCGCGTTCAAGAGCCTCTATGCGAACGATCCGTACGCGTTCCTGTGCGAATCGCTCGGGGCGGCGGGGCGGAACCGCTTCTCTTTCTTCGGCGGAAGGCCCACCCTCATCCACCGAAGCCGTCCTTCGGAGATCACGATCGAACACCTCGCGACCGGAGAAACACTCGCGGATTCACGCGACCTGCTCGAATCGATCCGGGCCCTGCTCGCCTCCACGCCGCCCCTTCCCGAAGTGCCGCCCTTCTCCTCCGGGGTCGTGGGCTACCTGGCCTATGACCTGGTCCGCCGCTTCGAGCGCCTGCCCGCTTCCCCCGCGGATCCCGAAGACCTTCCAGACAGCGTCCTTCTCGTTCCCACAGAGATCGTCGTGGTCGATCACGAGCTAAAGGTCACGCAGGTGGTGATTCATGGGGGAGAGGGGGAGGCCCGTCTCGCGCTCATCCGGGAGCATCTCGAGCGCTCGACGCTCGAGCCCGCCGAGAGTGAGGGTTCGCAGGAGAACGTGCTCCTGCGGGAGCGTACCCCCCGGGCGGCCTTCGAGGCGGGCGTC
>CAZYEA010000020.1:0-29937 GCA_964646485.1 uncultured Acidobacteriota bacterium
ACGTGTCCGTCACACCAGGGCTGGGCCGCGATCCAGGCCAGGGTGTCGAAGCCGTCCGGGCCTTCCTGCTCGGAGAGGAAGTACCACTCCCCTTCCGAGGCGAAGCGGCCGCGCACGTCCTGCATGATCACGATGTACCCGTGCCGGGCGAAGTACTCGCCCGCCTGATTCAGCACGACGCGCCGCTTGCCATACGGGGTGCGCTCGAGCAGGACCGGGAAGCGCCCTTCCACCACGGCTCCCCCGACCGCCGGTCGATAGACGTCGATGGAGAGTGCGACCCCATCGCGCATCCGCACCGCACGGTCGGGCTCGAGGATGAAGTCGAAGCTGCGCATCAACGGGGGGCCGGACCGCGCAACGCGTCGAGCCGCCTGCGAGCGTTGTCGAGATACCGGCCGTCCTCCAGCTCGAAGTCCGGTCGCGGGGTCAAGGCGGCGCATTCTTCGAGCAGGCGTATAGCTTCGTCGCGCTTTTCGGGCTGGTGGTCGAGAATGGCCTCGGCCAGGAAGAATGCGGTGACGGGATGATGGGGGCCGATGTCGCGGGCGCGGCGCAGGTACTGCACGCCTTTCTCGTGGGACACCCAGCCGGTGAGGAAGAGGATCTTCGGCGCCTCGGAGTGAATCCGTCCGAGAATCCGATAGCCGCCTCCGTCATCGAAGAGGGGGTCGAGGTCGATCACGGTCTGGGCGAGGTCCCTCAGCCGCGAGGCCACCCCGCTGCGCGCGGCCGCGAATTTTCCGCGGGCGAGCGCCCACTCGCCCTGGTGCGCGGCCGTCCAGAGATAGAGCGCGGGAGTGCCCTTCACGAGGCGCAGGGCTTCGATGCGGGAGAGGCCGCGAGCGGCCTTCGCCTCCGCCTCCAGGCGATCGATCGCCTCCTCGCCGAGCTTCCGACCCTCGTCGAAGATGGTCCTCTTTTCGTCGCGGCCAGCACCGGTGTAGGCCCCGCGGAAGTGCAGGGCGCGCATCAGTCGGGCCAGTATGTCGATGTCGCCGGGCGAGACCGCGTGCGCCTGCCGGTAGAGCTCGATCGCGGCGTCGATCTCCCCCGGGCTCGCCACCAGGTTGACGGCGTCGATCGACCGGCGGGCGAAATGAGCGTCGGCTTCGGCCACCAGGGTGGCGGAATCCGGGGTTGGGGTCGGGGAGGCCGTGGGCTGGGCCGAAGGCGTGGGTGAGGGCGAGGGGCCGGGGGAGGGTGTGGCCGAGGGCGAAGGAGTTTGGAAAGGCATCGCTGACTGCCCCGGGAACGCGGTCGCAAGGGCGAGAAGAATCGGGGTCAGCAGCATTGCGATCCGCTCTATCTTGTCATCGAGAGCCCGCTCGCTGAGACCAGGAGAGCGATTCGACGCGCTTTCAGTTCATGCCGGCTAGCCAGCGCTCCATGACGTCCCGGGTGTCGACGCCGGTGGATTCCTTGAAGATTCCAGGCAGTTCCTCGATGGTGAAGGCCCGCTGTTCGCGGGCCGACCAGGCGATCAGCCCGCGAAGGGCATCGCGCAGACGCTTCGCGCCGCGGGTCGAAGCGCGGATCTTCTCGTCCATCTCGTGGGCCATCAATCCGCCGCGGGAGAAGACGGTCCGGCCGGTGCGGAAGTCCTCCGAATAGACGGTGGACGCGATGCGCGACAACTCGACGAGCGGCATCCGCTTCAGGAACTCGGGCATCTCCGCGAGCGCATTGCGGAAGCGGGTCTGCACCAGACTCTCCCGATACGGCCGACCCTCGGCGCCTTGATCGAGCACGTCGGATAGAGCGTCGGCGGCCGCATATTGCCCGAAGCCTTCACTCAGCCAGATGGTGTCGATGAGGGGCGCCAGTTCCCATCGGAACGGGAAGTACCCCTCCCCCGCGCAGCGCTTGGGGATCCACGCGTGCGAGACGTGATGGGCGACGTTGTACCGGAACGAGGCGCGCTCACGGTCGCTGGACGCGGCCGTGGGTGCGGCGGTGGCGAGCGCGCCGAAGGTGGCGCTTTGCATGTGCTCCATGCTGAAGCCGTAGGTGTGCCGCGGCGAGATCGGATTGAGGTAATCGAAGAACAACGTGTAGTGAGGAAAGGGCGTGGTCCCGTAGTAGCGGACCATGGCCTCGAAAGCCTGCTCGGCGAGAGGCGCCATGGCATCCAGGTCAGCCGGTCCCTCGGAGTGAATCGCGAGAAACAGGTCGGTCGACGCCTTGAGCTTTCTCACCCGGAAACCAGGACCCATGAGAACCTGCGAATCGGCGAGGTTGTAGAAATCCGCCGCGGTTGCGCCGAGGCGACCGCGAGTCACGGGGGCTTTCGGCGCGAGGGTCGAGAAGACGGGCCAGTCCGGCCGGTTCGCGGGCGGAGTGAGGGACAGTTCGACCGGGCGTGCTTCGAAGCCAAGGACGTAGGCGAACACCGAATAACCCAACAAAGAGATATACCCGTCCCGCGCGCGCGACGCGTCTCCTCCCGCGAGCACCGCCGTCTCCATCGCCTTCAGGTCGACCTCATAGTCGAGGCTCGCTACGGGGTCTCCCGGCACGGGGGCGGCGATGGACCAGCGCGGACCATCTCCGCGAACCACCTTGGCGGCTGAGCCCGAACGGGATCGCGCGGTCACCCCGGTCACGAACTGGTCGTAGCTGACCTGGCTGTAGCCCATCGGAATGGCGCGGGGCATGATCATCTCGGCGCGAGTGACGATGGCGTCGGCGGGAAGGAGGAGGGTCACCCGGATCGTCCGGCTCACCCCGCGCGCGTCCGCGTTGCCGGGCGTGACCACGTAGGTGACCGGAGACTCCGCGGCGGACGCCACGGGCCAGGCGAGCGAGAGCAGGGCGAGGGTCGCGATCAGGCGCATCGGAGCACCATAGGGGCGAGGCAGGGGCAGCGTCAACGCCGCGCCGCGAGTGCCGGCAGACTCTCACCAGGGGCGGCTAGGGTACGCGACGGAAGATCAGGACCTCGGGATCGAGGAACTCGTTCGGGGGCCGGAGGAACCCCTCCTGCTGAAAGCGGGCAGAGGGCGAGTACCCGGCACCTCCCGCAAGGAGGGTGCGGAAGAATCCCGCCTTCTCCGGAAACGCATCGGGGTCGCTCACGAACCTCGCGAAGTACGGCTCGGGCACAACAAGCCATTCAGGACCCGCGCGCCGGACCTCTTCGACCGCCTTTCTCGTCGCTTCCTCGGGCGCGAGTTCGCGCGAGAGTGTGCGAAGAGCGGGCATCGACAAGGCGCCCTCGAGCCTTGGCCCGTAACCCGGGAAGTTCGAGATGAGACCCCAGGACTCCGAGGCGCCGAGCCGCTCGCTCAGCCACGTCCCCGACTGGATGCGCGAGTCGACGAAGAACAGGCGGACCATCAGCACCGCCTGACCGAGGGTCCCGATCGCGAGAGCCCAGGCGAGCCCCCGGCGCCACGCGTCACGCCGAACCGACAGGATCGCGCGCGATGCGAGCCAGACCACGCAGGGAATGGCGGGCACGAGGAAGCGCATGGCCCGGTGCCCCGAGGCCCCGACCAGCACGAAGAGGGCGACCCCGGAGGAGAGGAAGATCAAGGTCGCGGCGTCGAGGCGCCGCAGTTTCGGCAGAACCAGGACGACGCCCACCGCCGCGGCGAGGACCAGGCCCGGGCCGACGCTGTCGGAGAGCAACTGCGCATACGCGCCCCATGAGCTTTCGGGCGAGCGAAACCCTTTGTACTCGACGCGGGTCTGCGCGTCGAAGGCAAGGTCGGTTACGAACCGCACGGGCGACAACAACGCTCCCGGGGTTCCGAGGACGAAGCCCAGAGCCGAGAAGAAGCCCGCTCTCAGCAGGGCTTCCGCGAGCGCGCGGCGCGGCCAGACCGCGGCGATCGCCAGCGCGATGCCGCCGAGGGCGAGACACCACCACCCCGTTCCCCGAACGAATGAAAGAGCCGCCTCCGGATGGAGCAGCCGCGCGTCTCCCGGGCTTCTCATTCGGCCCGCCAGCGCCGCGCCCTGACCTGAGCGCAGGATCCAGCCGATTGCCCAGACCGCGGGGATGAGCCCAAGCCACATCCGCGTCGGGCGTTCCGTGGTCTCACGGCTTTGACGCAACCAGACCGCGAGCACGACCGGAACGACCAGGGCGGCGGCCGTGTACTTGCAGGACACCGCGAGGCCCAAGCCGAGGCCGAGCGCGCGAGTGTCGCTCTCGCCGATCGCATGCCGCAACGATTGGTGGAGGGTCGCGACCGTAGCCAGCAGGAGCCAGGACTCAGGAGTCGCGAAGTGGCCGAAGTTGACGAGGGCGGGTGCGGCGGCGAGGAGGAAAGCCGCGGCCATCGCCCCGGGCGCGAATCGCTCGAGGATCACGCCGAACCACAGGACGGCCATCGCGGTCGACAGCGCCGACATCAGCCGGCAGGCCAGGAGAGGATCCGCGGCGAGACCGCTCAGGAGGGAGAACCGTGCGGCCTGATCCTGGAGCGCCACCACGGGCGCCATCAGCAGCAGGGGAAGCGAGGGGTTGATGAAGGACTCGGGGATGAGAGTTCCCCGCTCGATCAAACGCTCGACCGAGACCGCTTTCTCGTCGGGATGAAACCGGAAGGGCAGGCCCCAGGTGATCCCGAGAAGATTCAGGAGCAGCGAGAGTGCCGCGGCCTGCACCGCGATCCGGTGGGGGCGTTTCGGGGCGGAGCGACCCTCCATCAAGCGTGAACCTACGGTGTGTCCTTTGGATTCCGCTCGGACGCCCTTGGGAGGAGGCGGTCGATCTCCTCGGCGACCGCCTGGGCGGCGATCCGGTGGCCGATTTCGTTCGGGTGCTCGTCGTCGGCCCCGTTGACCACGAGGTGAGTCCAATCGAGACCGCGATAGTGCGGGAACAAATCGAGGGGAATGGCTCCCGCGGAGCGGGCGGACTCCGCCACCTTCCGGGTTTCCTCGAAGAAGGGGTACGTGTCGTCGAGCGGGTTCCCGAGAAGGGGGAAGATGGCCACGATCAGGGGAAGCCTGCGGCTCTTCGCGAGTTCCGCCATCCTTGCAAGGGCGCGCATCGATTCGACGAACCCCGCGGACCCGTTCGCGAACAACTCACGATAGTTGCGGATGCGGAGCCTCGCCTCCCGCGCCGACCGCAACCGCCTGCCCACCATGCGGAAGAGCGCCGAGGCCGACCACCAGGGCGGGGTCAGGCCCGCCATCTCCTGCCACTCGCGCGCCCGGCGATGCTCCGCCCAGTCCGGGCTCTCCGCGTCGTTCAGGACGTAGCCGAGCACCACGACCTCGGGCTGAAGGCTCAGCCCCTCGGTCTCCAGAATGCTCAATTCATCGGTGGTGTTGAGGCCGGGCTTGGCCAGAACGACGCTCTCCCACGGCTCCTTCCTGAACCTCTGGAGCCGGCGTTCCACCCGCTTGGGATAACCGTCGTCGAGAAGGACGCCGCCCGCGAAAGTGAATGAATCGCCGACGAAGAGGACGCGGTGCGTCCCCGGCTCAGGCGTCCGCGCGTGCTCGGTGTCCCGGTAGCCGAGCGAATTGAATGGGCCCTTGTACTGGCGTCCCTCGAGCAGCGGATAGCGCGTGGCGCTCTCGGGCCACATCCGGACCGCCCCTTCGAGGGCCAGGAAGGTGAACCCAAGGCTTACGGCCATGAGCAGGACTTCCTTGCCGCGCGACGACACGCGGCGAGGATACAAGAAGGCCGCCCTGGTTTTGGCGGAGAGCCAAGCCGCGACCAGACGGCGCCGGCGCTCCCCTAAACTCGCGGGCCTCACCCCACTCATGACCGCCCTGCGCCCACGTCTGCTCCTCGTCCTGAGCCTCCTCGCCGCTTGCTCCGGCGAAGCCGCCGAGCGCGTGACCCGACCCTACAAGCACGTGGTTCACGTCCATCGCACCGACAACGCTCAGGACTATCACCTGCTGTTCATCGCCCCGCGCGCCATGGAGGTGGTCGGAACGGATCCCGGGCAGGCGTGGTCGGTGGTTTCCGAATTCGCGAAGAAGACGGGCGCGCAGATCGCCATCAACGCGAACTTCTTCTCGAAGACGGAGAGCTGCGGAGTGACCGCGGGCGAAGGCCATCTATGGACGGCGGTGTACGAAGGGTGTCCCATGACCATGGCGTTCTTTCGCGGCGGCGCAGTCAGAATCGTCAGCGGGGGTGCGAAGAAGGACCCCGGACTCCCGTCGACCGTGGGCCTGCTGGCCGCGGTATCGGGAAGGCCTCGGCTCGTGGAAGACGCCCGCCCCTCGCCTACGATCGAGCGCTTCGCTTCGATTCGCCATCCGCGCACGGCCCTCGGTCTGCGCAAGGACGGCACCCTCGTCATCCTCGTGGCCGACGGCCGGCGCGAAGCAGCACTTGGCCTCACGGGTCCGGAGATGAGCGAGATCTTCATCCGTGAGGGGGTCGTGGATGCCTTCAACCTCGACGGCGGCGGTTCGACCACTCTTTACATCGAGTCGGAAGGCGGGATCCAGAACAAACCCTCGGATGGCCATGAGCGGGTGGTGGTGAATCAGCTCGGCTTCCGGCTGAAGGCGCCACGGCAAGGCGCCAAACCGTGACCCCCCGCGAACACCGAGGCTTCGGCGCCCTCGTCGGATTGGTTGGCGGTCTGCTCGCCCGTGACCTCGACCTCACCACCCTGGTGTCTTTCTGGGGGGATCGCCACCTCCTGCTCCTCTGCGGCGCCCTCGTGGGAGCCGCGTGCGCGACCACACGCCTGAAAAAGCCCTTCTACGCGCTGAACGGGGGTTTGGCCTTGTTGTGGATCGCCGTCGCCTATGGACCCGTGAGCGGGATGCTCCTGAGGGGCCTCATCCGCAACGATCCGCTGCGTCCGGCGGACGCCGTCCTTGTCCTCGGGACCAGGATGCAGGCGGACGGCGATCCCACCACGGCCCAGCTCTCGCGCCTGCTCCGCGGTCTCGAAGTCGTGAAAGACGGCCTGGCCCCGCGTCTCCTGATCACGGAGTTGCCCCCGCCCTACGCGCGGCAACGGCCCTACGCCGAGGCTCTGCTCGCGCGGTTCAAGCCCGACGCCGAGATCGTCGACCTGGGCGTCACCCGCAACACCCACGACGAAGCGGTGGCCGCGGCTGAATACCTCAAGCGGCGCGGGCTGAGGCGGATCATCGTGGCCTCCTCGCCCACCCACACGTTCCGCGCGGGGGCCCTGCTCGAAGCCCAGGGGCTCGAGGTGATGGCGACACCGTCGCGCGAGACCCGGTTCGACCTCGAGACCCTCGACCGGGCGGAAGAGCGTCTCGAGGCGTTCGGCGCGGTGATCCACGAACGGCTCGGGATTCTCGTCTACCGCCGGCGCGGCTGGATTCGCTGAGGCGGCGAAGACCCCTGCGCTTCAGGGGCGCGGTTGCCCTTTGCTCAGGGTCTCCAGAAAAGCGCGCAGCTTCGCGAAGGCCTGACCGCGGTGGGAGATCGCGTCTTTCTTCTCGCGCGGCAGTTCGCCGGTGGTGCACCCTGAGGGGCGGTGGAAGAAGATCGGGTCGTAGCCGAAGCCATTGATACCGCGGGGAGTCGACACGATGAGGCCGTCCACGCGCTCCTCGGTCTCGAAGATCGGATAGCTCGAAGACACCATGACCACGGCGCAGGTGAAATGGGCGGTGCGCCGGTTCTCCGGCACGTCGCGCAGGCGTCGCCAGATCTCCTCGAAGCGCTGCGGGTAGGTGGCACCCTCTCCGCAGAACCGGCTGGAGTAGACACCGGGTTCGCCGTTCATGGCGTCGATCGAAAGTCCCGAATCGTCGGCGACCGCGGGCAGGCCCGAAACCCGTGCGTAGTGCAGAGCCTTGAGCCGCGCGTTGCCGAGGAAGGTGGTCTCGGTTTCCTCGGGGCTCTCCTCGATGCCGACATCGCGCGGAATCAGGAAACGAAAGGGCAGGCCGGCGATCAGACCCTCGATCTCGCGAAGCTTGTCGCGGTTCTGGGAGGCGATCAGGATGTCCCGCATGGGCCGGGGATTCTCCCATGCCGAGCCCTATACTTCGTGCCTCGTGCGCCTGTAGCTCAGCTGGATAGAGCGGCAGCCTTCTAAGCTGCGGGTCAGGGGTTCGAGTCCCTTCAGGCGCGTTTCCCTTCTTCGGCCGCCGGGCCCCAACCCAGGCAGCGGCCTCCCCTCAACGCCCTCCCGGACCCCGCATCCCGGCGCGAGCAGATCCCGCCAACCTGCGCTACGGCGCGGAACCGGCGAAACGCGGCTGCCGCCTCGTCTCTACTCCAGTCGAGGCGTGGGCACGGCGGCTCGAGGCCCATCGGAGCCGGCGAGGCCCAGCCGGAGGAGCGCCACCTCCTGAGCGAGGTCCTTGACCTGGTGCGTGAGGGCCGAAATGCGGATCGAGTAATGAAGGCAGAGCAGGGCGAGGTAGAGAATGCACAGGAAGAACAGGGTCGAGGTGGGAACGACGCCGCCGACGAATTCGGTGAGCTCAACCAGAAGGTCGTAGCGAAGGATGAAGAGAACCGTCGTCAGGCAGGAGGCGATCCAGAGCCAGGAGTACTCCACCCGCAGGACGCGCCGACGGGCCAGCTCCAGGATGGCGATGAACAGGACCAGGACGAGGGCAAGAAAGACGACGATCTGGCGTGGGGGCACGGTCACTCCTTCGGATGAAGAGCGCGGCCGGTCGCGGCTACGAAGAGAGAGAAGAGCATGTTGAATCCGTAGGCGACCGAACCGAGGCCACCGTGCATGCTATGGCGGTTTCGGGAAGGTCGCATACGGGCCGGTCGCTCGGTGATCGTAAGCCGCGCCCGGCGGGCCAGAACGAGGGCGTCGGCGTCGGGGTACCGGTCCGGGAAGCGGGAGAGCGCGAACAGGGCCTGGCCGCGGGGACCGAGGGCCTTGAGCCCGGAGGTGGGGTCCGTGAGGCGAAGGCCGGTGAGCACCCGCGCGAGGCCTCCGAAGAGGCTGCGGCCCCAACGTCGCGCCATGCCGCCTCGGTAAGACCCGGCCGCGAGGGCGCGTGATCCGATCGCGAGGTCGGCGCCGCCTCGAACCGCCTCGACCAGAGGGCCGACGTCCGCGGGATCGTGCTGGCCGTCGGCATCGAAGGTCACCACCACCGGGAAACGACCCCTGAGCCCATACTTGATCCCGGCCTGAACCGCGCCTCCGTAGCCGAGTTGGAAAGGCAGAGTGGCGACGAGGGCTCCGTGGGCGCGCGCCACCGCCGCGGTGGCGTCGGTGGACGCGTCGTCCACGACCAGTAAGGCGGCTTCGGGCCACGACGCGTGCAGGGCGTCCAGGACTTCGGGCAGATTCCCGGCCTCGTTGAGGGCCGGCAACGTGATGAGGAGTTCGGAGCTCACAAGCGCATTTCGCCGGAAGTCCAGACGAGTGTAACCTAGTCCATTCGCGGGTCAGGGGATCTCGTTCGTCGCGTCGCGGCGCCGGCCGAGCCGGGGTCGATGCCTCCCGGGCCGGCAGCGATCAGGGAGGTCCCGAGGGTCGACCGGCCGGCGGTATTGACCATCGCGGGGCTCTGAGGATCGGATCGAAGGCGCCGGCCCGAAGGAGGAAGACGAGCCAGCCGCCGAAGGAGAGGACGATGGCCAGGGCGTTCGCGAACGTGGCCGCCACTCCCACCACGGTGTTTTCGCCCCGCATCTGGCTCACGATCCAGGGATATCCGAGCCGACCAAGCCGCTCTCGAAGCTCAACCTGCGGATCCGGCGTCGATGGAAGCAGAATGTGGGGGCCGGGTGTGTAGGGTCGAGCCCAACTGGTGAGAAAAGGGTCGTGGAGCACCATGTTCGCCAGCATGGCCGCACTCAGAACCCCGAGCACCATTCGAGTCGGCTTCGACTCGACTCCGAAAAGCGCCAGCAAAGGCAGGGCGAGAAAGAGATGGTTCTCGTGCATGTGGGTCGACAGCACGAAGAACCCGAAGAACACCGTCGCCGCCGCCCCATAGAGACTCCGGGGCTCTCGCGATCGCGAGAGAGGGACCAGCACCGCCACGTAGAACGCGGCGAAAAGGAGGAGCGACAGCGCGCTCCAGGGGAGGAGGCCGAGAGGGCGCGCGTGGGCGGGCGTCCACGGCGCGCCGAGCCCAACAAGCCACCAGAGGTTGTGGGCATTTACGGTGACATACGGCATGGCGTCGACCTGGGTGACGAAGCTCCGCAGCGCATCGAGGACGCGGCCGCTCGGGGAAAACGGCATCAAGCTGACGCAGCCCACTAGGAGCCCACACATCCCGGAACGCAACGCCCTTGCCATCCCGAAGCGCCGAACGGTTTCGAAAGCGACGAGTGGCGCAAGCGGGTAAGCGATGGGTTTCACGAGAGCGGCCGCTGCGAAGGCCGCAACCGCCCACTCGGGTCGGCCGCGAACAAGAGCGACGAGCGATGCGGTGACGAGGAGCGCGCAGGGCGCGTCGGCCTGACCCCAATAGGCCGTATCGAAGATCAAAGCGGGGTTGAGCGCCACCAGGGCAAGAGCCAGGTTTGCGGCCGCGGGAGCGAATCCCCGGACCTCGACGTAGATGAGGAGCGCAAGGATCAGGTTCGACCCGACCAAGGGCAGCCGGATCAGAAAGTCGAGAAGCCAGTCGTTCCCCAGGGCGGCGGGCGAAAAAGCATGGAGCGCGTGGCCAAGCACCCACAGCGCGTAAGGAAGGATGGGCGGATAGTCGATGGGGAGGTTGAGGTGTGGAGAGTCGGCCGAAGGCAGGGTGGGCCAATAAGCCGCCGAAAGGCCCTCCAGCGTCAGGGTCCGGGTCCAGGAGCGATACTGGAGAAGATCTCCCATGGTGTCGGGGATCGCCGACAGTCCGATCTGGATGGCGGCCGAGAAGAGAAGGACCGCGATGGCGCTTCGTCTCATTCTGACCCCCTCGCCCGCGTCGGTCGCGCAGCTGAGCGAGCGAAGATGCGAACCACCGCGTCGTCCTCAGGAAAGGAACGGGCCGAGGTCAACAAGTATCCCCCCTCGGCGGCGCGCCGGTCCGCCGCTTCGACGTAGTTCTGGCCCCACGCGTCCCACTTCGCAAGCCAGGCGGGCCGGAACGGCGAGTGCTCTCCCAGCCGCAGAGTGACGAGGCATCGGTACCGCCCCGTGGCCAGAGCCTGCAACAAACTGACATCGTAGTCCGAGCGTGGTTCCGGAGGATATCCAGCCCGGTAGCGAGGATCCCAACCCGAGCTGCCGGGAAATGGAAGGAGGTCGACCTCGGGCTCCCGCTGCTCTCGCTCGATCAGTTCCCAGGTCAACGCAAGGTGAGGGAGAAGCCCGGCTGTCCCCAGGAAGAGGACCGGCTCTCCGTAAGCGACGTTGTCCGCGACGTAGGAGACAATCGACCTGGCGCCCCGAAGGTCGGAAGCCCCCTGGGCCTGCTCGTCCACGCGGGCGAGAGGGTTGCCTGCGACGAGGAGTGCGGCGGTGAGCGCTGACCACAGCGCCGGAAGCCAACGCCGCCGTCCCAGAAGCCGAGCCGCCTCGGTTTCCGCCATGACCAACATCACGGGCAGCGCCGGAAAGAGGTACCGCTCCTGCTTGTTGGGGTGCGAGGTGAGCAGCACAAGGGTGCCGGCCGCGAGCAGAAGCGCCGGTAGCCGCGCGGTCTCCCGGCGGAACGCAGTCACGGCGAGGAGAAGGAGTACGGCGAGCCCGGCCGGCGCACCGACCTGGTTCAGCACCGTTTTCGGATAGAAGAGGAAATCAGAGAACCCACGAAGACCCTCGTCCCGGTTCGCCAGAGCTCCGAGAATCTCTGACCCACGCTGAGGGTTGGGCCAGAGGATCACGAGGGCCCAGGCCAAAACCGGAGTGAGGGCGCCGGCGAGCGTCGCGAGGACCTGGGGGATTCTCGATCGAGGAGAAGGCCATGCCGCCGCAAGCGGCAACGCTGCCATCAGGGGCAGGCCGTGGCTGTACTTCGTGAAGAAGGCCAAAGCGGCTATCGACCCGGCCAGAGCGTGCCAGCCGAGGGTGTCGCGAGTTCGGGCCTCGGCCGCAACCAGCAGGACGAGCAAAGTCAGGAACATCCCAAGGGGCTCGCTCATGACCGTGCAGACGAGGACCCAAGGCGCCGCCGAAATAGCCATGGCCACCGAGAGCCAGCCCAGCGGGGGCGGCGCCACGCCCGCGCGTGCTGGATCGTGGGAGCTCAGGCGGCGCGCGAGGGGAGGGAGAAGACACAGGCCCGCGCCAAAGGTAAGGAGGGAGCATGCGCGTGCCACTCGGGCGGAGATCCCGAAAGCCAGGAAGGAGGCGGTGAGGAGCCACGGGTGCATGAACGGCCACACGACCTCCTGAAGGCTTGCAGCCACGAAGCGGGAGGTGTCTCCTTGGCGGAGGGCGAGGGTCATCCGCGCCGCGGGCAGGGCATGACCGGCCTCGTCCGCATGAAGCGGCATATCGGCGAGGATCAGCGCGCGATAGGCACGAAGACCGAGCAGGAGGCCGACCACGACGACCCCGACTTGGACCATCCGTTGCAGCCGGAGCGTCGTCGCCTGGGTCACGGCGTGGAAGGGGGCGGCCGGAGTTCGAAGATGAAGATCCTCTTCCCCTCCTCACCCAGGACGGCAACGAAATGGAGGCCGGGACGGCTTCCCTCGGGGTCAAGGAGCGCTGCCGCGGCGGGATGACGCGTCGCTCTGAGGTGCCATTCCGGAGCCACGATCAGGCGGGCGCCGGCGTTTCGGGCGACTTCGATCACGCGGGGGTAGTCGGCCCACGGGATCAAGACCTCGCGGTCGGAATGCCTGGCATCGTGGAAGTAAAAACCCACGCAGGCCGCCGCCGTCATGAGGGTCGTGTCCTGAGGGTAGCGCGCCGCGAGCCACTCTCCAGCGGCCCGCTGTATGGGAGGGTCGGCCGCGTAGTCGAGGGCAGGCGCGCGCTGCAGTCCCAGCACCGACAGGGACCCAAGGAGGCCCGGGGCCATCGCAAGCCCCAGGCGAGCGCCCGCCCTGCCCAGGGGCAGGGGGCGCGTGGCCAGAGCAAGCCCATGGGCCAGGAACACCAGGAAGAGAGGGATCAGAGGCACCACGAGCCGGTCGTGGATGTTGAAAGGGGTCAGCCCCGCCGCGTACACGATGCCGGTCGTCACCAGCAGCAACGGAGGGCGGGGCGCCGCGAGGGCGAGACCGACGCCGATCAGGGCGATGGCGCTGAGGCCGATGGCCCAGAGGGCCACCATCAGCGGCCACCCTCCTTGCCACAGGGCGGGACGGGCGCCCACGAGCGGGACGAAAGGAAAGACCCGCAGGGCGGACGCCGCGAAGTCACCGAGGTTGGCGCGGATGTGGGCGGCGAGGAGCCCGGGATTTGCCGAGGCGAAGGCCGCAAGGTTTGTCTTCTCGGTGGCCTCGGCGAGAGCGTTGCCGCCCTCGGCCGTGATCTCGGTGGATACGCGCTCCTTCTCGATATCCGTCCTGGCCAGTCCGATGAGCAGATTCGCGGCGCCTTTCGTCCCGCCAAAATCCCAGAAGCCGAAGTACCGGTGAACCAGCACCGCCCGGCCAAGCAGAAACGCGAGCGCGATCGTCGCGAAGAGCGAGGCCAGGGGGAGGATCCCCCTGTATCCGAGCGTCCGGCCGCGGCGGAGGAAGTCGAGGATGACCGCGGCAAGTGCGGCGCCGGCCTCGGGGCGGGTGACCATGGCGAGACCCGCCCAACCCCCGGTGGCAACCACCCCTGTTCGGTCATGCGCACGGACGGCGCCCAGCAGGACCATGACGAACAGCAGAGAGAAGAACGACTCGGTGAAGACCAGAGTCGAAAAGTGGATGAGCCAGGGATGGCAGGCGGTCAGGAGGCCGGCCAGCAGGCCCGCACGCCGTCCCAGGGTGTGGCTGCCCAGAGCGGCCGTTGCCGGGGCGAGGCCGCTGCCGGCGAGAAGGGAGGCCACCCGCCCGGCCGTGACGACGTCGAGATGGGTGAGCCACGCCGTGGCGGCGATGACGCCGGGCCAGAGATTGGACCAATAGGGGTTTGAAAACCCTGACGGGTCGCCGGCCAGGATGGCGCGCGCCAGGGTGGCATAGTGAACGCCGTCTCCCTCGACCATCTGGCGCCAGGGCAGCATCGCAAGACGCAGAACGAGGGCGAACAGGAATAGCAACGCGCTGACTCGAGCCGGCAAACCGGGCTCGTCGTGGGTCGCGGCGTCCTCATGGCTCGAGCGTGTGCTCATCACGCGGGGCCTCGGAAGTTGCGGTGCGCCGGCGGCGGCGCGGGGGAACGCTGGTCAAATCGTCCCCGCCGGGCGTCCAGGAAGCCGGCCAGAACCGCGGAGGCGGCGTGCCGGCGGCTGGTGTCCCCCTGAGTCAGGGCGTGACCCAGATGGAGTATCGCGGAGGCGCCGAACCGGAACCAGAGTGGGAATGGGGCCGGGCGCGGATGACGAGCCAGAAAACGGAGGTGATTGCGCGCGGAATAGTAGAACCGATCGGAATGTCGCAAGCCAATCGTTCGGCTGCCCGCGTGACGCGCTCGCGCCCCCAGCACGACCCTGAGACCAAGCCCGGCTTCCCCGGCACGGAGACACCAGTCGATGTCTTCAAATGAAAAGAAATACGCCTCGTCCAGCAACCCGATTCGTTCGAGCGCTCGGCGATGGATCATGAGGACCGCGCCGGAGAGCGCGGCGACTGGGACCACGCCGCGTTCGTCGCGGGGGGCTTCACCGTAGCCTTCGAGCCGAACGCGGCCCCAGCGCAAATTGACGCTCACCCCTCGAGATTCGACGCGCCCATCCCCCTCCCGGATAATCACCGGTCCGACGGCCGCCAGAGCGGCGTCGTCGAGGGCCTCGGCGAGAAGCCCCAGACAACCGGGCTCCAGCACCGCGTCGTTGTTGAGCAGGAGCACTCGGTCACAGCCCTCCGACAGGAGCTGCTTCAATCCGGCATTCATTCCTCCGGCGAAGCCCAGGTTTTCGGCCAGGCGCATGTGACGCTCGTCCGAGGCCGCGCTCGGCCCGGCGCCATTCTCGACGATCAGGACGCGGGCGCGCCCAGAGCGCGCCGAAGCCGCCGCCCGGGCCGCATCATCGGCACGGCCGAAGTCCAGGACCACGACTCCCACCCGGCTCACCGAGCCGCGGCCTGAGTGTAGAGAGCGGACAGCTCGAGCGCACCCTCGCGGGCTGTCTTGAGGGGGAGAGGCTCGAGCGGGCCGGCAAGCAGCCGGCCCTCGAGCACATCTCCCAAAGCCGAGCGGAGCCCCTCAACGTCGCCCGGGGACACGAGGACTCCGGCGCCAGGCGGGAGAATCTCCGGAACGCCGCCCGTGTCCGACGCGACGACCGGAATGCCCGCGGCGAGCGCCTCGAGGACGGAAAGGGGGCTGTTTTCCCACCAGACGGAAGGCAGGACGAGCACGTCAACGGAATTCCAGAGGCGCTCGTGCTCCGATTGTGGGACCGCGCCCTTGAAGCGCACCCGCGCGTCACTTCGAGCCAGGGTCCGAAGCCGTCCGGCATAGCCTGGATCCAGAGCGGTATTGCCGACGATGTCGAGACTCCAGTTCCGATTCGACAGGCCCATCGCCGCTTCGAGAAGGACATGGAGGCCCTTGTGTGGCGCCACCGTGCCCAGGTAGGCGAACCGGCGCCGCGAAGCGGCGGCGCGCCGGACGGTCGGACCCGCGATCGCGCCGAGAGGCAGGACGCGCACCTTGTCGCGGGGAGCGCCCCACTCGATCGCCCGGTCCCGCGCAAATCGGGTGGGCGCGAGGATGGCGGTGGCGGAGGCGAGCCGTTCCTTCAGGTGAGCGTCCCTCCGATCGAGTTCCGTCGATAGCTGAGGAGCCGGGGCCGGGTTCGTGTAACGCAGAGCAGAGAGGATTCCGAGCGTGGTCCGCGGCCACACGCGTCGGACGAGGCGCAGGGCGCGACCCAGGCCCGCGAGCCGAAGGGCTCGCGCCGCGCCGCGCTGCAAAGGCGGGGGCAGGTAGGGACTCTCGGCGAGGCATGCGGCGCAAGTGCGATGGTCGACCGAGGCGCACAGGGTCCCGTTGGCCTGCATGCGCAGGCCGTCGCGAGGACAGCTCAGCCAGTAGTCGTGCAAGGTCAGGAAAATCGGGAGCCGCCGTGCGGTCGCGGTGGCCAGGAGGCCGGTCGAGAGGTTGAGCAGATGCTGGGCGTGGATGCAATCGGGTCGGAAGTCCTCAACCACCTGCTCGAGGATGCGGTCGATTACGGAATTGCGATACGTCGCCTCGAGCGTGCCTTCCGAATGGGTGTTGACGATCTCGACCACATCGAGGAGCCCGACCCTGACCTGACGGATGGAATAGGGCGCGGCGGCCACGTCGTGCACGGCCGTCACCACCCTCACCGTGTGACCAAGGCCCTGCAGAGCCGCGGCCAGGCGCGCCGTATAGACCTCGACCCCCGCCACCGAGTCGGGGAGGAAGGCATGGGCGGTCAGAAGGACGCGCATGTCGCCGGGGGGGAAGGTGGGGCCGGAGAGCGAACCTCGAATACGTCGACGATCTCGAGGGGAGCGGTCGAAACCGACCAGGGGAGGTAGCCCCAGTGATGGGAGTAGTACCCGGCCTTTGCCTCGAAGTTCATGAGCCGGATCGGCCAGCGGCCATGGATCGGCAGACGCTCGGCCATGCTCGTGCGCGCCAGGAGCGACGGAGACATCTCGTGCATGCCCGCGATGAGCGGGCGGACGACGACATCGCCCGGCTGCGGCGAGTCGTCGGTCGACTTGAGATACCTCCCGCCCACCTCCCCCATGTAGTAGCGAAACCCCCACTCGCCCACGAACCACAGGGTGCGATCCGGGTGCGACTCGCGAAGGCGCACCGCGAGGTCACGATAGCGCCCCGCGTAGTCGTCGTCCGCGGTCCCGAGCACCAGGCTCAGGACCAGCCCTTGGGCGACCACAAGCCCCGCAGCCGTGCGGCGTCGCCGCGGGCCGTGGTCGCGGGCCCAGACGCGCCTGACCAGGAGGACCCAAAGCGGTGGGAGGACGGGGAGCATGTATCGTGCGGTCCCGAAGGGGAGCAGGAAAAGCGCGCCTCCGATCGCGAGTAGCAGCCAGGCGGCGAGAAAGATCGAGTCGTGCTCCGCGGCACCCACCGAAGGCGTCGCGTCGCGCGCCGGCCACAAGGCCTCGACCACGAGGAGCACGCCGCAGGCGAAGGAACCGGCAACCACGGAGGCCTCGAGGACCGAATAGAGATCAAGTCTTTCGATGCCCGCGGGCCGCGCCATGAAGACCATCGCCACCGCGAGGAGGCCGAGACTGAAGGTGACCGCTCGGCGGCGCACCCCGGTCGCGAGGAGCAGGGCGGCGGCGATGAACGAGGTGCCGCCGAGGCCACTGAGGTCGCCCAGCGTCTTGCTGAGCAGGCCCGTCCCGTCAAATCCCCTGCCCGCGTAGAAGAGCTGGTAGTGCCGGGCGCTCGCCACCAGGTGCAACGCGCCGTGGACGGCCAGGTTCTGAGCCGACCACAGCCCCAGGACCGCGGAAACGCCCAAGGCCGCGGGCCAGGCCTTTCGCACCCGGCCCTGGGCCGCCGCGTAGGCGCACAACAGAGGGAGTACGAGCAGGGCCGAATATCGCGTCAGGATCGCGAGCCCAGCCAGCACGCCGGAGAAGAGGATCAAAGGACGTCGGTCGCCGTCGGCTCCACGAATGAAGGCGGCCAGGGACAACAGGGAAAGGGCGAGAGCGGGCATGTCGGTCATGAGGCCGTGAGCGCTGAGAACGAACACCGGCGACGAAACCAGGAGCAGGGTGGTGAGGAGCGGAGACGGGGTGAAGCGCTTCGCAAGGTCATACATGGCGAGCGCGGCTCCGAAGGCGAACAGGTCGAAGGTCAGATGGAGGGGAAGTTCACGGAACCCTCCATCGAGCCGCGCCACCAGGGCCATGATGTACGCGACGAGCGGAGGGTGAGACATGCTCGTGAAGGTGTCCGGACATCGCCCGGCCTGGGCGAATACCCGGAAGTCGATGTCCTCGAGCCCTGCGGCTCCGGAAAAGGGTCGCAGCGGGTCCTTCAGGACGTTGCGCGCGATCTCGAGAAAGTAGACGTCATCGATGTGCACCGCCTTGGCTGCAAAGGGAAGGGTCGTGAGGGCGACGACGGCGCCAACCATCGCGAGATGTCGGCGAGTTCTCGAGGGGTCTCGAGAGTCGGTCATGCTCGGCGAGGCTTGGCCATGGGAAGCATCAGGCAGTCGGCCGATCATAGGCTCGGCGCGGGGCCCCCTAGAAGCGTGGGCGCATCGTCGCGTCCCCCACGGATCGTCAAAGGCGCGACCGCGATCCCGCGTGAGAGGATAGCGACCCGCCGCGATGCACCTGGCCTTCATCAACAACCTCTACCCGCCCTACGTGGTGGGAGGGAACGAGATGCTCTGCGAAGAGGTCGTTCTTGCGCTCCGGGCCAGAGGGCATAGGGTGTCGGTCCTGTGTGGCCGAGGCCGGGACCTGCCCTGTGACCCTGATCTGTCCGGCGCGCTCGAGATCGACCTGGACAGAAGGGCGGAGACCTTTCTCGGAGGCCGTGTGCCGACGCCGTGGGAGGCCGTTCGTCTGCACCTCTTCAGCCCGGCAAGCCATGGCGCGACCCGAAAGTGGCTGTCCACGAGGCGACCCGATGTGATCATTGTCTGGAACCTGTACATGGCGTCCCTCTCGCCGCTCGTGGCCGCGCTGGGAAGCCGGGCTCCCGTCGTCGTTCACGTTTGCGACAAGTGGCTCTACTACAGCCTGTTCGATCTTGAACCCCTCCTGAGACCCGTGGCGCTCTGGAAGAGGCTCGCCCTCCGAGCCACGCGCCACGGCCTGCAGCCCGTCCTCAGGCGCCTGGCCCGGCCGCGTCGCCTCATCGCGATCAGTGAATTCATGAAGTCCTTCTACGTTCGGGCCGGCATGGACTCAGCCGAGATCGACGTGATCCACCTCGGAGTTCCAACCCGCACTTTCGCAGCCGAGCCACGCCGCCTCCGCGCCTCCGGCGATCCCCTGAAACTCCTCTTCGTCGGCTCCCTTTGGCAAGGCAAGGGGCCCCAGACGGCGGTGCGCGCCCTCGGGCAGCTTCGTCGCGCCGGCGTTCGGGCCCATCTGGACGTCTGTGGCGGAGGCACCGACCCCTTCGTGGAGTTTCTGAGGCGCATCATCGATGAGGAAGGAGTCTCCGAGGACGTCACCCTCCACGGGAAGGTGGGGCGTGACGTGGTGAAGGACCTCTGTCGATCTCACGACGTCCTGGTGTTCCCAAGCGAGTGGGACGAGCCTTTCGCCGCCGTGCCCATCGAAGCCATGAGCAGCGGAATGGCGGTGGTGGCGACGAGCGCTGGGGGGACGCCCGAAGCGATCATCAATGGTGAGACCGGAATCATCGTTGCTCCCGGGGACCCCAAGGCCCTGGCCCAGGCGCTTCGCGACCTCGCGGACGACGATCTCCTGCGCCTGCGCCTGGGAGAGAACGCGGCCAGGGTCGCGCGAGAGCGCTTCGACCTCAATCGGTACATCGACCGCCTGGAGGTCTACTACCGCGGCTGCCTGCCGCCAGACTGAGTCACGGCGAGCCGATCTGCGAGGGCGGCCCGCCCGGCGCGGCAACCCTCAATCCAGGCTACAGGTCGCCCCGCAGCCGGTGAAGGAAGCGAACGAGACGAAAACGAACGCTCGTTGCGAAAGGGCTGGTCAGCGTCTTCAGTCGCGTGGCGCCGAGAAATGACACCAGGCGCGCCTCGGCCCACGCACCCAGTCGTGAACGACGGAGCCGCCGGCTGATTCTGTGCCGGGCTCGATTGAGAGAGGACGCCTGGCGGCCGCGCACGCGGTCGATCTCCAGACAGACCCGCTCGAACTCCGGGGTTGGGGGCGACGGCTCACGACCTGGGGAGCCCAAAGCCGCGCGTCCCGGCCTTCTCAGGACATCCTTGAACACCGCCTCCACCGTGGCGTCGACAAGGCTCCAGCGGAAGGCGGCCGCGCGTTCCTCACCCGCCCGCGCGAGGCTCGCAACGAGGTCGCGGTCGCTGCTCAGTCTCAGGAGGGCCTGGGTCATCTCGGACGCGGTTTCGGCGAGAAGAAAATCCCGGCCGGGGAGCAGATCGAGGTTCTCGACGCCGATGGCAGTGGAAACGACCGGCATGCCGCACGCGAGCGCCTCCAGGATCTTTGTGCGGGCGCCGCCGCCCACGCGTACGGCCACGACCAGGGCGCCGCTTCCCTGGAGAATCGGGAGGATGTCCGGCACGAAGCCCATCACCTCGACTGCCGCGGCGTGGCCGGGCGGCGGCTCGGCGGTGAGAGGCGGCTGTCCCGAGCCCACGACGAGCGCTTTGAGGTGAGGCGCACGGGCACGTACGGCGGGCCAGACCTCTCGGAAGAACCATTGCTGAGCTTCGACGTTGGGACCATAGTCCAGGGCTCCGTAGAGGAGCGCGTGATCCACGTTGCGCTCCACTCCGGTTGGCGGACGAAGTTCATCGCTTATGGCGACGGGCACGAGGCTGACGGAGCCTCGTCCGTGGAGAGGCTCCAGCAGACTCCGGTCTCCCTCGCCCGGAACCAGGATTCGATCGAAGGTCCCGGCCAGATGACGCTCCCACCAGAGGAAACGAGCGGCCTCCTGCAGGTGAGACCCAGGCCCGCTCGCGCCGACTCGAGCCATCGCCTCGTGGTACGCCCACTCCACCTTCTGGCGGTCCATGACAACCGGACACGGAACGCCGCCCACGTATTGAGCCATCACGATTTCCTCGACGTGAACCACATCGAAGGCCTTCGACGATAGGCGCCGGCCGAGTTCCGCGGCGAGGGCGGGGCTCCGGAAGTGCGACGCCGCATCCGGGGCGCGTTCCGTAACTCCGGGGTCGTCCTCCGAGGGCCCGGGTCCGGTGGGAGGGTAGACATCGAGAGCGACGCCGAGGGCCTCAAGATGCTGCCGGGCCAGCCCGGTGGCGGGGTCCTGAGGAAGGCCGATGGCCAGCACCTCAACGAAAGAAAAGCGGGACAGAGAACGGATGAGACCGAGGTTCCGATGATGTCCGCCGTTGATGGGCGGGTAGGGCACGTTCGGGGAGAGAAAGAGCGTCCTCAAACTCCCCTCACCCGGGTCAGGATCTCCTCGTCGGAGAGGCCTTCCGCGGCCCTCTGCCCCACAGAGCCAAAGCCTTCGATAGCGTCGGCCAGGCCCTCGAGCACCGGGAGACGATCTTCAAAGAGGGCATGGGCGGCCCAGGCCCCGAGGTTTCCCGCGCGCTGGCGCCGATCCTGGACGTTTCGGAGGTGAAACAACGCCCAGTTCCGATGCCAGACCCTGAGGCGCTCATCCATCGAGCGCTCTGCGATGGTCGCGGAGCCTTCGTGATGACACACCGCGGAGGGCACGTGAAGGGACGCAAGACCGCCCCGCCACGCCCGGTAGCCGAGGTCGACGTCCTCCCAATAGAAGGGCGCGTACGAGTCGTCATAGCCGCCCAGGGCGACGAAATTCTCCTTGCGGCAGAGGTAGCAGCAGCCCACCGGATAGAGGGTCGGATGCGTCTCGGATGCGGGCGCCTCCGCGATCTCCAAGAGGCCGGCGGCGAAGGCCGCCGTCTTTCCGCCCTCGTCCCCGCATTGGGCCAGGGGCGACACGATCCGCGGCGCCACCGCGAAGACGCCGTCCCTCGGAAGCGCCTCGCGGAGGCGCCGAACCGCGGTCTGTTCCAGCCTCACGTCGTCGTTGAGAACCAGGAGGAGGTCGCCCAGAGCCGCCGCGGCCCCGGCATTGACGGCGGGGCCGTACCCGCGGGATACCGGAATCGGGATCACGCGGACATCGATCGGAGCGGTTTGCAGGATCTGGCCATCATCGACCACCACGACCTCCCAGCGGTCGCCGCTCTCCGCCAGGGCGCCGATCACGCTGGGAAGGTTACGGCCGAGACGAGCGTCGCCTCCGTGGGTTGGAATGACCGCGGTGATCACCGGGTTTCCGCGCGGAGCGAGTCCGCGAGGGAGCGGAGGCGACGACGGACCTCGTAGGCCCGGAGGACCGGAAGGGAAGCGATATCGCCGAGCTGGTCGACCAGCCGAGCGGTCAGTCCCCGATGATGACCCAGAAGCGAATCATGGGCGGCCGAGGCGTCGTCCATGGCGCCCCGCCTGCGAGTCGCCTCGGCCTCGAGATTGCCGATGGTTTCACGCAGCCAGGCCTTCTCTTCCTCGAGGGCGGCCATCGCGTCCTTCCGCCACTCGTTCTCTCGGCGCAGAACCCGGAGCTTCGTCTCCGCCCGCTCGAGACGTTCCGCGATGACTCGGTCGGCCCTCTCGCAAAGACCCTTCACGAAGGCTTCAAGGTCCTCTCCTTCGAGGGCCCCTTGCTGTCGCGCCAGTTTCATGACGTCTCTCAGAAGATCGGAGCCTGTCGAGGCCGGATCGGGCGGGGGCGGCTGTCCCTCGCCGCTCATGGCCTCTCGTCGGCGCGACGCACCTCGAAGCGATGACGCAGCCACACAAGACCGTGGTCCCGACGCTCGCTCAGCACGGTAAAAGGATACTGGCGATGGTGCCACGCGTAGGCATAAACGTGATGTGCGTCGTAGAAGGCGACCGACGCCTCGTACCTGCCGCCCAGCAGGGGCAGGTCCTCGAAGGCGACGGTGAAGACATACCGGCCGTCGTACTTTCCCGCGCATTGTCCATCGAAAAGAGTGTTGGGTCCGTAGCAGTAAACCCCATCTTCCCGGAAGAGGGCGACGCCCATGACGGGAGAATCGAGAGGCTCTCTTGTCTCGAACTCCACCTCGACCCGCAAGGTCTCTCCGTTGCGGAACTCCGCCCGCGGCGCTCCCTGGGCATCGGTCAGGCGCACGTTTCGGATCACGATTTCTCCGGTTCCGCCCGTTCCAGGGAGCCCGCCGCGGGCCGCACTTCGCTTCCGCAGGTGCTCTTCGTAGCCGGAGAGCACCGAGTCGACCGGCCCCAATGCGGCCACGCGCCCACCCTGGAGCCAAAGGGCCTGGTCGCACAGGCCGCGCAGAGCATGAAGGTCGTGAGCGGCGACAACCAGAGTTGTGTGATCTCGACGCATCTCAAGCAGGCGGTCAATGCATTTGCGCTGGAAGTAGCCATCGCCGACGGCCAGGACCTCGTCGATGATCACGACCGGAGCCTTAAGGTTCGAGGCTATGGCGAAGCCGAGGCGCATGAGCATGCCTGCCGAATAGGTGCGCACCGGGCGGTCGAAGAAGCTCCCGATCTCGGCGAACTCGGCGGAACGGGAGGCGAGATCGAGGGCCTCTGCCGAAGTGGCGCCGGACAGGAGCGCGAGCTGCATGGCATTCTCCCGTCCCGTGAGCTCGTGGAAGAATCCGGCGCCCAGTTCGAGAAGAGCGGCGGTCTCCCCGGCGACGCGCACCGAACCTGAGGTGGGTCGAGTCAGACCCAGGAGGACGTCGAGGAGCGTGCTCTTGCCGGACCCGTTCTCGCCCACGATGGCAAGCGCAGACCCCGGCGGGACGTCGAAGCTCACCTCGTGGAGGGCCGCGACCCGGGCACCCGACGGGCCAAAGGTCTTCGCGAGCGCACGAACCTCGATGGCGGGAGTCGAGATCACAGGACGTCCCGCGCTTTCCAACGGAGTCGCGCCTGAACCAGGGCCCCCGCGCCCAGACAGATCAAGACCGTGGCGGCTCCCACGGCCACCGAGAAGAAAGCCGAAGGCCAGGGAAGAGGTTCGATCGGGCTTCGATAGAGGCGCAGCGCATGGGTGAAGGGGTTCCACCGGAGGGCGCTTGCGAGAGGTTCGTTGACCATGACCTCGGGGTACAGCACGGGGCTCGCAAAGGTCAGAAGGGTAAGAAGGGAAACAAGGGTGGGACGCAGGACGGGGAAGAGGGTCGTGATCGGGGCCGCGGCCAGACCAAGGCCGAACGACGCGAGGCCTTGGAGGCCGAAAGCGATAAGGGGCGGCGTCCAGGTTTCGAGAGACGGCTTCCCGGTGACCGCCGCGTAGCCGAAGACCACGACAAGGCCAACGAGGGCGCGAAGGGAGGATACGAGGACGACACGGGCCACAAGCAGTTCCACGGGAACCCTGGAGCGCCTCACCCAGCGATTGTCCACAAGAACGGTGGAGCAACTCTCGATCGTCTCGCGAAACCAGATCCACGGGAAGAGGCCGGAGGCGATGAGGATGGCATAGGGCATGCCCGAACCGCGGGCGGCGCCGAGGATGAGGCCGAAGACGACACCGTACGCCGCGACCTCCAGTAGCGGGGACAGCACAGCCCACAGGCCGCCGAGAACGGACCCCGCGTAGCGGCGGCGAAGATCCGCAATCACGAGAGGGGCGAGAGACCGCGACCATTGAGGCAGCAAGGACATGCCGGGTTGGCTCAGCACTGTAGCACCGGGGATCGCAGGACGACCGTTATGCTGCCATGAGCCGCGACCATGAGGATTCTCCACGTAACCCCTTTCTACGAACCTTTCTGGGCGTACGGCGGGATGGCGCGTGCCTCGGCGGCCTTGTGCCGGGCGCTCGCGGAACGAGGGCACGCGGTGACCGTCGCCACCGCGTTGCTGGGAGAGGACGCGCCGAGGGAGGCGGTCGAGGGAGGCGTTCACGTCCATCGCTTCCCCGGACCAGGGACCACCGCTCGATTTCTCTTCCCCCTGGCGCGGGGCTTCAGTCGATTCCTCCGCGCCAGGCTCGGGTCGTTCGACGTCGTCCACGTGCAGGGACACCGGAATGGGCTCGCCGTGGCGGCCTGGCGAGCCGTCTCCGCCGCGGGCTCTCCCTGGCTCCTGTCGCCGGCGGGAACCTTCCCCCACCATGGGCAGCGCACCCTCTTGAAGTCGCTCTTCGACCGCATCCTGGGCGCGCGGATGGTGAACGAGGCGTGGGCGCTCGTCGCGGTCAGCGAAAGTGAGGCCCGGGACCTGCCGCGCCCGGCTCAGGTGATCCCAAACGGCGTCGAGGCGTGCGGCACGGCGCCTTCGAAGCCCCCGGCCGGATCTCGACCTCGCCTTCTTTTCGTGGGAAGCGATCGTCCCCAAAAACGCGGACATCTTCTGGCCCCGCTCCTCTCCATGATCCCTGAAGCGGATCTCGACCTCGTGGGTTCCTGCGGTCCGGCGTTCGGGAGCCTTTTCGCCTCGACGGAAAATCGGGTCGCGGTACGCGGCGTGCTCTCGGGCGACGATCTGGCTGCCGCCTATGCGGCCGCAGACCTCCTCGTTCATCCCGCGGTTGGGGAGGCCTTCGGCCTGGTTCCCTTCGAAGCCGCCCTCGCCGGGACCGCGGCCGTCGTCGCCGGCGGACACGGCTGCGGCGAGTGGTACGGACGGGCGGGGGGGTGTGTGGCGCCTCCGGATGATGTCGCGGCACTCGCGGGCGCGGTGCGCGAGAGGCTTCGCAACCGCGAACTCGCCGCAGAGGAGGCGCGCCAAGTTGCCGAGTTCACGAAGGCCCACCTCACGTGGGCCGCCGCCGCCAAGGCCTTCGAGTCGGCATACCAGGGCCTGGAGCGCGGATGAGGCGGCCTCGAAAGAGAAAACGCGATCCGGGTGAGACAACCCCGGGGCCCGGCACGGAGGGGCGAACCCCGACCTGGCTTTCGAGCGGGCCGCTCGCTGCGAGCGTCGTAGCTTTCCTCGTCTACCTCCCGTCGGTGGCCGGCGGATTCATCTACGACGACGGCGAGCTGATCCTGCGGAACCCCTCGATCCGAAGTCTCGACAACCTGGGAGTGGTGCTTCGATACGAACCGGCGCGCCCCTTGTTGAACGTCACCTGGGCTCTCAACTACGCCTTCGGCGGCCTCGCCCCGTGGCACTACCACCTCGTCAATGTCCTCATCCACGCGGGGAATACGGCGCTCCTCGCCTCGCTGTTCCTATGGATGGCGGAGCGCCTTCGCCTGGCCGGGGCCCGGTCCGTGGCCCTCCTCGGCGCGTGCGTCTTCGGGGCGAGTCCGATGGCGGCCGAGACCGTGGCCTACGTCGCCAGCCGCTCCAGCGCGCTCGCGACGCTGCTCACACTGGCGGGCCTTCGGATGGCGGTCGGCGTGCTCGACGGTGGGCCACGCCGACGCCTGGCCGGCGCCATGGGTTTCTTCCTGCTCGCTCTTGCCACCAAGGAGGAGGCCGCCGCCCTCCCCTTGATCTTGATCCTCCTGGACTATTTCTTCGTCTCGGGGCAACGAGCCGCGGAACTGAAGGGCCGGGCCTGGATCCACGCCTGCTTCTTCGCGGTGGTGCCCATGGGGCTCGTCGCTCGGCGCCTGGCTACGGGCGCCTGGCTGCCGCCGCCCGCGATCGATCCGGGGCTGTACCTGCTTACGCAGGCAGCCGCGTTTCCCCTCTACTTCGTTCGCGCCCTCGTCCCTCTCGACCCGGCGCTCTACCGCCACCATCCTCCGGCCTCGTGGCCGCCGGGAGGGACGACCGTGGCCTTCCTGCTCCTGGCCGCGGGGATGGCGATGATCGCGGTTGTCAGGCGGCAAAGATGGCCCGAGTGGTCGTTTGCGCTCTGGTGCCTCGCGGCCGGATTGCTGCCCTCCTCTTCCATCGTGTCGCTCAACGAGATGGTCGTCGACCATCGCGCCTACCTCGGCAGCATCGGCGTGGCCTTCGCCCTTGGGGGCCTCGTTTGGAGGGTGGGCGGACTTCGCCTTGGGCTTCTGGTCATTGTCGTGCTTTCGGCCCGGAGCCTCTTCTACCAACGTGTGCTCGGCGACCCGGTTCGGGCCTGGGAAGACGCGGTTGCGCGGGCGCCCAACGCCCCCGACGCGCTGTGTGCGCTGGCCGAGGCCTACGCGGAACGCGACGACCCACGAGCCGAGGGACTCTTTCTCCAGGCCACGCAGTTAGATCCCTCAAACTACCGCTACTGGGCCAATCTGGGGGTCTACTACGGGGAGCGGGGCCGCCCGACCCAGGCCGTTGGGGCGCTCCGCTCGGCCCTCCAGAGGAAATCAGGCGAGGCCTCGGTCCACGACTACCTGGGACAGATTCTTCGAGGACTGGGACGCGACGACGAGGCGGCGAGCGAGTTCGAGGCGGCGATCTCCGCCGAACCGACCTTCGCGCCCGCCTATGCGAATCTCGCGGAACTGGCGCTTCAGCGTGGGGAGGTGCAAAGGGCGCGCAGGCTCGTCGATTCCGGCTCCCCGTTCGTCAGCGATTCGGACGAGGCCGAGGCATTCGCCCGCCTGCGGGCCCGGCTCCAGTGAGCGAGGCTCCCGCGGTGACGGCGATCGTGCTCAACTACAACGGCCACGGCTTCGTCACGGAATCGGTGAGGAGCCTGCTCGAGCAGGACTTCGACGACATCGAGGTAGTGGTGGTCGACAACGCGTCGGACGATGGGTCCGCGGAGGAGATCGAGGCGACGTTCGGTGATCGTGTGCGCCTGCTGCGGGCCTCCCGCAACCTCGGGTTCGGGGCCGGGAACAATCTGGCGATTCGGAGGGCGCGAGGTCGCTACATGGTGCTGCTGAACAACGATGCGGTGGCCGCGCCTTCGTTCGTCGGTGAGCTGGTTAAAGCAGCGGAGGCCGACAAGGCGATCGGCATGGTGGCAGCGAAGGTGCTCCAGTACTCGCAACGCGACGTCATCGATACCGTCGGGCACCTTCTCTATCCGGATGGGCTGAATCGCGGCCGAGGCCGTCTGGAGAGAGATGAGGGACAGTACGACGGGTGCTCCACCGCCCTGTTTCCGAGCGGTGCGGCGGCGCTGTACGCCCGCCGCATGCTGGACGATGTCGGCTTGTTCGAGGAGTGCCTTTTCCTCTATGGCGACGACGCGGAACTTGGCCTGCGGGGGCGCGTGGCGGGCTGGGGCTGCGCGCTCGCTCCCAGGGCCGTGGCCTACCACCACTACTCACGAAGCGCCGGCGCCTACTCAAGCCTGAAAGCCTTCTACGTGGAGCGGAACCGGGTCCTGGTGCTTTTTCGGACGTTCCCCTTCACCCTCGTCGTCTTGAGCCCTGCCTTCACCGTCGCGCGGCTGGCCCTTCAGGCCTGGGGAGCCTTGACCGGGCGCGGAGCGGCGGGGCGGCTGGCCGCCCAAACGAGCGTCCGTCACCTCATCGGCGTGACTCTTCGGGCCTACGGGTCAGCCATTCTCGCCTTGCCCCACGTCCTCGGAGAGCGGTGGCGTCACCGGCGGGAGCGGAGGATCGGCACTCGCGCCTTCGTGGCCCTGATGAGAGGGCACTACCTCGACGCACGGGAGGGGTCTCTCAAGGATTGAGGGCCCGCGAGGTCGATGATTCGAGGCCAGGGTATCTTGGAGGCATGGTGGAGACTCCGGCGGTCGCGAGTTCCCGGCCCGTAACGCGATCGGTTTGGGTGATCGCGCTCGCCTCGACCCTGCTGCGATGCTGGATCGCGCCCAGTTACGGATACCTCGGGGTCGACGGCGACCTCATCGAGCACAAGCAGGCCGTCCACTTCGCGCTGACGCGCGGGATTTCGGAGGTCTACCTGCCGAGTGCCGCGAATGACCCGGCCTTGACCGGACGGGACTGGGCCGGCGGGTTCTTCATCAACAACCTGCCGCTCATTCTCTATGTGCGCGCCGCCCTCGGCGGGGCGTATCGGGCCTTCAACCCCGAGTCCATAGCCATGTGGGACTGGCGCCTGAACTACTTTGAGTTGGACCGGACCGACCTTCACGATCGCCTCGCAGCGAGTCGCGGGTTCACGATTTTGCTCAAGCTTCCCGGCATCGTCGCCGACGCCGGGATCGTGCTGGCCCTCGCTCTCTTCACCCGCGGGCTCGAGCCTCGAGCGCGCCTGGCCGCCGCCGCGGCGTACGCCTTCAATCCGGCGGTCGTCTTCAACACGGCATTCTGGGGCCAACACGACGCGGTGTGGATCGCCTTCGTCACGTGGAGCCTGATCGCACTCTCCGCTGGACACCTGACCATCTCCTGGGCGGCTCTCGCGTTGGCGTCTGTGACCAAACCGCAGGCCTGGGCTTTCGTGCCGCTGGTGCTTGGGCTCTCCCTGATCCGCTTCACCTGCCGCGACCTGGCGCGCGGCCTCGCTGCCGCGACCTTGGTGGTGTTCTTCGTTTTCCTGCCCTTCCTTCTCCACGGCACGCTTGGAGTGAGCCTCGACGCGCTCTACCGCTCCACCTTCGGCGGCGAGCCCTTCGTTTCGTGCAACGCGGCGAATCTCTGGTGGCTGCTCACCGGAGGCCAGGGCTACGATGTCGGGGACGCGCAGCCGCTTCTCGGGCCGATGACACCGCGAGCGCTCGGGCTCGCCGCCTGCCTCGGCGTCTGCGTGCTTGTCGTGGGCAGCTCCGCAAGGGCCAAAGCGGGGCCGCGGGCTCTCTTCTTCGGCGCCTCCGTCGTCGGCATGGGCTTCTTCATCTTCGCGACCGAGCTCCACGAAAACCACATGGCAGCCGTGGTCCCATTGCTGGCCTTCGCGGCCGGCCGCGACCGTCGCCTCTGGGCGCTCTTGGTCGTGCTCTCGCTGACCCTGCTCGCCAACCTCTCCCTGTTCGACCCTGCGGTCACAAACCCGCTCGCCGCCTGGGTCGGCGGGGTTGACCTTCCGATCCGGCCACTCTCGATGGGTATCGCAACCGTGAACGTGGGCGCCTTTCTGGCGCTGTGTGCTTCGGGTCTCGCGGAGGTGAGGCGGTCGCGGGGCCCGGGCGGATCCGGCGGCGCGCCGAGTTCGCTCGAGCCTTAGCCCGCTCAGAGTCGAACCGACCGAGCACCTTCCCGCGCTAGCCGAGTCCTCTCGCCACGAATGGCTCGATTGGGCGTAATCGAATAAACTGGCCGGGCAGACGTAGCTCAGCTGGTTAGAGCGCCTGATTGTGGATCAGGAGGTCCTCGGTTCGATCCCGAGCGTCTGTACCATTTCAGGCGCTGGAGTGAATCCAGCGCCCCAAAGTTGGGGGGCGGTAAACGGACCCCCCCCCCCAAACCCCCGACATACCAGGCCGAAGTGAATTGGGGCCCCCAAGTTGTGGGGCGGGAAACCAAACCCGCCCCCCCAACACCCAA
>CAZYEA010000021.1:0-29799 GCA_964646485.1 uncultured Acidobacteriota bacterium
CTCAAGAGCCGGCTCATGGACGCGCTGCGCCGGACCTTCCGGCCGGAGTTCCTGAACCGCATCGACGAGATCGTCACCTTCGGCGCGCTGGGCGAGGCCCAGATCCGCCGCATCGTGGAGATCCAGTTCCAGGATCTGAAGAAGCGGGTAGCGGAGAAGAAGATCGAGGTGAACCTCTCCGAAGAGGGGGCGACCCTGCTCGCCCACGTGGGCTACGACCCGATCTTCGGGGCTCGTCCCCTCAAGCGGGCCATCCAGAGGATGGTCGAGAACCCGCTTGCCCTTCAGATCCTCGCCGGCCACTTCCGCGAAGGCGACACACTGACCATCGAGCCCGGCAAGGACGGAGATCTCGTCTTCCGCCGCGACGAGAGGAAGACGCGGGCGGCCTAGGCGGACTTCTGCGCGGCCTTGCCCTCGGCCCCGTAATAGGCCGAGTAGTAACGGCCGTAGTAGTACGAGTGCCTGTCCATGTTCACCCGGTTCAGGACCACGCCGATGACTTGGGCTCCCACGGAGCGGAGTTGATCGGTGACCGACCGTAGCGCCTGACGCGGGGTCTTATCGCCCGAGCAGATGATCACCACCCCGTCGGCCAGAGTGGCGAGCACCGATGCGTCGGGCAGGCCGAGTGAGGGGGGCGAGTCGATGATGACCCAGTCGTACTTCTCCCGCGCCTGATCGAGCAGTGATCGCATGTTCGGCGAGCCGAGCCGGGCGGCGGAGACGGTGAGGGGGGGGCCCGCGGGAAGCACGTCGATGGCGCCCTGAGCCGCCTTCAGGGTGATGGGCGGTTCCTGGGCCAGCAGATCGGACAGCCCGGTTTCCGTCGAGACTTCGAAAAGCGTGTGCACGGTAGGACGACGAAGATCTCCGTCGATCAGCAGGACGCGCGCCTGAGTCTCGTGCAGCAGCATGGCGATGGCTGCGGCCACCGTGGACTTTCCTTCGCCGGGGGAGGCGCTCGTGAAGACCAGGACTTTCGGCCGCAGCCGCACGCTTCCGTACACGATGTTGGTCCGGACCACCCGCAGGCCGTCGGAGAATCCGGTTCGAGTGTCGTCGAGCCCGGCCGCGATGCTTCCGTGGGGAAGGTGCGGCACCAGAGGAACCACGCCCAGAAAGGGGAGGCCCAGGATGTCCTTCACGTCGTCCGGCGATTGAATGGAGTCGTCGAAACGATCGAGACCCCAGGCGAGGGTGAGGCCGGCGATCAGCCCGCCCACGAGGGCGGCGAGGAGGTTGCGGGCGGGCCGCGGCGAGGCGGGCTCCGACGGGGCGGTCGCCTCCCGGATGACCTCGGTGGTCAGGATGGTGGGGGCGGCGGTATCCAGCCTTTGGATCATCTGTTCGAGGGCGATCCGGCTCGCCTCCGCCTTCTTGGCGCCCACGGTGTAGGACAAAGACTCCTTGTCGAGGTCGGAAAGCTCGCTTTGCAGGCGCTGCAGGTTGCTCTGAATCCGCGCCTCCTCCTTGACCGCCAGGTCGTAGGCGATGGACGGCGCTCGCTGGGCGGCCGCGAGCGCATTCTTCAGTCGCGTGCGCGCCGCCTCGAGCTGCGCCTCCACCGCGACCACGTCCGGGTGCATGGCCCCGAGGGTCGTGAGTTGCTGGCGATTGCGATCCTCGAGCTCGTTGACGCGGGCCTGGGCGGCCTGGATCGCGGGATCCGCGGCCAGGCTCGAAGCGTCCATCTCCGCGGCGTCACGCCTGGTGGCGGCCTGGCCCACGCGCGCGGTCTGGGCGGCGACGAGGGCATCCTGGAATCCGCGGATCTGCCGTTGCAGAGCCTCTCTTCGAACGTTGAGATCGCCCTGATTTCCCTCGGTCGCGAGGCCCCTCAGGCCGCTCAGTTGGTCGCCCAGCTTCTTCTCCTGCGTTTCCATGCTCGTCTCGAGCGCGGCGCGCGAAGCCTCGATGGTCTGACGGTTGGCTTCTTCGGTTTCCTTCATGTACGCGGCCACCGCCGCGTTGGCGATCGCGGCGGCCATCTCCGGATCGAAGCCGAGCACCTTGATCTCGACCCAGCTCGAGCCGCTCTTCGGTTCGACCGCGAGCCGGGAGAGAAGCAGATCACTTCCGCTCGCCGGATCCATCTTGGCCGGGGTCTCCGCCTCGGCCAGGAAGCGAAAACGGTTGTACCAGGGCCTCACCGATCGCCGGGCGATCTCGTCCCGCTCCCGCGGCCCCAATTGAGTGAAGAGAGCGGCCGCGAACTCGCGGCTGGTCATCCGGGTGATCTCACGCTCCACCACCTCCGCGAGTCTCTGTGCGGTCAGGCTGAGCCGGGCCAGGGGCTGGTTGGGCACGGTCTGGCTGATCGAGATGACCGCGGAGCTCTCATACAGCGGCAGCACGCCGTAGCTGTAGACGAGGCTCGCCGAGAGGGAAAGGAGAGTGAGACCGATGAGCAACCGCCGTCTTCGCACGATGACCATCCACTCCCGCCGGAGGTCGGGAACAACCTCTCGGATCCGGTGGTCTTCTTCGTGCGGGTTCATCGGGTTTTTGGGGGCGCTTTCGGGAAACGAACATTCTAGGCGAGGGCCTCGGCCGCGGCCTTCGCGAGCCCTCGCTCCGGGGCGCCCATCCTAGACTACGGCCGATGCGCCTCGTCCTCATTTCCGACACGCACAACCAGCAGCACATCCTTCATCTGCCCGAAGGCGACGCTCTCATCCACGCCGGCGATTTCACCATGCGCGGCAGCGAGGCCGAAGTGAGAGCCTTCGGCGCGTGGCTGGGGACGAGGCCCCATCCCCACAAGATCGTGGTGGCGGGAAATCACGATTTCCTCTTCGAGCGGGAACCCCGGGTGGCCCGATCCCTTCTGCCCGCCGAAGTCCATTACCTCTTCGAATCCGAGGTCACGCTCGGCGGCCTGCGCTTCTGGGGCGCGCCCTGGCAGCCATGGTTCCTGGACTGGGCGTTCAACCTCCGGCGCGGAGAGGAGATCGCGGCGAAGTGGTCGCTCATCCCCCCGGGTGTCGACGTCCTCATCACCCACGGGCCGCCCATGGGAACGGCCGATCGCACCGTCAACGGCGACGACGTGGGCTGCGCGGATCTCGCCCTGGCCATGGCCCGGGTGAAGCCTCGGCTTTCCGTCTTCGGCCACATCCACGAAGGCTATGGCGTCTACGGAGACAAAGTGAACGCCGCGATCTGCGACGAGCGCTATCGGCCGGTGAACAAGCCGGTGGTGGTGGATCTTCAGCCGCGCCAGGGGCCGCCGCGGTTCATCCCCGAGAGCGAGTGGTAGCTACCACTCGGCCGCGGGACCCTTCAGGATCTTTCCGGGCCGCGCGGCGGTCATGGCCTTGCCGTCGAAGATGACCTCGCCGCTCACGAGCACAGACTTCACGCCCACCGCGTACTGGTGCGGGTTCTCGAAGGTGGCCTTGTCCGCGATCTCGTTCTCGTCGAAGAGCACGAGGTCCGCGACCATGCCCGGCCGGATCAGGCCGCGATCGAAGAGGCCGAGCCTCTGGGCGGGGAAGGAGGTCATCTTGCGGATCGCCTCCTGGAGGGTGATGACCTTGAGTTCGCGCACATAGCGGCCGAGAACCCGAACGAAGGTCCCATACCCGCGAGGATGCGGGGCGGCCACTCCGAAGTGGATGACCTCGCCGTCGGAACCGACCATGGAGTTGGGGTCACGGAGGATCCTCACCAGATCTTCCTCGTTGTTGGCGTGGGAGTTCGCGGACGCTCCGCCCTTCTCGATGATGTCGAGGGCGGTGTCGGCCGCGTTCTCTATGGTGATCGCGACCCCCCGGGCGGCCGTGATCTGCGCGAGGTTCTTTCCGGCGAGGGAGGGGTCGAATCCGGCCGAGGCGATCTGGATGTTCTTCGGGTCGCCCCCGCCCCGGTCGAACTTGATGTTCTCGACCACGATCGCCTTGATTCTGGCCCGGGTCTCCGGATCCTTCAGCCGCCTCAGGGTCGCTTCGCGTCCGCCATCCTGGGCCCAGGATGGAAGCAGGGCGTTGATGCCGGTCGACGAGGCGGTGTAGGGGTATTGATCGAGGGTGGCGTCCACCCCCCGCGCGCGGGCCGCGGCCACGTGGGCGAGGGTCTCGGTCGAGGCGCCCCAGTTCCCCTTGCCGATCACTTTGTGGTGGGTGACCTGAGTGGGCAGTAAGCCGTTCTCGCCGATGGCAATGGTCTCATCGACGCTCTTCACCACGTCCTTCGCCTCGTTGCGCATGTGCGAGACGTGGATCCCGCCCATCTCGCCCGCCACCCTGGCGAGGGCCGTGACTTCCTCGGTTGGCGTGAACGTGCCCGGAACGTAGAAGAGACCGGTGGACAGGCCGAAGGCGCCGTCCCGCATGCCCTGGCGGGTGATTTCCTGCATGCGGGTGATTTCGTCAGCGGTGGCTTTGCGGTCGTTGGGGCCGATCACGCTTTCGCGGATCGAGCCCTGGCCGATGAAGGCGCCGAAGTTCACGGAGGTCGTCACCTTCTGCACCTGCTCCAGGTACGCCCGCAGCGGAATGGGCGAGCTGCCATCCGGCCCTTCGATGAGGGTGGTGACCCCCTGCCGCGCGTAGTTCTCGCCGGTGGGGATTTCGAGGATGGCGCGACGAGCGTGGGTGTGAATGTCGATGAAGCCGGGGGCGAGGACGAGGCCGCGGCCGTCGATGGTCTTCTTCGCCGGCCAGGCACGATGCCCCACGTCGATCGCGGCGATGGTTCCTCCGCTCAGATAAACGTCTCCCCGGTACCACGGATTCCCCGAGCCATCGACGATTCTCGCCCCGGTGATGGCGAGGTCGAAGGGCGACCCTTTGCCCCCTTGAGCGCGGACCGCATCCTGGCTGGCGATCAGGGCGAAGGCGCCGAGGAGGCCGAAGGCGAGTGCTCCGATTTGGCGACGGATCGACATTCGAGTCCTTTCGCCGGCGCGGGACCTTTGGGGGAGCCCGCCCCGTCGTTTCTAGTAGGGCGGCTGGAGGGGAGCGGTGGGAGCCACCGGCGGCCGCGGAGGCACGGGCGGACGGGGGGGAGTGATCGACCCGTGATAGTGGAACACCCGCCACTCGGTGCCGGTCCTTCGCCACAAGACCGTGACCCGGCCCACGATGTCGCGGCTCGCCCCCGCTTTCGTCACCTGAGTCTGAGTCCAGGTTCCGGTCTGGACCAGAACGTCGCCCACCTTGTCGATCTTCACATCGTCGTTGAAGTCGAACTTCGAGATGGTGAAGTTGGTGATGGCCGCCGTCCACACCCGCTTGAGCCGGTCGAAGGTGAGGAGCGGTCCTTCGTTGATGTCGTAATAGACGTTGCCCGCCTGCGATTCGAACATCTTGTCGAGGACGGAGAGGTCCTTCGAGACGATCGCCTCGGTGAACTGTTTCGTCTTCGCCTTGATCTCGGCCACGAGTTCGGCGGGCGCGGTCGATGCCGGGGGTGGAGCCGAGGGAGGCGCGGTCTGGGCGGAGGCCGTCCCCGGGAAGGGAACGGCGAGCAGGGTCATCAGAGTCAGACCGGAGAGTGCTTTCATGTCTTTTCTCCTCGAGGGTGGACGCTGTTCGAATGCTAATACGGAGGCTCGCGGCCCCCCCGCCGCCTCTAGGGAAGGAGCTGGCGGCAGAACGTCTCGGGGTCGATGTTCGCGCCGCACACCACCACTCCCACGGTTCTTCCCTCGAGGCGGGAGCGCAGGGGGTGTATCAGCGCGGCGAGGGCGGCCGCTCCGGCAGGCTCCACCGAGAGCTTCGCGACGCGGAAAAGCAGGCGCATGGCTTCGCGGATCTGGTCGTCGTTCACGAGCACGATCTCGTCCACGAACATCCGATTGAGTTCGAATGAGTAAGGCTCGCAGCGCGGCGCGCCGAGGGAATCGGCGATCGTGCGCACCGCCTCGATGGACTGGGGCGTGCCGGCCTTGAAGCTGCGATTGAGGCTGTCCGCCCCCTCAGGCTCAACCACGTAGACCGCGGTCTCAGGACTCATCTGCTTGACCGCGCAGGCGACGCCGCCGGTGAGGCCCCCTCCACCCGCGGCCACGATCACCGCGTCGAGGTTGACCCCCGCGGCCCGAGTCTGATCGATGAACTCCATGCCCACCGAGGCGGTTCCGAGCGCGGTCTTCGGGCCCTCGAACGGATGCACGAACGTGCGGCCCTCGTTCGCCTCGATCTCCTTCACGCGCGCGAAGGCCTCGTGGACATTGTCGACGAGCTCGATCTCGGCCCCCAGTTCGCGGCACACCTGGACCCGGAACGGGTTGGCGCTCTTCGGCATGACCACCTTCGCGGTGGTGCCGAGGCGGCGGGCCGAGTACCCGAGGGAGATGGCGTGGTTGCCCGCGGAGACCCCGGTGACCCCGCGCTTGAGGGCCGCGGCGTCGAGGTCGAGCATCACCGAGAGCGCGCCCCGCGGCTTGAAACTGCCGGTGCGCTGGAACAGCTCTTCCTTCAGCCAGACCCGCGTCGACGCGCCCACAAAGGCGGCGAGCGCGTCGTCCACGAGCTCACGGATCGGGGTGGTGACGACGAGATCGCCGAGGCGCGCGCGATTCGCCCGGATGGCGTCCGGGGAGGGGGCTTCAACCTTCAGAGGAGTCACCTCGAAAGCCTATCCCAGCCCTTACGCTTCGCCCTCCTCCAGGGTTGCCTTGAGGGGATGGCCCTCAGCGTGCGCGCGGGCGTGAACCTCCTCGACCTTGGTCTCGGCGATCTCGAAGGGGTAGACGCCGGCGAGTCCTGAGCCTTCCACGTGCACCTTCAGCATGATGTGGACCGCCTCCGCCTCGCCCTTGCCGAAGATGTCCATCAGGACTTCGACCACGAACTCCATCGGCGTGTAGTCGTCGTTCATCAGGAGGACCCGGTAGGGCGGAGTCTTCTTCTCCTTCTTGACCGTGTCGGTCCGTTCGAGCACGTCGTTCGCGGGGTTCTCCTTGGCCATGTCGTGACCGACAAGACTACTTCCGAACCCCTGGTTCAGGGACGGATCGCCTGCGTCTACACTCGACCGAGAAGAGTGTCCCCCTGATCTTCCTCCTGTCCCTGATCGTCGTGGCCGCGACCGTGTATTTCATGGTCCGCAGGTTCGAAGTGCGCCTGGTTCTCCTCGGCGCGGGCCTCGTTCTCGGCGTTCTCGCCGGCCGCCCCTTGTTGCTCTTCGACACCTTCGGCCGGGCCATGGTGGCGGGCATGGTCGGGCCGATCTGCGCGGCCATGGGATTCGCGGCGGTGGTGTCCGCGACCGGCTGCGACAAGCACCTCGTGCATCTCCTCCTCCTCCCCATTCGGAAGGTGCGGCCGCTCATGCTCCCCGGCGGAATCCTCGTCGCGTATCTCGTCAACATGGCCGTCTCTTCGCAGACGAGCACGGCCGCGGCCATCGGTCCGATCCTCTTTCCCCTCCTGCTCGCCGCGGGTTTCTCGAAGGAGGTTTCAGGCGCCGCCCTGCTGCTCGGCGCTTCCTTCGGCGGCGATCTCCTCAACCCGGGCGCCCAGGATGTGGTGGCGATCGCTTCCGTGGCCAATATCGTGCCCGCGCAGCTCTCCGCGCGCGTCATTCCGGCGAGCCTCGGGGGCGCGGTCACCGCCGCGCTGGTCTTCGCCCTGCTTCATCGACGGCGCGAGGGCGCGGCGGAGGCCGAAACCGTGGCCGAGGCGGGGGACTTCAAGGTGAGCCTCCTCCACGCCCTCGTGCCCGTGGTTCCGATCGCCCTGCTCCTGCTCGCCTACGGCGGCGTGGCGCCGCTCGCCTTCCTGCTTACCCTTCCCCCCGGCGACGACTGGAAGCCGTTCGCGGGCTCTCTGCCCATCGTGCGGGCCATGCTGATCGGAGTGGTCCTCGCCCTCGTGGTCGCGCGGAGCGACATCCAGAAGCTCACGCGTGCGATGTTCACGGGGATCGGGGAGGCCTATGGAACCATCATTTCGCTCACCATCACCGCCCAGTGCTTCGGGGCGGGGGTCGCCGCGGTTGGACTCTCCGCGCAACTCCTCGAGGCCGCGCGCGCCCTTGGCTTCCTCGCCCTGCTCGCCGCGGGATTCCCGTGGGCGTTGTCCCTTCTGTCCGGATCGGGCTCCGGGCCCATCCTGACCTTCGCGCAGACCTTCCTGCCCGGTCTCGGGGCCGGCGAAGACCCGGTTCGACTCGCGGCCCTCGCCTGTTTTGGCGGGGCGTTTGGACGCACGATGTCGCCGGTGGCCGCGGTGGTCGTCTACTGCTCCGGCCTCGCCTCGGTCTCGCCGATCGAGCTCATCAGGCGGCTGGCCCCCGCGATCGCGATCGGGGCGCTCGTGAGCTTTGCGCTCGCCTGGATCTGACCTCGAAGAGACGACATCTATAAGACCCGCTTCAAGCGTATCCTCCCGCCGCGGTTCCGGGGATTCATCGCCAAGAACAGGAGAGTCGGGAAGCTTCATGCTCGTCAACTGCGCGGCCTACGAGAAGGGCAAGAAACTCGCGGACATTTCCCTCAGCGAGATCAAGGACTACAAGAGCCGGCTCGATTGCTTCGTCTGGGTGGCCCTCAAGGACGCGGACCCGGGCGAGCTCGAGATTCTTCAGGAGGAGTTCGATCTCCACGAACTCGCGGTGGAGGACGCGCACCACGGCCATCAGCGGCCGAAGATGGATGAGTACGGAACCTCGCTCTTCGTGGTCCTCCAGATCCTCGAGCCGATCGAGAAGGAGCTCCACGCGGGCGAGGTCGCGATCTTCGTGGGCCCGGGCTATGTGGTCACGGTGCGCCGCGACTCCCAGCAGGGGTTCGCCGACGTGCGCAAGCGCTCGGAGCAGGAGCCGGAGTTGCTTCGGCACGGTCCGGCCTACGTGTTGTATGCCCTCATGGACGCCGTGGTCGATCGATATTTCCCGGTGCTCGACGCGCTTTCCGAGGAGATCGACGAGATCGAGGAGCGCATCTTCTCCGGCCAGACCACGCGGGAGCACATCGAGGCCCTCTACAGCCTCAAGCGCAAGCTGATGGTCCTCGACCGGGCCACGAGCCCCCTGCTCGAAGTCACGAGCAAGCTCCACGGAGGCCGCGTCCCTCCCATTTGCTCGGGTCTGGACGACTACTTCCGCGATGTCTATGACCATCTGCTCCGGCTGAAGCAGACCATCGACTCCTCGCGCGACATGGTCATCACCGCGATCTCGGTCAATCTCTCCCTCATCACCATGCAGGAGAACGAGATCACCAAACAGCTCGCGGCCTACGCCGCCCTCGCCGCGGTGCCCACCATGATCGCCGGGGTCTACGGCATGAACTTCGAGCACATCCCCGAGCTCAAGTGGATCTACGGGTATCCCTTCTCCATCACCCTGATGGTGGGGATCGACGCTTACCTCGTGTATCGCTTCAAGAAGGCGAAGTGGCTCTAGCCCTTTCCTAACGCGAGGGCCCGAGCAGGACCGCGTTCATGAAGAGCAGTTCGGAGGCCTGGGCGTAGGCGCGGAAGTTCGGCTCCTCGGCGAAGGCGATGACGTGGCCGGCGCCCAGAGGCTCGTCGATCAGGAACGCCTTCTGCGCGTACGAGTCTTTGTTCTCCTTCCACACGATCCCGCTCACTGCGAGCTTGTCCGCGACCGCGTAGACGCCCACGTTCACGCCCTTGTCGAGCTTCAACGGGGTGAAGACGCGCTGGCCGTCCACCATCACCTGGAACTCGGAATCGAGGCCGGCGGAGAGCCAGTGCTCGGTGTCGAGGGTGCCCCGTAGGATGGCGCCCGCGATGACATCGGGCCGCGGACGATCGGGGGTGATGGCGCGGTTGTAGTCGAAGCCCTTGGTCCCTCCAGGATCCGCCTTCTTCGCCTCGGTCGTTTCGTCGCTGCGCCCGTCCTTGAGCTCGGTGTCGGTCGAGAGCAGAGCGACCCTGTCCCGCGAGGCCCAGCGCGAGGCCTCGCTGATGGTGATCAGGGTGCCTCCCATGCGCACGAAGTCCTTGAGCCTCGTCACATCGGAGTCTCCCAGAACTCCGTCGTAGTTGCCGTTCGGCATCACGATGACGTCGTACTTGCGGAGGTCGGCGCGGCGCATGGTTGACACCCGCATCGCGGTCACCGGCTGATTGAAGCGGCGCTCGAGCACGTACCGCGCCCAGCCCGCGGAGAGGGACGAGGTCGGCGCGTCCCACATCAGGAGGACGCGCGGCGCCTTGAGGGGCAGGACCTGGTTGCTGCCGATCGAGATGCCGCCTTCATCGACGAAGCCGCTGTTGGCAGCCACGATCTCGATCCCCCATTTCGCGGCGAGTGTCTGCAGGCTCGCGCGGAGGGTTCCGGGATTTTCGGCCACCCGGATGATGGCGGTGCCGATGCCGTACTTTCGGCCGGCCAGCGAGAAGGGATCGTCGGCGCTGCGCACCAGGACTCCGGAGCGCGCGGCCTCCGCCATGGCGGCCGCCGCGGCTGACCCCCAGGGCACGAGGTACGCGACCGTTGCCGCCTTCACCTCGGGCGCTTCGACTCTTTCCGCATCGAAGCGTGACCGTTTGCCCGAGAGCTTCGTTTCCGACACGACGCAATCGACATCGAAGAGCGCGGGCAGGCTCCAGGTCGTGATGTCGTAGAACTGATCGGGGAGCAGGCGCGCGCGGCGCTCTTCCTGTTTCTTGAGGAAGTCCGGATCCATGGGGACATCCCGGTCGAGCAGGTTCTTGATGAGGCGTTCGGTGGGCTGGGCCAGGGGAATGATGTACGAACCGGCGGGATAGGCGGCGCTCTTCATGATGGTGGTGCCCGCCCTGGTGCGCAGGGCCGCGTCGGGCGTGCCCGAGACCTCATCCGCCCGAAACACCTCGATGCCCTGCGCGACCAGCAGCCTCGCAAGACGGCGGGCCCGCGAGGGTTCGCTGCCCGGGATCAGCACGTACTCCTTTGAACCCCCTTCGTCGACCGCGGTCTTCCGGAACGCGACGAAGTCGTTCAGCAGCGCCTTGCGGTTCTCGGCCGCGGTCAGCGCCGTGCGCATCGCCGCGGTGAAGTGGTGCACGACCCCGTCCTTGAACGTGAGGTCGTTTCCGTCCGTGCGACGGAAGAGGAGTCCTCGCGAGGACGCCTGCTCGAAGGTATGCGCGATCGAGCCCTGGGCCATGGGCCACGACGCGCCGTAGCCCGGGTAGAACGAGTCGTAGATCTCCCGGATGAAATAGGCGAAGCCGCGTTCGTCGAAGCGGGCCGCGTTCGCCCGGCCGATCCGGTCGAGCCAGTCGGTCTGGGTCTGGGTGCGGAAGGGATTCTTCGGAGCGGCGGCGGGCGGGAAGTAGTAGGTCGCGTCCCCTCCCTGCTCGTGGAGATCGACCGTGACCTGGGGGAAGAAATCGAGGAAGAGCTTCACCCGGCCCGCGGTCTCGGGCTGAGTGATGGCGAGCCAGTCGCGATTGAGGTCGAAGAGGTAGTGATTGCTGCGCCCGCCCGGCCAGGGCTCGTCGTGCTCGGCGGAGAGCGGCTCGGAGTCGGGCGAGGCGGCCCGGCCCTGCAGATTCTGGAAGTTGAAACGCGCGCGACCGTCAGGGTTCTGCATGGGGTCGATCATCACGATCGATTCCCGCATGATGGTCTGGACCGCGGGGTCGTTCGTGGCGGCGAGGAGCTGATACGCCTCGGCCATGGCCGCATCGCCCGACGAGATCTCGTTGCCGTGCACGCCGTGGATGAGCCAGGTGATGACGGGGGAGCGCTCGACGATGGCCGCGATCTCCGTGGGCGACACCCCGCGCGGATCGGCCAGCTTCTTCATGTCCGCCTTGATCGCGTCGAGGGCGGCGATCCGCTCCTTCGTGCCCACGAACATCACGACCAGAGGCCGCCCCTCGTAGGTCCGCGCGTACTCGACCACCTTCGCGCGCCCGGAGGACGCGGCCTCGAGCGCCTTGAAGTACGCGACGAACCCTTCTCCGGTCGAGACCTCCTCACCGTGGTCGTAGCCGAGGACCTTTTTGATCGTGGGGATCGCGGGGTCGTAAGTGGTGCCGGGCGAGAGCTCGGGCGGAAGGGCGAGAAGAGCGAACAGGGCAAGGGAAAGCATGGGAGGGCTCCGGTTCTTCGGGAAAGAGGGGGCGAGATCATAGGTTCGAGCGCGGCTGGAACCACAAGCGAGGAGGCTCGGGCGGTGCTAGTCTGATTGGAACGCTCCAAGCAACCTGGTCCCCGGAGGCTGCTCCCCTGTCAAGCCCAAACCCGCAAACTCCGTCCCGGAGTCCTCTGCCTCGCCCCCTGCTTCTCGAGATGCGGGGCATCCGGAAGTCCTTCCCGGGGGTGATGGCCCTCGATGGAGTGGATCTCGACCTGCGGGCGGGCGAAGTGCACATCCTCATGGGCGAGAACGGCGCCGGCAAGTCGACCCTGATGAAGATCCTGAGCGGTGCGCTCCGGGCCGATGAAGGCGAGATCCTCGTTTCGGGGAAAGCCGCGCGGGTGGAATCGCCGAAGGCCGCGCGGGATCTGGGCATCAGCATCATCTACCAGGAGCTCACTCTGGTTCCCCACCTGAGCGCGTCCGCGAACGTGTTCCTGGGCAAGGAGCTCACCACCGCCTCCGGCCTGCTCAACGCGGCGGCCATGGAGGCGCGAACCCGCGAACTGCTGGACGGGCTCGGAGTCAGCGTCGACCTCGACCAGCCGGTGGGATTGCTGGGCATCGCCGAGCAGCAGATGGTGGAGGTCGCGAAAGCGCTCGCCGAGGATGCGCGCATCCTGGTGATGGACGAGCCCACCTCCGCGCTCACGGCGTCTGAGATCGACCAGCTCTTCGCGGCGATGGCTCGCCTGCTCGAACGCGGGGTCGGGATCTTCTACATCTCGCACCGGCTCAGCGAAGTCTCTCGCATCGGTCATCGGGTGAGCGTGCTTCGCGACGGCCGCAACGTGGCCACCCATGACGTCGGGAAGGTCGAATTGGATGAGCTCATTCGCCTGATGGTGGGACGGCCGGTGGGGGATCACTTCCCGCGGCGAAGGGTGGAGCCGGGCGAGGAGGCCCTCCGAGTTGAAGGCCTCTCGCGCCCAGGCGCGCTCCACGACATCCGCTTCGCTCTTCACAAGGGAGAGGTGCTCGGGCTCTTCGGCCTTCTCGGTGCGGGGCGAACCGAGCTGGCACGATGCCTGTTCGGAGCCGACCGGTCCGGAGGCGGGCAGGTCACGGTGCGCGGCCGGATAGCGTTGATCCGGTCCCCCTGGCAAGGCGTATCGAGCGGCCTTGGCCTTCTGCCTGAGGATCGCAAGACCCAGGGCCTGGTCCTCGGGCTCAGCGTTCGCGAGAACCTCACTCTGACCTCGGCGCGCGCGATCACGCGGCGCGGCTTCGTGGATGCGGGACTCGAGGCCAGCCTTTCCAGGAAGTATGTCGACGAGCTTCGCATCAAGACTCCCGGCATCGAACAGCGGGCCTCGTCGCTTTCGGGCGGCAATCAGCAGAAGATCGTGCTCGGGAAGTGGCTCGCGGCCGGGGTCGACGTGCTGATCATGGACGAGCCGACCCGGGGGATCGATGTCGCGGCCAAGGTGGAGATCTATGAGCTGATGAACCGACTCACTGCCGCGGGCGCCGCCATCCTCATGATCTCGTCGGAACTCCCCGAGGTGATCGGCATGAGCGACCGGATCCTGGTGATGCGCGCCGGGCGGATCGCCGCGGAATTCGGCGCGGTGGGCGCCACCCAGGAGGCTCTCCTCGCCGCGGCGCTCGGGAGGGTGGCGTGAGAGGGCTCCGTCTCGCCCTGCTGCACAATCGCCGGGTGGGGACGCTCGCCGGGCTCCTCCTCCTCTGCGCTCTCCTCTCTTACCTGTCGCCCTTCTTCTTCACCACCTCGAACCTGCTGAACGTGATGGAGCAGACCTCGATCAACGCCGTGATAGCGGTGGGCATGACCTTCGTGATCCTCTCCGCGGGCATCGATTTGTCGGTGGGGTCTCTCGTGGCCCTCTCGGGGGTGGTGATGGCCAACCGACTGCAGGCCGATTGGCCCCTGCCCGCGGCGATTTCGGCCGGGGTCTTCACCAGTTCCCTGTGCGGCCTCCTGAGCGGGCTCCTCATCACGCGAGGCAAGCTGCCGCCCTTCATAGCGACTCTCGGCATGATGAGCGTCGCCCGGGGAGCGGCCCTGCTCTTCACCGACGGGCGGCCGATCTCCGGATTCGCCGAGGGACTGCGCTGGCTTTCGACCGGCCGCATCCTGGGGGTTCCCCTGCCCATCCCCCTCACCATCCTTCTTTATGCGCTCGCTTCGGTGTTCTTGAACCGAACCCGCTTCGGCCGCTACGTGTACGCGATCGGCGGGAACGAGGAGGCGACGAGGCTCTCGGGGGTGGCGGTCGGATTCCACAAGACCGTCGTCTACATCGTCTCGGGCCTCACCGCGGGATGCGCCTCGGTGCTGCTGACCGCGCGCCTCAACTCCGCCCAACCCATCGCGGGCATGAACTACGAACTCGATGCCATCGCGGCGGTGGTCATCGGCGGCACCAGCCTCACCGGCGGAGCGGGCACCCTCGGCGGTACGCTGATCGGCGCGCTCACCATGGGCGTCCTTCGCAACGGCCTGAATCTGCTGGGCATCTCTTCCTTCCTGCAGCAGATCGTCATCGGCATGGTCATCATCGTGGCCGTGCTGGTCGATTCCCTCGTCACTTCGCGTCGTTCCCTGAGATAGAAGATTCCCCAAGGAGCCCTCCTCGTCATGAAGCTCAGAACCCTTTTCGCCCTCGGTCTTGCCGCCCTTGCCCTGGCCGCTTGCGGCGCGCCGAACCCTCCCGCCGATTCGAAGACCCCCGCGCGGCCCCGCGTCGCCCTGGTCCTGAAGACTCTGAATAGCCCGTTCTTCATCGACATGCAGAAGGGCGCTACCACCGCGGCCGGCCCGTTGGGCCTCGACCTCGTGGTTCAGGCGGCGGAGCGGGAAGTCGACGTCGAGAAGCAGATGCAGATCGTCGAGAACCTGATCCAGACCGGGATCAAGGCGCTTCTCATAACCCCGAGTGGGTCGCGTGAGATCGTGGCCGTGCTCGCCAAAGCCAAGGCCGCGGGCATCCCCATCGTGGTCGTCGACACGAGACTCGACCCCGCGGCGGCTTCCGCGGCTGGGGTTACGGTCCAGAGTTTCGTGGGTTCGGACAACTACGAAGGCGGACGGGTCGCGGGGGCCGAGCTCGTGGCCATCACCGGCGGCAAGGCCAAGGTGGCCCTGCTCGAAGGAATCCCGGGCCACGAGACGGGGGACTCGCGACTCAAGGGGTTCCGTGACGCCACCAAGGATTCGCCGGGCATCAAGGTGGTCGCCTCGCAGACCGCCAACTGGGAACGAGACCAGGGCTTCACCGTCTTCCAGAACATGCTTCAGTCGCACCCGGAGATCGACAGCGTGTTCGCCTGCAACGACATGATGGCGCTCGGCGCCATCGAGGCGATTGCCGCGGCGGGGAAGGCCGGGAAGATCAAGGTCATCGGCTTCGACGCGGTGGAGGATGCGCGCAAGGCGATCGCGAACGGGACGATGGTGGCGTCGGTTGCTCAGTCGCCTTCCGAGATGGGACGGCTGGCGGTCGAGAGCGCGGCCCGCCTGATCAAGGGCGAAGCCGTGCCGGCGGAGCAAACGGTGAAGATTGAACTGGTCAAGGGAGGAGAGGTGAAATGAGCGGGAAGAAGCGGATCAACGTCGGGGTCATCGGCCTGGGGCGCCTGGGTCGCGTGTACGCGAGGGACCTCGCCTCCCGCATCCCCGAAACCCGCGTGGTGGCGGTGTGCGATGTGGCGAAGGCCGCCGTCGAGGAGGTCGCGAGCGAATTCGATGTGCCTGGAAAGTACAGCGAGCCCGCCGCCCTCATCGCCGACCGCGATGTCGAGGCAGTGGTGATCGTCAGTCCGACGAGCACCCACAAGGATCTCTCCGTCATGGCCACCCGCGCGGGGAAGCCGACCTTCTGCGAGAAGCCTCCGGCCCTGAGCATCGCCGAGACCCTGGAGATGAAGGCCGCCATCGAAGCGACGGGCACGTTCTTCCAGATGGGCTTCATGCGCCGGTTCGACGCGGGCTACGCCGCGGCCAAGGCCCGGCTCCAGGAAGGCGCGATCGGGAAGGTGGTCCTGTTCAAGTCCACCTCACGCGACCCGTATCGCACCTCCCTCGAATACGCGGATCCGAAGAGCAGCGGGGGCATGATTCTGGACATGGGAATCCATGACTTCGATCTCGCCCGCTTCTTCATGGGCGAAGTCGAGTCGGTGACCGCCATCGGCGGAACCCTCGCCTATCCGGAGCTCAACACGGTGGGCGATATCGACAACGCGGTGGTGAGCCTCACTTTTGCAAGCGGCGCGCTCGGGGTCGTCGACCTCTCCCGCAACGGCATCTACGGCTACGACATTTCCACGGAGCTCCTGGGCGACGCGGGCACGCTTCGGATCGGCTATCTGCGGGAGACTCCGCTCTTCGTGATGACGAAGAACTCCATCGCCCATGACACCGTGCCGCACTTCATGGAACGATTCGAGAGGGCCTACACCGTGCAGCTCCAGAATTTCGCGCGGAACGTGTTGAGCGGCGGCAAGGCCCCGATCACCATTGACGACGGGGTCGAGGCCATCCGGATCGCGGTGGCCGCGCACCGAGCGCGCGAGAGCGGAGAGCGGGTTCGGGTGGCGTCGGTTCTGGCCTAGCAGGAGAACGCGACGCCGCTCGTCCTTCCAAACCCCGGGGTCAGCGCGTGAGTTCCTTGCAGATGTAGATCATCTGGCCGGTGTGGTGGTCGAGATGGGCCACGCAGCGGACGAACATGTTCAAACGGTCCTTCACGTCCTCGGCGCCGGTCCCCTGAAACGCCGCACCCCAGTCGGCTTCGCCCTGCGCGGCCAGGGTCGCGATCACCATGTCGATCGCGGCGTCGAAATCGCGCAGCACGTCGTCCCTGGTTCGTCGCGACGGGTCGGCGAACTCCTTTGGCCGGTCGCGCACGTAGCCGGTGCCGGCAATGCACGCGCCGATGTAGTAGTTCAAGTTGCCGGTGAGATGAAGGATGAGATGGCCGGCCGAGTTGCCGTACCCGTACGGCCGAAGCCAGAGCTGATCCAGGGAGAGGGGTTCGACGAGCGCGTGGATCCGCTGGCGAACACGTTCGGTGTGCTGAGTGAGACTTGCGGCGATGAGGGCGGAGGGCATGGTGCGAATCAGATCACAACCCGAGGTAGTCTCAGTGCATGGGATGGCTCTCTTGATCCGCGACCTCAACGTCGCCTTCCGCGCCCTTCTGCGCCGGCCCGGACTGCTGGTGGTTGCGGTGTTGAGCCTCGCTCTCGGCATCGGCACCAACGTCGCGGTCTTCAGCGTGGTCAACGGGGCGCTGCTCCGGCCTCTTCCTTACCGCGATGCGGACCGCCTCGCCGTGGTGTGGCACACCTTCGGCACGGGCCAGTCCTTGCCCGCCATTCATCCGAAGGATTATCGCGACTACAAGGAGCGCGCCCGGCTTTTCGAGGACTTCACCCTCATCAGCGGCTACGAGACCCTCTTTCAGGCAAAGGGCGACCCGGAACTGGTGCGGGTGGGAAGTGTCGAGTCCAACTTCCTTCCCTTCCTGGGCGTCGAACCGGTGGTCGGCCGCCACTTCCGTCCCGCCGACGACCTGCCCGCGAGCGCGCGCGTGGTGTGGATCGACCACGACCTCTGGCAGAGGCACTTCGGAGGCGATCCCGGCGTCATCGGCCGCATGGTGAAGATGGACGGAGTCGAGAACGAGATCGTGGGCGTCCTGCCGAAGGGTTTCGAGCTGTACCTGCCCGCCGAGTCCTTCTTCGTGAAGCGCCCACAGGTGTGGAGGCCGGCGCGCATCGACTATGAGCGGCTGCCGCCTCGTAACTGGACGGCCTGGGCCGGGCTCGGACGAATCAAGAAGGGGGTGACGTTCGATCAGGCCCTTGAGGAAATGAAGGGCCTGGGCGCGCAGCTTCGCGCCGAGGTGAAGGAGTTCGCGGCCGGGGATCTTCGGGTCAGCCTGGTTCCGCTCGATGTCGATGTGGTGAAGTCCGTGCGCGGAGGCCTGTGGACGCTCATGGGCGCGGTGGGCTTCGTTCTCCTGATCGCGTGCGCGAACGTGGCGCGACTGCTGCTCGCGCGGGGGTTCAGCCGCGAATCCGAGTTCCGCATGCGGGCGGCCATGGGGGCGAGCCGCGCTCAGCTCGCCCGGGCGGTGATGGCCGAAGGCCTCGTGATCGCGATGGGCGGCGCGTTCGCCGGCATCCTGATCGCGCAGCTGAGCCTCCAGTTGATTCGCACCATGCAGGCCTCATCGATACCGCGCATCGAGACGGTGACCCTCGATCTGAAGGTCCTGGCCTTCGCCATGGCGGCGGCCCTCCTCTCCGCCTTCCTCTCCGCCCTCGTGCCCGGCCTGCGGGCGGCGGGCTCCGTGGCCGCGCCGGGGCCCGCTCCGGACAACCGCACCACCACCGGCTCGGCTCACGGACGTCGGCTGCAGGACCGCCTGGTCATCGCCCAGGTGACGCTCGCGGTGGTGGTGGTGGTGGGAACGGGCTTCATGATTCGCAGCTTCCGCGTGCTCACCGACGTGCCCCTCGGCTTCAGCGCGCGCGGCGTGCTGACCCTCCGCCTTGCCCTGCCTCGCGCCCAGTATCCCGATGCGAGCTCCGCGGGCGAGTTCTACCGGCTCCTCGAAGAGCGGCTCAAGGGTGTTCCCGGCTTCGAGTCCATGGCCGCTTCGAGCCGGATGATGCTGACTGGAGCAGGGCCGTTGCAGACCTTCGCTTACGACGAAGCCACCGCGCGCAACTGGGAGTCGGCCACCGCCGACTATCGGGAGGTTTCTCCGGGCTTCTTCCGGGCCATGGAGAGCCGCGTGGTGTCCGGCCGGGATTTCGACGCGAGCGACTCCAGTCTTCTGGGCGGGCCTCGCCGCGTGGTCATCGACACCCTCCTCGCGAGGCGCGCGTTCCCCGGCCGCGAGGCGGTGGGCGAGCGCCTCCAACTCGAACCCGATCCGGTCCCCGGTGCCTTCGCGGAAGTGATCGGAGTGGTCGAACCCCTGAGCCTCCAGAGCCTCGTCGGTTCCAGCATGCCGCAGCTCTATCTCCCCGGCGTCTACTCGAGGATGCGCGCGAGCCTCCTGATCCGCACCTCCACCAACCCGAACGAGTTCGCCACCGTGGTGCGTCGCGAGATTCGTGCCTTGTCGCCGGACGCCGCCATTCAGGAGGTCCGGTCGATGGACGACGTGGTGGCGGAGGCGTTGCTGCCCACCCGGCTCGCCGCCGCCCTCATGTCCGTGTTCGGGATGGTATCGGTGGTGCTCGCCGGTCTCGGCATCTACGCCGCGCTCGCCTATTCAGTGAGTCAGCGGTTTCGCGAGCTGGGAATCCGCATGGCTCTGGGCGAGACACCGCGCAGCCTGCAGGCCAGCGTGCTCTCTGAGGGAATGCGTCTGGTGGGCGTGAGCCTGATCCTCGGCCTCTCGCTCGCGGCGCTGCTGGCCTTCGCGGTGCGGGTGACCTTCTTCGGAGTTCACTGGGCCGACCCCGTAGCCTACGGCGGCACCCTCCTCGTGCTCGGGGTGGTGGCTCTCCTCGCCTGCTGGGTCCCCGCGGGGCGCGCGGCCCGCGTCGATCCGCTGCGCGCGCTCAGGCACGAGTAGTCGGGCCGGGCATAGACTTTCCGCCATGATCAGGGCGCTTTGGGTCTCCGGTGGGGTGGTCCTGGTGGCGCTCATCGCCATGTTCCAGGCGCCGCCCGGCCAGGCCGATCCCCTGGGGACGTTGTTCCGCACCGTGCTTTCCGCGGGAGTCCTGATCTTTCTCGGTCGTCTCGCGGGCACGGCGGAGCATCGGCGTCCGCCCCGCGCGCTGGCCGTGCGCGTGGTCGTTCTCATCTTTGTCGCGGTGATCATCGAGGTCCTGGCCCTGGGCTTCTCTCCCAACTGGTCGATCGCCCTCGCCGTGTGGTACCTGACCCTCTTCGGCGTCGGTGTGCTCATGAATCGCTGGTGCGACGCTCCCGAGCGCTACACCATCCTCGTGGCGGCTTTCATCGTGGTGGCGAGTTCGCTCATCCTGATGGTCATCGCCGCGGTCAGTCCGGCCGCGCAGACCGACACCATGTCGAAGGCGGTGCTCGTCTCCTTGTGGCCTAACGTGGCCCGCATCGCCGGCCATCCCGCGGAAGCGGCCTGGACCTGGCTCGCCTGGCGACTCGCCGATCGTCTGCGCCCGAAGGAAGCGAAACGGAAGAAGCTGGTTCCGCGCGCTCCGGTGACGCCCGCGCCCAGGCGTCCGGTCTGAACCCCGAGAGGCGCCTTCGCCCTCATGAGTTCGCGCACTGAGCTGAACCTGTGGAAGAAGAACCTCGGCTCGGCGCCGGAGTCTTTGTGGGATGAGGTCGGGATCGAGTCGCTCATCCTGGCCGACAACGGACTCTCTTCTCTCTCCGAGGGAATCGGCCGCCTGAAGAACCTGCGGATGCTCGACCTCGGGCACAACCAGCTCGCGGAAGTTCCGGAGGCGCTTGGGGACCTTCAGCAGCTCGATCGCTTTCTCTACCTCCACGACAATCGCCTGACCACCCTGCCTTCGAGCCTCGGCCGACTGACCCGACTGCGCTATCTCAACATCAGCGCCAACGCGATGACCACGATGCCCGAAGTGGTGACGGATCTTTCCGCCCTGGTCGAGCTGCGAGCCACCGACAACCGGTTGAGCGAGGTTCCCTCGTCGATCTCGAGACTCGGCCGGCTCCGCGAACTGCACCTTCGCAACAATCTCCTCACCAACCTTCCCGAGTCCGTGGGCCTGCTCACCGACCTGCGACAGATCGACCTCCGCGGCAATCCCCTCAAAAGCCTTCCGGCCGCGATCGCCACCCTCCCTCGTCTCGAGAAGCTCGACCTTCGATGGACGCCCACGCTGCCGACCCTCCCCTGGTTCGAGGCGCTGGAAGCGCGCGGGTGCCTCGTCTATCGCTGAGCGCGGCCGGTCGCGCGAAGTTACTATTCCGCGTATGAGGTTTAAGAAGAGTCTCGCCGCGCTGACCTGTGCCTCCATCGCGTTTGTGGCGGGGGCGGAGGGCGCGGAGGCGCAGACCGGTACAAAAGGAGTGACCATGACGGCGCGGGGAACATTCGAAGTGAAGGTGAAGCCCCTACCCGAGGATGAGAAGGTGAGCGGGGTGAAAGTCGCGCGCTTTTCCATCGACAAGACCTGGGCGGGGGACATGGCGGGCACGAGCCTCGGCGAGATGACCGCGACCGGCGGTCCGGTGAAGGGCTCGGGCGGCTACGTCGCCATCGAAGAAATGAAGGTGTCGCTCAAGGGCCGGAGCGGGACCTTCACCCTCATGCACCACGCCACCATGCGAAACAACGCGGACTTCAAGATGCTGATCAAGGTCGTCCCCGATTCGGGCACGGGAGAACTCGAAGGCATTGACGGCGTCCTGACCATCGTCATCGAGGGCGGCAAGCACTCCTACGTGTTCGACTACACCCTCAAAGAGAAGCCCTGACGCCCTCGCCTGCTATTGCCCCGTGATGATCGACGCCTTCAAGTCGCTGTTTGCGGCCACCACGGCCGCGACCCCCGAGGACCGGGCGGTCGCGCAGGAACGGGCGCTTCGGCTCGCCGCCTCCGTGCTCCTCTTCGAGATCGTCCGCGCCGACGGCAAGGTCACGGACGCGGAGCGCGCGGTGATGAGGGCTGGAATCCAGGGCACCTTCGGCCTCTCCGCGGCCGATTGCGAGGCTCTCATGATCGCGGCGGAGCAGCAGTCTCGGACCGCCACCTCGCTGTACGAATTCACCGCCCCCATCGACGCGCAGTTCTCCGACGACCAGAAGAAGCGCATTGTGGAACTGCTGTGGCTCGTGGCCTTCTCGGACGGAGCGAAGGACGCGGCCGAGGAGCACATGATCCGCAAGATCTCGGGGCTGCTCCACGTCGCCCATCCGGACTTCATCGACGCGAAGATCAAGGCCAAGGGCCGGTCGGGCGCCTCGTGAAGGAATAGACTCCCATAAAGCCAGATTCCAGTTCACTCCCGGGCGGGCTCTCCTTTTCATTCGAGGTCAACCAATGAAGCACCTGAAGGTCTCCCTGCTGGCTCTCAGCCTGTTCGTGGCGGTCACCCAGGCCCAGGCGCAGCCGGCCCGGGTCCCCTCAACCAAGGACGTCTATGGCTTCACCATCGGCGACGACTACCGCCTGGCGAACTACACCCAGTTCTCCGAGTTCGTGAGGAAGGTCGACGCGGCCTCCGACCGCGTCACCACCCAGGTGATCGGGAAAACCGCCGAAGGCCGCGATCAGCTCATGGCCATCATCACCTCTCCCGCGAACCACAAGCTGCTCGCCAAGTACCAGGGCATCTCTCAAAGGCTCGCCCACGCCGAAGGGCTCACCGACGCCCAGGCCAAAGCCCTCGCCGCCGAAGGCAAGGCCGTGGTGTGGATCGATGGAGGCCTGCACGCGACCGAAGTCCTGGGCGCCGCCCAGCTCGCGGAGACCATCTACCAGCTCGCGAGCCGTACCGACGCCGAGACCCTGAACATCCTCAACAACGTCATCGTCCTCGCGGTGCATGCGAACCCCGATGGCATGGAGCTCGTCTCCAACTGGTACATGAAGGAGCAGGACGAGAAGAAGCGCAACTCCAACGACATCCCCCGCCTCTACCAGAAGTACATCGGGCATGACAACAATCGTGACTTCTACATGGCGAACCAGCCCGAGACCCAGAACATGCTGCGCCAGCTCTTCGTGGAATGGTTCCCGCAGATCATGTACAACCATCACCAGACCGGCCCCACCGGCGCGGTGATGTTCGCGCCGCCTTTCCGGGATCCCTTCAACTACAACTTCGACCCCATGATCCCGGTCGAGCTCGACCTCGTGGGTGCGGCCATGCATTCGCGCTTCGAGGCCGAGGGGAAGCCCGGGGTCACCATGCGCAAGGGTGCTAACTACTCGACCTGGTGGAACGGCGGTCTGCGCACGAGCGTCTACTTCCACAACATGATCGGTCTCCTGACCGAGAGCATCGGCAACCCGACTCCGGTCCAGATCGAGTTCGTGCCCCAGCGCATGCTGCCGAACGCGGACATGCCCCTGCCCATCGCCCCCCAGACCTGGCACTTCCGCCAGTCGATCGACTACTCGATCACCGCGAACTGGGCGGTTCTCGACCTGGCCGCGCGGATGCGTGAAACCTTCCTCTATCGCCTCTACCTGAAGGGCCGGAACTCCATCGAGCGGGGGAGCAAAGACACCTGGACCTTCACCCCCCACGAGGTCGAAGCCCTCCAGGCCAAGGTGGCGGCGGAGATGCGCGCGCCCACGGGCCCGGCTTCCGTCACCAACCCGACCATGGCTCCGGGCGGGCTGTTCGTGGCCAACCCGGGCGGACGCTCACCGGTGGCTCCGGTCAAGTATTACGACGAGTTGAAAGATCCGGCGAAACGCGATCCGCGCGGCTACATCATCCCTTCGAACCAGGCGGACTTCCCGACCGCGACCAAGTTCATCAACACCCTCATCCACAACGGCATCACCATCCACCGCGCCACCAAGGATTTCACCGTGGCGGGGAAGTCGTATCCCGCGGGCTCGTTCGTGGTGAAGTGCGCGCAGGCCTTCCGTCCCCACATCCTCGACATGTTCGAACCCCAGGATCACCCGAACGACTTCGCTTCGCCCGGCGGCCCGCCCATTCCGCCCTATGACAACGCGGGCTGGACCCTCGCGTATCAGATGGGCGTTCAGTTCGATCGCCTGCTCGAGCCCTTCGAGGGGCCGTTCGAAGCGATCCCCGCGAAGACGTTCGCGAAGCCCCTGGCCGCCCAGGTCACGAACTCAGCCGGAGCCGCGGGCTTCGTGCTTCCTGCCGCGCAGAACGACTCCTTCCTCGTGGCCAATCGTCTGCTGAGGGCGGGCGTCACGGTCGAGCGCCTGACCTCGGGTGCTTCCGCCGGAGCCTTCTATGTCGCCGCGAATCCCGCCGCCCTGCCCATCCTCCAGAAGGCGGCCGCCGACCTGGGCGTCCCCGCGGCCGGAGTGGCCTCGAAGCCTTCGGGCGATTCGATGCCTCTCAAGTCCATGCGGATCGGTCTTGCCGACACCTACGGCGGCAGCATGTCGTCGGGCTGGACCCGGTGGCTGCTCGAGCAGTTCGAGTTCGCATCGGTCGAACAGGTGTTTCCCCAGCAGGTGGACGCCGGCAATCTGAACGCGAAGTACGACGTCCTCATCTTCACCGACGAAATCCTGCCCGAGAACGACGCGCCCGCGACCAGCCTGTTCGTGAGCCGGCAGCCTTCCGAGGAGCGCGCGGGCGAGTTCAGGAACCGCCTCGGCCGCTTCAGCGTGGCCCGCAGCGTGCCTGCGATCAAGGCCTTCATGGAAGCGGGAGGCAAGGTCATCACCGTGGGTTCGTCCACCGTGCTGGGCGAGCACCTCGGCCTCGTGGAGGATCACCTGGTGGAGAAGACCGCGGCGGGCGAGAGGAAGCTCGGCCGCGAGAAGTACTACGTGCCCGGCTCGGTTCTGCGCGCGGAGGTGAACTCGATGAGTCCCCTCGCCTGGGGCCTGCCCAAGGATCTCGATGTCTTCTTCGACAACTCTCCCGTCTTCGAACTTCGCCCGGATGCGCCCCTTCGCGGCGTGAATGCGGTGGCCTGGTTCCAGAACGCGACCCCGCTGCGCAGCGGCTGGGCCTGGGGCCAGCACTATCTCGAAGGCGGCGTCTCCGTGGCCGAGGCGAGTGTCGGCCAGGGGCGGCTCATGATGTTCGGCCCCGAGATCACCTTCCGCGGCCAGCCGCACGGGACGTTCAAGTTCCTCTTCAACGGCATCTACCGATAGGCGAGCGAAGGGGCCGGCCTCAGCTCATAAAACCCCGGGCGCGCAATGTCTCGAGGATAACGCGCGCGTTTTCCATGGGAGTGTGCTCGGGGTTGGAGAGACGTACGTCGGGAGACAGGGGCGGTTCGTAGGGATCGTCGATGCCGGTAAAGCCCTTCAACGCGCCGGAGCGCGCCCGGGCGTAGAGGCCCTTCGGATCCCGGCTCTCGCAGACCGGCAGGGGAGTGTCGACGAAGACCTCGATGAACGCCTCGCCCATGAGCGCGCGGCAGCGTTCACGCGCCTCGCGGAAGGGGCTGATGGCCGCGCAGATCGCGATACCGCGGTGGCGCACCACTTCGCTCGCGACGTAGCCGATCCGCTGAATGTTGACGTCGCGATCCTCGCGCGAGAAGCCCAGACCCTTCGAAAGGTGAAGCCTCACCTCGTCGCCGTCCAGCAGGGTCACCGTCCGCCCCCGCTCCATGAACACGGCCCGCAACGCCTCGGCCGTAACCGACTTCCCCGCCGCGGAGAGCCCGGTGAACCAGACGCAGAAGCCCTGCTCTGACCTGGGGGGCTGCGCCTGCTGAAGGATGGCGGCGGTCTCGGGACGAGTGAACCACGCCGGCAGGGGACGGCCAAGGGCGAGATGCTGCCTGACCTCGCTGCCCGAAAGTGAGCGGACTTCGGCGCCCGCCGGGACGCGGTCCGCTTCTTCGAAGCGGTCCTCCCCGGCCAGGTAGACCATCTCCTGAAAAGGGACCATGACGATCCCGACCTCCTCCGCGTGCTTTCGCACCAACGCCTGCGCCTCGTAGGGCCCGAAGAAGGGCCGTCCGGCCGAGTCGGGAGCGGGGCCGGCGTGATCGCGGCCCACGATGAAGTGGGTGGCCCCGTAGCTCTTGCGAATAATGGCGTGGAGCAAGGCTTCCCGAGGTCCCGCCATTCGCATGGCCAGGGGCAGGAGCGCGAGCACCGCGGCTCCGGGCTCGAAGTAGTTTTCGATGAGGGCGCGGTAGGTCCTGACCCGGGTGAAGTGATCGATGTCCCCGGGGCGGGTCAGACCGACCACGGGGTGAAGGAGCACCGTCGCGTGGTGATCGCGAGCGGCCCGCTTGATCAGCTCCTCGTGGGATCGATGAAGCGGATTGCGGGTCTGGAAGGCGACCACGTTCTTTCGGCCGAGGGCGGCGGTGCGCGCGCGAACCTGGGCGGGATCAAGGCGAAGGTCCGAAAAATCCGCGTGGGGCACCGGGAGGATGTGGGTGAGACGGCCGCTCAGGCGCCAGCGAGGCCCGGTCATGAGCTCTCGGGTGTACGGATGGGCGTCATCCCTGGACCCGAGGAGGACTTCCGCTTCCGCGAGGGCGTCCACCTCAAAGGCCTCCTCGACCTCGAGAGTCGCGAGGAGGTGGTCAGCGGGGTGAACCAGGCCCACTCGTGTTCCCCGTTCCAAAGGCGCGTCGACGGGGAGAGTGACGGGAAGCGGAAACAGGACGCCGTTCGCAAGACGCATGGTGGAAAGGCACGCGGTGTAGTCCGCCCGGTTCATGAAGCCTTGAAGGGGGGCAAAGCCGCCGCAGGCCAGCATCTCGTAGTCGTTGAGCGCGCGTGGGCCCAGGAGGATGCGGCGAAGGGGCGTCGAGTCCGAAGGTGCGATCGCCAGCGCGGCTGAGTTGGCGTGGCTCATTGGGGGCGGACTATAACCGCCCCTTTCCGGGGCGCCGGGTGAGCGGGCCTGGCGAGGAATTTTCTGGCACTATTGCCGCCGGCTTCGTGTTCCTATCCCGGGAGAACCCATGAACTTGCGCTTTAACCGCCGTTTTGTGCCAGTAGCTTTCCTCGCATCCGGCCTCATGTCGATGGCCATTGCGGCGCGCTCGGAGGAGAGGATGCTGCCCGCTCCCAACTACGACCTCGCCGCGCGGTGGATGCCCTCGAAGATCGGCAAGCTCGTGTTCGACACCGGTGTCACTCCGAGGTGGGCCGAGACCAGCGATCGCTTCTTCTACGCCTTTGAAACCGCCCAGGGGCGGAAGTTCTACCTCGTGGATCCGTTGAAGCGAGGCAAGGCCCCCTTGTGGGACAACTCGAAGATGGCCGCGATGCTGACCAACCTGACGCGGATTCCCTTCGACGCCCAGCATCTGCCCATGGGCGCGAGCCGGCCGCCCGCCGCGGATGCCGCGGGCGGGGAGCCGGCGCCGCCCCCGATGCTCAAGTGGGCGAAGAACGACACGGTGATCCGGTTCGAGGTTGAGGTTCCGAAGGACGCGAAGATCCCCGGCGAGAAAGAGCCGCCGCCGGTCGAAGTGAAGAAGGACGAGGGCGCGGCCGGGAAGAAGGACGCCGAGGCGTCGAAGGACGCGGAAGAGGCGAAGACCACGAAGACCCTCTACTTCGAGTACGACCTCGCCACGACCAGGCTGGTCATGCTCCCAGACTTCAAGCCCGAGCCGAGGAAGCCCGGGTGGGCCCAGGTCTCGCCCGACGACAAGACGGTGATCTTCGCCCGCGGGAACAATCTCTTCATGATGGACGGGGAGAACTACAAGCTGGCCCTTGCGGACTTTGGCGACCCGAAGGTCCAGGAGGTGCAGCTCACTACCGACGGAGAAGAGCACTACAGTTTCGCCCGCGAGTTGCGGGAGCAGCAGAAGACGAGTCTCAAGAAGGACCAGAAGGGCGATACCAGGCATAAGGACGGCCCGCGCGTCCCCGCCGTGGTCCTGCAGTGGGCGAAGGACTCGAAGAAGTTTTCAGGCGTCCGCGAAGACCTGCGCAAAGTGGCGGACCTGTGGGTGATCAATTCCCTCGCGAACCCGCGTCCGAAGCTCGAGACCTACCGCTATGCCATGCCGGGCGAGGAGAACGTGGACCAGGCTGAACTCTTCGTGCTCGACCTCGAGTCGAGGAAGCGGGTCACGGTGAAGGCCGACGCCTTCAAGGACCAGGACCTGCAGGTGGCGACCACGAGGGTCACCGCGCGCGAGCGCGAGAAGCAGAAGGGCGAGGCGAAGTGGCTCTCCGAAACCTCCGACAAGCTCTACTTCCTGCGCAGCAGCCGCGACCTGCATCGAGTCGACGTCTGTGTCGCCGACACCGCCACCGGAGAGGTGAAGACGGTGATCGAGGAGAGGCTCAACACCTACATCGAGACCCAGCCCCTGTGGACGCTCGGCAACGGACAGGAGTTCATCCACTGGTCGGAACGTGACGGGTGGGGTCACTACTACCTCTTCGGCGCCGACGGGGCCCTGAAGAATCAGATCACGAGCGGCGAGTTCGTCACCGGGCCCATCAGTTGGGTCGACGAGAAGCTCCGGGTCATGTACTTCACCGCGAACGGACGGGAAGCGGGGGAAGACCCCTACTTCACCCACCTCTATCGGGTGAACCTCGACGGCACCGGGCTCAAGCTCCTGGACCCGGGCGATGCGTCCCACACCTCGGTGATGTCCGACTCCGGCAAGTACTTCATCAACACCTATTCGCAGGTGAACACCGCGCCGAAGTCGGACTTCTTCGACGCCTTCGGAGTGAAGCTCGGCGAACTCGAGACCACGGATTTCACCGCTCTCAAGGACGCGGGCTTCCGGTTCCCTGAGCCCTTCAAGGTGAAGGCCGACGACGGCATCACGGATCTGTACGGGGTCATGTACAAGCCCTTCGATTTCGATCCGGGAAAGCGCTATCCGATCATCGCCTTCGTGTATCCGGGGCCGCAGACCGAGAGCGTCACCAAGACTTTTTCGCCTCGCAGCAACAACGTGGCCCTCGCCAACCTGGGCTTCATCGTCATCGAAGTGGGAAACCGCGGCGGGAACCCCCAGCGCTCGAAGTGGTATCACAACTACGGTTACGGCAACCTTCGCGACTACGGTCTGTCCGACAAGAAGGCGGCCATTGAGCAGCTCGCCCGCAAGAACCCCTGGATCGACATGAACCTCGTGGGCATCTACGGCCACTCCGGCGGCGGCTTCATGTCGACCGCGGCCATGCTCGTCTATCCCGACTTCTTCAAAGTGGCGGTGTCCTCCTCCGGGAATCACGAGAACAACGTCTACAACCGCTGGTGGAGCGAGAAGCACCACGGGGTGAGAGAAGTGACGGACAAGGACGGCAAGGTGAAGTTCGAGTATGCGATCGATCGGAACTCGGACCTCGCGAAGAACCTCAAGGGGCATCTGTTTCTGGTCACGGGCGACCAGGACGACAACGTCCATCCCGCCAACACCCTGCGCATGGCCGATGCGCTCATCAAAGCCAACAAGCGCTTCGACTTCTTCGTGATGCCCGGCCAGCGCCACGGATACGGGCCCATGGGCGACTATTTCTTCTGGCTGCGCGCGGACTACTTCGCCAAGCACCTGCTCGGACGTTCGGCGGAGAGCGTCGATCTATTGGAGCTCTCGCGGGAAGCGCCGCAGGCCGGGGTGAAGAAGCGCTAGCAGGAGACGAGGACTAGCGCGTTGGGGAGGCGGGGTCGAAGATCGTCTCGCGCCCGTCCTTCTCGATGCGAAGCACCCGGACCGCGTTGTCGGCGCGATACTCGAGGATCCACAGCCGGCCCTCACGGTCGATCAGGCCGCCGGACGGCGACCATAGGGGGCCGGTAGATTTCACCACCTCGGGGGCGCGGCCCGGCCGGACGCGCATGATCACCGCCTCCTCGCTGACCGCGATGTAGACCGCGCCTTTCCGGTCGGTCCACAGGCCCTGATGGTAGTGGGGCTGCCGGACGTTCGGCGGCGGGGTCCTCAGGGAGCTGAGCTTCGACACCAGGGTGGTCACTCTCCCGTCCGCCCCGACCCTCCGGAGGTCTCCCTGGTCCATCAGGTACAGGACGCCCTCCGGTGTCGCGGTCATCCGCCCCGTCTCCACGAAGCCGATGGCGTGCGTCGAGATGAGGCCACCGACCCTCGCCTTTCGGATCACCGGAGGCTTGTCGTGGCTCGCCCAGTACATGACTCCCGCGCCGTCGCGGACGA
>CAZYEA010000022.1:0-28645 GCA_964646485.1 uncultured Acidobacteriota bacterium
CGGCCTCGCGCAGCCAGGCGAGGTGCTGGTACCAGGGGTTCTCATGATCGCGCACCGCCGTCTTTGTCCAGAAGGCGAAGGTTCTGAAGGCATCGATGACGCCCATCGGATTCCGGAAGAAGGACGAGTAGAGAAGGCCGGCCGAGGCCAGGAAGGCGAGCGCCCCGTGCATGAGATTCTCGGCGTGGTCGAGGGCGAAAGGCTTCGCCCCCCGCGCGAGGGCCAGGGGCGAGATGCCCTGCACCAGCCAGGCCGCCATCACCGCTCCGCCCGCGAGTGCCCCCGCCGACACGAACGCGGTCTCCTTGGTGGCGAAAAGGAGGCCGAGCCCGAGGCCGGTGGCGAGAAAACGCCAGCGCTCGCAGCGGAGCCTTGTGGGAAAGGTGAAAACGACCCACATGGTGAAGGCCACGAACAGGGTTTCATGGATGAAGTAGCGCGAGAAGAAGACCGCGCCCACGGAGGTGGCGAAAAACGCGGTGGCGGCGAGGGCCAGGGCCTGGCTCGAGCGGCGCAGGGTGCGCCACAGGAGCACGAGGTTCAGCATCCCGAACAAAGCCGTGGTGCCGCGCACGGCCGCGTCGGAGAGGCCGAGGAGGGCGACGAGCGGCAGGGAAAGGTAGTAGAGGGTCGGGCCGTGATAGTTGCTCGGGTCGTACCTGTAGGCCCCCTCCCGCACCAGGCGGGTGAGGAAGAAGCCGTTCACGCCTTCGTCGTGATGGAAGGGCCGCAGGCTCAGGTCCTGAAAGCGCAGGAACATGGCGAAGGCGAGGACGGCGATCGCGATGGCGTCGGACTTGGAGAAGCGCTTCATCGGACTTTGAGCAAACGATAGGGCGAATCGATGAGCGATGGAAGCGCTTCGAAGACCCTCGGATTCCGTATGAGGGCGGTCTCCGCGGGAGTGATCGCGATCGCGTCGATCCGCGCGCCGCCGCTCCTCGCCGCGGAGTTGGCACCTCCCTGAAAGGCGGCCTCCGCCGCCCTTTTTCGGGCCAGGTAATCGAGACCCTGCGACCAGAGATGGCCTTCGTATCCGAGGAACTCGCGACGCCCCGAAAGAAGCACCGGATGGTTGTGGGTGGGGGCGGTGAGGATTACGGTATCGGGTGGGGTGGCCTTCCGGATCTTCTCGGCGAAGGCGATGTCATTGTGGTCGAAGATCGCGAACTCTCCCCCCGCGAAAAGCACTTTCGACACATCGAGCGCTCCCGAGAGGATGGCGGCGATGAGGCCTGCGACCGCCGAAGCCCGGCCGAGGGCGCCGCGCCTCCAGGCGAGGCCGAGGGAAAGAGCCGCGAAGGGCGCGAGGCCGGCGTGGGCGGGAGCGAGAAACTTCATGTTGTCCCAGATCCACGGGGAGAGACGGAACAGGTTGGCGAGGAGGAAGAGGGCCAGGAAGGGCGCGGCGATCCACGCGCGACGACCGGCCCTGGACGCGGCGCTCAACCCGAGCGCGACGAGGGGCAGGAAGACCCCCATGTTCATCAGCCAGTACTTCACCGGGTTTGCGCCACCCCCGTCAAAGCCCGGCTGCCAGGCGAAGAAGCTCGAGGTGGAGAGCGAATTGCGCGCGGCCATGAAGACAATCGCGGGGACACCGAGGGGAAGGACGCCGCGCGCGAAGGAGAGGGCGGCTCGGCCTCCTGCACTCACGGCGAAGAAGAGCGCGCAGAACCCGAGCACCGCGAAGGAGTGCGAGTGGACGAGGGGCAGGAGCGCTCCCACCTGCCCCGCGCGCCGCCACCGCAGGGCCCGCGCGTCATCCTCGAGATGGAGGCTCTCCACCAGCGAGGCCAGGGCGAAGAAGAGCAGCGGCCACCCGAAGAGGATCGAGCGTTGCGGGATGAAAAGCGTGGTGATGAAGTTCGCGTAGCGCATCCCCAGGTCGTTGGCGGTGAGATCGGGCCCGCTGTTCCACCAGGTGGTCACCGCGCCGGCGCCTTGCAGGGCCAGAAAGCCGAGCCCTCCCGAGCAGAGCGTGAGCGCCGCCGCGACTCTGCCGAGGGCGCGCGAACCCGTCACCGCCTCGCCGAAGCGCGTGAGCGCCACGACCACACTCAGGCCCAGGATCAGGGTGGGCCAGAAGAAGGCATCCCGCCACGTGCCTCCGACCACGAGGATCATGGCGGAGAGGAGATCGCAGAAGAAGGGATACGTGAGCGCCACCCCCGCGAGCTCAGGATGCTCGGGAGGGAAGTTATCGCCCCAGGCGAAGCCCGCCGCGATACCCATGTGAAAGGGCAGGTCGCCGAAGTTGTGGCGGTCGCCGGTGGCTATGCCGTTAGCGGTCCGAAAGAGCGTCCGATCGGCGAGGCGCGCCACCACCAGAGTGGTGAGGATCGCGAGCACGACGAGACCCCATCCAACCCGCGGCCTTTCCGCGGCGATGACGCTCCAGGGACGGGCGCCGAAGGCGAGGGCGAGGATCGTGGCGCCAAGAGCCGCGCCCAGGACGGTGAGGGGAGTGAGCCCGAACGCCCACCCGAGGATGAAGCCCGCGCCCGCGAAGACGGCGAGGCCCAGGGCGGCGCCCAGGGCGAGCGTATCGCTCAGTCGCGAGGTCTCATCGAGACGGCGGGCGAGCAGGACACCGCTCGCGCAGACCCAAAGGAGGAGAAGGAAGGACACTAGACCATCGCGGTCTTACGGACCCGGTCGCGATTGGCCCGATAGAACCGCACGATCACGTCGATGTAGGTGTCGACCGCGGGGCACGAGAGTCCCAGAGTCGCGAGATCGGCCTTGGCCTGCGATGCGTCGTAGCGGCAGCGATGGCCGAAGTACGCGATCGATTCCGGAATCAGGCCGAGGGTCGAGCGCACGAAAGGAATCGCCACCGCGAAGCGAACCAGCGAGAGGGGGAGCGGGACGTAGACATACGAGCGCCCAAGGGCGCGGGCCATCAGGCGGGTGAGGGTGCGGACATCCTTGCCGTCGGGATCGGTGAGGTTGTAGGTCCACCCCAGGCTCAGGGGCGAGGCGGAGAGGCGCGCGAGCCCCTCGATCACGTAGTCCACCGGCACCACGTTCATGGTCGCGTCCTTCGGTGGATCCAGAAAGACCAGGGGGATCTTCTCCATGGCGCCCATGACCGTGTACGGCCCGTCGAACTTCGCGGTCTCTCCGGTCCGCGAGTCGCCCCACACCACGCCCGGCCGATAGACGGAAAAGGGCAGGCCGCTCGACACCACGTCTTTCTCCGATTCGTACTTCGTGGACTCGTAGTGGTTCTTGAAGGACTGCCCGCGGTCGAGGTCGGTCTCCTTGAAGACGCCCTCGAAGGTGCCGGACACGTAGGCAGTGGACACGTGATGGAACCGCTTGAAGCGGGCCGCGGCCCGGGCGAACGCGATCATGTTCCGGGTGCCGATCACGTTGACCTTGTGCGCGAATTCGGCGGTCACCGCCAGGTCGTACACCGCGGCCAGGTGGAACACCGACTCGAGCCTCGCGAGGATGGCCTCGCGGCGCGAGGCCTCGATGCCGAGTCCTTCGACCGTGATGTCGCCCTCCACCAGGGTGGCGCGGTTCTGGGGAATGCCCAGGCGGGCGAGCTCGTTCTCCGCGTGATCGCGGAACCTCGGCTGGACCAGGCACTTGAACTCCGTGGCGGGATGGAGTTCGAGGAGCCTCGGAAGCAGCCTCTCTCCGATGAAGCCGGGGAAGCCCGTCACGAGTGCGATCGGCGCCTGGGTCACAGGGGTGGAGTCTAAGCGCCCCGGGCGCCCTGCTAGGCTCTCGTCAGCCCAAGGAGGGCAACCACATGCTGAATGACTTCAAGGCGTTTCTGCAGCGAGGCAACGTGGTCGAGCTCGCGGTCGCGGTGGTGATCGGCGGCGCGTTCGGGAAGATCGTCACGTCCCTGGTCGACGATATGGTGATGCCCATTCTCGGGGTCATCCTCGGAGGGGTCAGCTTCAAGGACCTGGCCCTCAGGATAGGTGCATCGACCATCAAGTACGGCAACTTCATCCAGAGTGCCTTCGACTTCTTCGTGATTGCGCTGGTGGTGTTCTTGCTCGTGCGCGCGTACGAGAGGCTCCGCGGCGAGAAGGTGAAGACCTCGGCCTGAGGGGCCCGCCTGCCATTCCGGTCATGACTCGACTTCGCCCTGTCGTTTCGGTCGCGCTGTGCTTCCTCGGCATTCCCCTGGTCGCCGCCCAGGAGGCGCAGCCCTCACCTTCGCCGACCCCGCCCCCGCCCCCCGCCTGGTCGGGCGCCGCCCAGGTGTCGTTCCTCAAGACCGGAGGCAACACCGAAACCTCGGTTCTCGGACTCGCGGTCGAGGCGAAGCACAAGGGCGCGTCGCCTTTGGGAGTGGTGGCGAAGGGTGTGGTGAACCGCGGCTCGCTCGCGGGAGAGGAGAACCTGCGAAATCTTCTGTTCTCTCTGCGCGTCGCGCGCTCGTTCAGCGATCGCACCGATCTGTTCGTGGAGGCCGCCTACGCCGAGGACATCTACGCGGGCATCGATTCGCGCTTCGGTGGTGAGGTGGGGGTGTCCCACAAGCTGAGCGTGTCCGGGCCGCATCTCCTCTCGCTCGAGGCCGCGGCCGGCCTCGTCCACGAGGTGCGCCTGCCCGGGAAGGCGACCCAGGATTTCGGCGCCGCGCGGGGCGGGCTCACCTATAAGTACGTGATCTCCAAGACCGCGGACTTTCAGAATCAGGCGAACTTCGTTCTGAACCTCAAGACGAGCGACGACTGGCGCGTGACCAACACCGCCGCCCTCACCGCCGCTCTCAATTCGCGCTTCTCGGTGAAGCTCTCTCATGCCGTGAGCCACCTCAACACGCCCCCCCTGGGCAAGAAGAAGACCGACACCACGGTCTCCGCCGCCCTCGTCGCGAAGTTCTGACCGGCCTCTTGCCTCGACCGGCCGCGAAAGAGTGGGGCGCGGCCCTCGTCCTCTTCACCCTTTTGAGCGTGGCCATGACCTGGCCGTTCGCCGCGCGCCTTCGCATCATCGACGCGGGAGACTCGGCCTACTTCACCTGGGCCATCGGCTGGCAGACCCACGCGCTCCGCACGGACCCTCTTTCCCTGCCTCACGGGAACTTCTACGCGCCCAGCCGGTTCACGTTCTTCATGGACGAGCCTGTGCTGGGAACGGGGCTTTTGGTCCTACCCCTCTCCTGGCTGACCGACGACGCGATCCTGCTCTTCAATGTCGCCCGTCTGCTCACCTGGGTCCTGACCGGGCTCTTCACCTTCTGGCTCGCGCGCGACATCGGTCTTGGCCCTCCCGCGGCCCTCGCGACCGGGGCGTTCTTCGCGTTTTCGCCCATCCGGGTCGATCAGGTGGCGCACCTCTCCACGCTGGGGACGCAATGGATTCCCCTCGTGTATCTCTTCGCTCGGCGTTTCTGCCTCGAGCCCACGCTCGGCGACGCGGTGCGGACCGGTCTCTTTTTCGCCCTCTCGTTCCTGGCCTGCGGATATCACGGCCTCTTCTTCGCGGTCCTGCTGCCCGTCTCCTTGCTGCCCTTCCTCTTCACTCCCAACCTTCGACGGATCCTGGCCCTGGGCGTCGCGTCCGTGATCACCGCCGCGCTCTTCCTGTATCCCCTCTATTCGATGAGCGCCGAAGCCCTGGGGCCGCTGCGGTTCGTGAGGTCCGCAGCCGACACCCTCAAGTACGCGGCCTCGCTCGAGACTTTTCTGGCTGCGAACCGCTGGAATCGGGTGTGGGGCGGACTGACCGAGAACCTGCGCGGCGATCCGAGCAATCTCTTCCCCGGACTCGTGGTGGTGATCCTGGCGGCGCTCGCCGTTGTCGGCCTGCGCCGGCGTCTGCCCACGGAGGGCCGCCGCTTTGTCCTCGTGCTCGCCATCCTTACCGTGGCCGCGGCCCTGCTGGCCTTGGGGCCGGAGATCCGGTGGCGCGGCGCCACTCTCGGCCCCGGCCCGTTCGCCCTGTTGCGCGATCACGTCCCCGTCTTCTCCAACATCCGCGCCACCGGACGCGCGGGGATCTTCGTGGCCTTCGGTCTCGCCCTGCTTGCGGGGAGCGCCCTGCAATCGATGAGGCGGCCGGGCCCGGCCGCCGCGATCGCCCTCGCTCTCTTTCTCTTCGAGGCGCGCATCGCACCGATTCCAACTCCCTCGTTCACGAGCGTCATCGACTCGCGCGAGGCAACCCCGAAGGTCTACGAGTGGCTGAAGGCCCAGCCCGCCGGAGTCATCGTGGCCGAACTGCCCGCGCGTCCGGCCGCCGACTTCTCGCGTCCCGCCTTCCACGACAGCATCTACATGGTCTGGTCGACCCGGCACTGGCAGCGACTGGTGAACGGCTTCGCGGGGGCCGAGACCCCGCTGGTCCAACGCTTCCGCGCCACCGCTTCATCGTTCCCCGAGGCCGAGGCGCTGGCCGTGATGAAGGAGGCGGGCGTCCGGTACGCGGTGGTTCATCTCCGCGGCTTCGGCCCGAACCAGCGCGAGCGGCTGCTCAAAAGAGTCGGGGAGATGGGGGACCTTTTGCGCGAGGTCGCCCGTTTCGAAAACGGCGAGCGGTCCTCGGTCGACCTCGACATCGTCTACGAACTCCTGGGCTCCTGAACCATGAGCGTGCCACGATCGACTGGTCGCCTCTAAGATCCAAGACCCCGCATGACGCCTCCTTCGGATCTCCGCCGCCGCGTGCCCCAGGTCGCGAAGCTATTGGAGAGCCCGAGGGTCAAGGCCGCTATCGCGGCCTGCGGCCGCGCCGTGGTGGAACGGGTGATCCAGGGGGAGCTTACCCAGCTTCGCGAACTCGCCGCGGATAAGGACGCCAAGGCGTTCGAACGAGTCCTTCAGGATCTCGACCTTCGCATCGCTTCGGCGAGCGAGGCGGCCGCCCGCCATTCGCTGAGACGCGTCATCAACGCCACCGGGGTGGTGGTGCACACGAACCTGGGCCGCGCGCCCCTCTCGCCGGAGGTGGCGGCTCACGTCGCCTCAATCGCCGCCTCGTATTCGAATCTCGAGTACGACCTCCAGAAGGGGGATCGCGGCCACCGCGAGACCCATGCCGAGGGGCGGCTGCAGACCATGCTCAAGGCCGAGGCTTCGGTAGTGGTCAACAACAATGCGGCCGCGGTGCTGCTCGCGGTCAATACGTTCGCGGAAGGCCGTGAGGTCCTGGTGAGCCGCGGGGAGCTCGTGGAGATCGGGGGCTCGTTCCGGATTCCCGAGATCCTCCGCAAGGGCGGAGCGCAGCTCATCGAAGTGGGCACCACCAACCGCACGCGCATCACCGACTTCGCGAACGCCATCACCCCGAAGACCGGCCTCATCCTGCGCGTCCATCCATCGAACTTCCGGATCGTGGGCTTCACCGAAGCGGCGGGCCTAAAAGACCTCGTCGCCCTCGGCCGCGCGCGATCCGTGACGGTGGTGGAGGATCTCGGGAGCGGCCTGCTCGAGCCGATGGCGGAGCCTTTGAACCACGAAGCCACCATCGGCGAGAGCCTGGCCGCGGGCGTCGACGTGGTGACCGCGAGCGGGGACAAGCTTCTCGGCGGGCCCCAGGCGGGACTCCTGATCGGACGAAAGAAGGCGGTCGACGCCCTCCGTCGCAACCCGCTGTATCGCGCGCTGCGGGTGGACAAGATGACCATCGCGGCCCTCGATTCCGTCCTGTCCCTTCACGAGGCGGGGCGCTTGAAGGCCCTGCCGGTACCGCGCATGCTGGCCATGCCGCTCTCTGAGATCGAGAGCCGCGCCGAAACTCTGCGGGATCGCCTGCGCGCGGAACTGAGCGGGGCGAGAGTCGACGTGCGTGCCGTCAGCTCCGCGGTGGGCGGGGGTGCCGCTCCCGATCTCGCCCTCCCCTCGTTCGCGCTCGCGGTGAAGGCCGAGGCGCTTTCCCCTGACGGGCTGGCGCGTCGCCTTCGCGAAGCCTCCGTGCCCATCATCGTCCGCATCGAGGACGAGGTGGTCCTTCTCGATCTTCGAACCGTTCTCCCGGGCGAGGAGGCGGAGATCGAACAGACTCTCCTGGGCGTTTTGAAAGGTGGCCCGCCCAAGCCATGAGCCCACGCCGCCGTGCTCTGACCCTGCTCGCGTTTCTCCTCGCCTCTGCTTCGAATCGTGGCACGGCCGCCCAGACGCCCCCGCCTTCGCAGGCGTCTTCAACGCCGGCGCCGGATCCCCTCCTCGTTCGCCCATACGGTCGCGCCCGCGTGGAGATCCAGACCGCGCGGGCCGCTCCCGGTGGGGTGTTTGGAGTCTTCGTGCGCGGCGGGCGTTGGGCCTCGGCCAATACCCTGCTCGACGGCCGCCGGGGGGCCATCTACCTCGACGAGGGAAGGCTGTTCGGGCTGATCCCGGTGGCGCTCGACACCGAGCCTGCCGAGCACAAGCTGACCCTCTTCTTCCCGGGTGGCCGGCGCACCGGCGGGGCCACCAGCATGATGGTTCCGGTGACCGCGGTGGCGAGGCCCACGCGGCCGCGGAATCTCTCCCCCGACGCCGTGGCCTCGGCGACCACGCAGACGGCACTCGGCCACGGCCGGTTTCTCCTCGCCGCGATCAGGACGCGTGACCTCAAGGCCTATCAGTCCGGGCCTCTCCGGGCCCCCGTCGACGGACCGATCGTGTTTCCCTTCGGCGGCAACGAAGACTTCGGGATGGAGATGGGCCCGGTGAAGGACGGCCTCATCGGCGAACACCATCGCGGGGTCGACTACGACGTTCCGATCGGCACCGCGGTGAAGGCTCCGGGCTCCGGCATCGTCCTCCTGGCGCGGAGCCTGATTTTCTCCGGCGAGACCGTGGTGATCGGCCACGGCCGCGGCCTGGTGAGCGTCCTGTCCCACCTGACTCACGTCAGCGTGCGCGAGGGCGATGTGGTGAACGCAGGCACGGCCATCGGCACTTCGGGCAAGACGGGGGTGGGAGCCCTCACCCCGCATGTCTGCTTCTCGGTCTACCTCCACTCCATCAACGTGGATCCGGAAGCGCTGATGGACGCGACTCTTTGGCCGGCGCCGAAATGACGCAGGCCTGACGGCCGCGTTTCACCGGCGCTGCCGCACCACCTCATAGGCCGCCACCGCCACCGCATTCGAGAGATTCACCGACCGCACCGACCCCGGCACCTGCGGCAGCGACACCAGCGACTCGCGATACCTCTCGCGGATGGCCCGATCGAGCCCGGTGCTCTCCCGGCCGAAGACGAGGATGGTCGGTCCCAGATACGAGCGGTCCCAGTAACTGCGCGTGGCCTCGGCGGAGAAGAAGGTGGGAACGCCCAGGGGCAGTAGTGCGCGCTCCACCGCGGCGAAGTTCCTCCACACGATCGGTTTCACCGCCTCCCAGTAGTCGAGCCCCGCGCGCTTCACCCGCGCATCATCGAGCGAGAAGCCGAGCGGCTTCACGAGATGGAGCTTGGCCCCGGTGGCCAGGCACGTGCGTCCCACGTTCCCGGTGTTGAAATGGATCTCGGGTTCCACGAGGACGACATGGAGGGAGTACTGGCGCATCGCTTCCTCCCCCCCATCGCCCTTGTCGGGCTCGTCCGGATGAGGGTGAGGAGGAAACGCCGGCGGCCTCAGCATTGCAGGTCGTACAAATCGAAACCGTCCGCCTCCGCAAGGAGGACGCAGTTCCGGTCGAGGGTCAGGACCTTGGGATCGACCCACGCCCGTTCGACGATGAGGTAGCGGACGCCGTGACGCCGCGCCGCGTCCTCCACGCGCTCCCGAAAGACCGGGCCCACGAGTTCGAACTTTTCGAGCGACCCGTTGTGTGAACCCCACAGCACCGGCCGCTCGGTGCGGTACGTGATGTAATCGCTGTAGCCGCCGGGCAGGCAGACCACACCGCCCGGAGGCAGCGAGGCGAGACGGTCGGCCAGGGCGCGCAGGCCGCGGGGCACGTGCGCGGTCAGCTCGTCCTTCTTGTTGCGCATGTAGACGAGGAAGAACACCACGGACATGACGCTCGCGCCCAGGGCGGCGAGTGTGGCCAGGCCGGTTGGGCGCAGGAGCCCTGCGGGGCCGCCGATGGAGGCGGCGAGCACGTAGGCGGTCGGGAAGATCGCGGACTTCATGTAGTTCCGGCCCGGACCGAAGGCGCGCAGCGGCCACACCAGGGTCGAGATCACCGCGAAGGCCGAGAGCGAGGCCGCCCAAACGAAGAGGGCGAAGGGCCAGGGCTCGCCTGAGGTATGGGCCAGGGGCAGCACGAGGATGAAAGGGTTCTCGCCGAGTAGCCGCAGCATCTGTGGCGCGAAGCCCTGGCCGAGGAAACCCGAGTCGCGCGGCCGGCTCCCGGAATGCGAGCGCGGGCCGCCATAGACGGGAGAGTCGAGGATAGGGTGCGAGCCGAACTGCTTCCGCTGACGGATCCAGTAGCGAACCGCGTGAGCGTAGTTTTGGAACACGCGCCCGAGATGTCCGAGGGAAATGACGTAGGCGACCCCCATGGCGCCGAGGGCGAGGCCCAGGTACCGAGGTTCGAGGAAGGCGAGCGAGAGGGAAGCGGCGACGAACAGATACGAGGCCATGGCGGTGGCGGAGGAGAGAAACACCAGGGCGCCCGAGAGGAGCGCTGCTGCCGTCCATGTCCAGTGGGGAATGCCGATATTCGCGCGCATCAGAAGAACGAGGCTGATGGCGTGGACGAACACACCGAAACTCCGAGGGGACAGCGCGCGCGTTTCGGAGATCAGAGTGGGCGACACCGCATAGGCGAGCGCGGCGACGAGGGCCACGGTGGGCGCCGCGGTCAACTTCAGGGCGAGCAGGAAGAGCAGAGTCAGGGTGAGGCAGTCGATGCCGGGCGAGATGGCCCAGAAGCTCCGCGCGAGCAGGCGATCGGGCAACAGCGCCAGCAGGGACGGAAACACGGGGGCGTACGACTGCTCGAGGTCCTGAAGCAGGTACTGGGGCAATTCCACCCTCAGGCCCGGCCGCTTCCGAAGCGCCCGCGCGTAGCAGAGGTAGTACCAGGCATCGACGCCGCCGGGTTCGCGTCCGAGCAGCACCGCGGTGCGCGCGAAGAAGGCCAGCGCGCCGATCGCCATGGCCGCCACCAGAAGCGATGTGGAGGTCACCCGCGGACCTCTAGAACTTCAGGGCGCGCATCAGGGCCCGCGGAAGCGCGCGGATGACCAGCATCACGATGGCCCACATCGGGGGGGCGTAGACCACCGGGGCCCCGCGGAGAATGGCGGAGAGCACGGTCTTCGCCACGTCGTCCGGATCGCCCGCGAAGGGCGGCTCCTTGAGGCCCTGGGTCATCGAGGTCCGCACGAATCCCGGTTTGACCGTGGTGGTGATGAGCCCCTGGGCCCGATACAAATGGTCGAGCCCTTCAAGATAGGCGGAGAGCCCGGCCTTGGTCGAGCCGTAGATCACCACCGGCTTGCGGCCGCGTTCGCCCGCGACCGACGAGAAGACAGCGAGGTGGCCGCCGCCGCGCGCGAGCAGGCGCACCCGGGCTTCCTCGCAGAAGAGCACGGTGTTGGTGAAATTCGCGGTGAGCACGGCCCGAGCGCGCTCGCGATCGTTCGCGAGTTCGTCCTGGGTGCCGAAGATCCCCGCGCTCATGATCACGGTGTCGAAGCCGCCGAGGGCAGCGTCCGCCGCCTCCAGAGCGGGGCCGAAGGTCTCGGGGGCCATCAGGTCGCATAGGCCCGTGGTCGCCGAGGACGCGCCCCGCACCTTCAGGTCTTCCGCGCACTTCAAGAGATTGTCGGCGTTCCGGCCGAGCACGTGAATCTTCTCGCCGCGCGAGGCGAGCAATCGGGAGAGCGACCGGCCGATGCCGCGGGTCGCTCCCAGCATCACCACCTTCATGTGAGCTCGAGTCTCGCCGATTGCGCGCTCCGAAGTCGACCCTTGGGGTCGTACTTTCTCTTGACGGCGAGAAAGGCATCGACCCGTTTGTCCATGCGGCGATAGTCGGCGGCCCGAGTGAAGCGATCCTTGGCGAGGTAAACCCGGCCTCCCAGCTCGATCAGGTGGGCGTTCAGGGTGTCGACCACCTGTTGGGTGTTGTCCCTCACGGGAAGGTCGAGGGCCACCGACGTGCCCTTGAGCGGGAAGGACAAAAGGCCTTCGCCTTCCTCGCCGCAGTCCTTGATCACCGACAGCATCGAGCTGCCCCCGGTGCGCCGCAACAGATCGAGGAAGCTCTTCACTCCCGCGGGCCCGGCGGCATCGGGGATGACGCACTGGTATTGGGTGAAGCCGCGGCGGCCGTAGAGCCGGTTCCAGTTGCGGATCGCGTCCAGGGGGTAGAAGAAGGTTTCGGGGTGCTCGATCTTGAAGCGCATCCCTGAGGGCTGAATGCCGTAGAGCAAGGCGTTGAAGATCGAGACGGTGAAGCGCGAGATCACGAAACCAGGAAGCACGAAGGGCAGGCCGGGCCAGTGGAGGGGCCTCGGAACCCCGGGGCGTGCTTCCTCCGCGGTGGCCCAGCGTCCGCGCGCCAGGATGCCCCGGCCCAGGGTGCCGGAGGCGCCGAGGGTGTCGATCCAGCCCATGGTGAACGGGAATCTCCGGGCCGCGTCCTTGAGACCGGCGAGATACGAGTCGATGTCGGGCATCCGCTCGGTCTCGATCGCCACCCAGGTGGTGGGGACCTCCTTCATCTTGAAGGTGACGTCGAGGATGTGACCGAGCAGCCCCATGCCGCCGATCGTGGCTTTGAAGAGGTCGGCGTTCTCGGTGCGCGAGGCGGTCACGATGTCCCCGCTTGAAAGGCGCATGCGAATCTGGGCGACGTGGCTGCCGAAACCGCCGGTCGCGTGATGGTCCTTGCCGTGGACATCGGCCGAGACCATGCCGCCGAGGGTGATGAACTGGGTGCCCGGAGCCACCGGCGCCGCAAAGCCTCGCCTCCAGAAGGTGCGATTGAGCTGGAGCAGCGAGAAGCCCGACTCCGCCCGAACCACGCCCGTCGTCTCATCGAAAGCGAGGATGCGATCGGCGAGGCGCGTGGAGGCGACCACCCCGTCCTCCGGGTGAGGCAGGGACGAGTCGCCATAGGAGCGCGCGAGGCCGCGGGTGAGAGTGGCGCCCTGGGTGAGACTCTCGAGATCCTCGGAACAGACCTCGCGTCCCGGCCCGAAGACACGACCCCATCCCGACAGTGTTGATTCCTGGTTCACCGAGGCGCCAAGGCTAGCAGTGGGGGCCGGGATGCCGGCACGGCGGACCTAAAGGCGCCGCACCACGTTCGGAAAATCCCGCCACACCGGTATGCCGCAGAAGTGCTCGCCCTCGGTGCAGGTCGGGGTGATCCGGCCGCGGCGCAGCACACACGGCGGCCCCATGTGCTTCGCGAGCCGCGGGTGCACGGCCCGCACCTGCTCCAGCTCGTCCATCGACGCGCGGTAGATCTCCTCCTGAGCGTTGAGGCAGGTGCGCATCACCCACTTGTGGGCGAGGTACATGAGCGAGCCCGATTCGTGGAAGCGAAGGGCTACGGCGTTCGGCAATACGTAGACGGCAAGCTCATCGCTCAGACCCAGGGCGAGGAGCCTCTCTTTGGCCTGCCAGGCCGCGGCCACCGCGTCTTCGAACACCGCGCGGGCCGCCGGATTCGCGGCAATGAGCGGCGGCACCACCACGTCGGGCGCGGTCGTATGGGTGAGGGTCAGCATCGGACGGGAGGCCGGAGTCATGCGATGGCGCTGATCCTGCGAGTCGGCGGTGTGCGAGAGCTTCTTGAGGAAGGTGTAGCTCGCGTGATGGGAGACGCGAGAGATGGGGGAGTAGGGCGAAAGGTCCATGGCGTCGAGCCGGTACTGATTGAGGCCGGGCGAGAGCGCTCGTTCGATGGCCTCGTCGTCCGACAGCGCCGAACGGTCCACCCCCAGGACCGCGCGCATCGCGTCGGCGGTGATCTTCTCGGCGTTGCCGGTGTGATCGACGAGCAGGGAAACCCGCGCGCCGAGCCGGGCGTCGATCTCCGCCGCGGTTGCGGCGGCGGCGGCCGCAGACCGCGGCCAGCGCGATTCCACGATCTGGTCGCCTTCGAAGGGAGTCTCACCCACCCGCTCGAAGAACGCGGGATCGTGGGCGCGCGCGAGGCGCACCATTTCGCCGATCACCGCACTCGCCTCGGTGGGGGTGTCCGACGACCGCGACATGCGGTACAGACGATGCAGGACGATGCCGGAGAGCGAATGCACCATCGAGGTGAAGGCGCCGATCGGAATCACGTAGCGCGCGACTTCGATCGCCTTCTTCTCGGCCTCGCGGGCAACCTTCTTGCGCCGCGCCTCGGACGCGGCAGGTGAGAGGTGCCGGATGTCGCCGATGATCTCCTCGGTGTCCTTCACCAGGATCTGCGACAAGCGCGCGTAGGCCTCCCAGCCCTTTTCGATCGACCCTTCGTAAACCGCCCGCGCCTCCTCGGGCAAGCCCTCGGGCACGTAGGCCCGCGCCTCGCCCAGCTTCACGAAGCGCTGCGACGACTGCTCGGAGTTGTAGAAGGGATGGGAGTGGAGAAAGGCCCACACGAACTGTCGCGAGACGTTTTCGAGGCCGAATTCGAAGGTGGCGTGCTGGAAGACGGTGTGATGGCCGGCGGTGAACGTGAGCGGTCCGATCGAGTCGCGCTGCTTGTCCGTGATCTCCGAATCCTCGATCACCCGCGGCGAGTAGCAGGTGCGCGCCGCCGCGATCGCGCCGTCGTAGGCGCGGGGCCTCGCGGCACGGAGGGTGACTTTGGGCGGGCCGGTGAGAATCACGCCGCGGAGCGTACCCGACTTACCACTCTTCCATCTCGTATCTGAACCCGGCGGACGCGCAGATCCGCTTGATGTCCTCCATCCCCTCGCGATTCCCGCAGGTGAGCACGGTGGTGCGGCTTTGGGGCATGCGCGCCTTGAGCGCCGAACCATCCACGCCCGACCCGAGGCGGGGCCTGGTGGCCACCCCTTCCGCCTCCCGCATCGGCTGGCCGAGGATGAAGCGGAGGAGATTGTTGGCCCGGCCCTGGCAGAGCGAAGGGTCGTTCGCGTCGTCCGCGGTGGGCCGGCTGACTGAGCGGACGTATTCGAAATCGAAGCCCGGGACCCTTTCGGCGCGTAGCTGGCGGAGCTGATCGTCGTACCCGAGTTCGCCCACCGTGCGGTTCGCGTGAATGAGCGTGTACCTCGTGGCCGAGCCGCGGCCGGCCTTCGCCTCGTGCGCAACCTGCTTCACCATGCCCACGAAGGGAGCGAGGCCGGTGCCGGTGCCGACCATCACCACCTGCTCGGCTCCCTTCGCCCGGTCGTCGAGGGTGAAGTTGCCGACGATCCGCTCGACATAGCCGAGAGTGTCGCCGACGTGCGGGCGCGCACGGAACAGAGACTCCGTGAAACGGCCCATCTGCCCATCGCTGAACCTTTCGAGGGTGATGTAGACCTCGAGCTCGCCCCCATCCTTCGTCTCGAAAGGCGCGGAGGCGATGGAGTAGGAGTGAGTCACCGGCCCCAGCTTTCCCGAGCCATCCGTGTTCCGGAGAGGCGCGTAGTGAACCACCCCGTCGTGGTCCTTCACTCGGACCGTGAGCTGGCAGTTTTCCCGGGTCAGCGCGATGTACTGACCGGCCCGGTAGGGGGGGAACGCGGTTCCCGCTTCGGGTCGCAGCCGGAAGATCGCGAGCCCCGAGGCCACGTCCGTCCACGCGCTTATCGTGGCGGTTCGTCGATCGGCCATTGGCGGATTCTAGGCGCGGCCCGGGACGAAGCCGGACCCCACCCACGTATGATCCTCAGGTCAAAGGAGATGTTCATGATGTTGAACCCGAGGAGAGTCGCGCTCTCCCTGATGTGCCTCGCCCTCTCCGCTCTTGCCACGGCCGCCGAGAAGCCGCGGATCGAGGTCGAGGAGTGGACCATGTCGAACGGCATGAAGTGGCTGCTGTATGAACGCCACGATGCGCCCACCATCGCCACCGGCTGGGTGGCCCACGTGGGTTCGGCCAACGAGCGGCCCGGGATCACCGGGATCTCCCACTTCTTCGAGCACATGATGTTCAAGGGCACCAAGGTGATCGGGACCAAGGACATCGCTCTCGACCTCAAGCTCATCGACGAGCAGGAGCAGATCCGCACCGAGATGCGCAAGGAGATGTCGATCATGCGCGAGCGCCTGCGCCGGGGGGAGATCGCCAGTATGGACGATCCGGCCGCGAAGACCGCGCGCTACAAGGAACTCGACGCGAAGTTCGACGAGCTGGTGGCGAAGCAACGCGACAACATCATCAAGGATCAGATGGATCAGATCTACACCAAGAACGGCGGCGAGTTCCTGAACGCGACCACCAACGAGGATTCGACCATCTACTTCATGCGCCTGCCCAAGAACAAGCTGGAACTGTGGGCCTGGCTCGAGTCCGACCGGCTCTTGAACCCTGTCTTCCGCGAGTTCTATTCCGAGCGGGACGTGGTCTTCGAGGAGCGAAGGCTGCGCACCGAGTCGACCCCCCTCGGCAAGTTCGACGAGGAGTTCAATTCGATGTTCTGGGACGCGCATCCTTACAGCTGGCCGGTGGTGGGCTGGGCGTCCGACCTGCCCATGTACACCCTGCAGCAGGCGAAGGACTACTTCGCCACCTACTACGCGCCCAACAACGTCACCGGCGTGCTGGTGGGCGACTTCAAGACCGCCGAGGTCAAGCCGCTCCTCGAGAAGTACTTCGGCCGCCTCAAGCGCGGGCCCGAGCCTCCCGAGGTGGTGACTCTGGAGCCGAGGTCGCTCGGTGAAAAGCGCTTCTACGCCGAGGCCGAGACCTCGCCTACGGTGCGGGTGTGGTGGCAGGGGGTGCCGGTGGTGCACAAGGACTTCGCCGTCCTCGATCTCATGACGGACGTGCTTTCCGGCCGCACCGGACGCCTCACCAAGGCGCTCGTCCTCGACAAGAAGATCGCCAACAACGCCGGGGCCTTCGTCAACGCCCAGAAGTATGGAGGGATCATCGGGGCCGAGGCCACGGTGAAGGACGGCCAGGAGCCGGCCGCGGTGGAAGCGGCACTCTTCGAGGTGATGGACAAGCTCAAGACGGAGCCGGTGCCCGATCAGGAACTTCAAAAGGTGAAGAACCAGGCCAAGGCGAATGCCTATCGGCGGCTGTCGAGCGGCACCTTCATCATGTTCAGGCTTCTCCAGAATGAAGGCCTGGGGGACTGGAAGATGATCAACACCCAGTCCGAAGCGGTGGACGCGGTGACCGCGGCCGACATCCAGCGCGCGGCGAAGCAATACCTCACCAAGGAGACGCGCGCGGTCGGCATCTTCACGCGCAAGGCCGCCGAGGCGGGAGCCGCGACGGAGGATCCCGACATCGCAGCACTTCCCGAGCAGGCGCGACCCATGGCGAAGCAGGCGCTCCTGCGGCTGAAGGCCGAAAAGGACGCGAACAAGCTCAAGGAGCAGCTGGAACAGATGCGCGGACAGGCGGCCCAGGTGCCGCCTCAAATGAAGCCCATCTTCGACCTTCTCCTGAAGAGGGCCGAAGCGCGCCTGGCTGAGCTCGAGAAGGAAGGGAAGAAGTAGTCATGACCATCAACCGAATCGTGGCCCTGGGCCTCCCCTTCGTGCTCGCCGCCTCGATCGCCTCGGCGCAGTCGCTGCCCGAGACCCCCGAGAAGCTCAACTACGCACCGCTCACCTACACCCCTCCCATGGCCAAGGACCATCGCGTGGTTCTGAAGAACGGTGTCGTGGCCTACATCATCGAAGACCGTGCCCTGCCCCTCATCACCATCCAGGCCACGATCCGCGCGGGCGTCTGGCTCGAGCCCGCGGGCAAGGAAGGGCTCGCCCGTCTCACCGGTTCACAGATGAGAGCGGGCGGGACGAAGTCGCTCACCGCCGAGCAGTTCGACGAGAGGGCCGATTTCCTGGCCGCGGCCATCGGCAGCTCGATGGGCGATTCGTCGGCGAACGCGTCGCTCAACTGCCTGGCCGACAACTTCGACGATGCGATGAAACTCTTCATCGAGATGCTGCGCGAGCCGCGCTATCAGGAGGACCGCCTCAAGCTCGCCAAGGACCAGATCCTGCAGGACATGAAGAAGCGGAACGACGAGTCCGCCGACATCGAAGGCCGTGAGTTCTCAGTCCTCCTCTACGGGGACGACCACGTCAGCAACAAGTTCAGCACCGAGGCGTCGATCCAGTCGATCACCTCCGCCGATCTCAGGGCCTTCCACGATCTCTACTACTACCCCGCCAACATGACCCTCGCGGTCTCGGGTTCCTTCACCAAGGCCGAGATGGTGAAGAAGCTCGAGGAGGCCTTTACGAACTGGCCCTCGCCGAAGCGGGTGGTGGGCCTCATTCCCCCGGGGATCAGGAGTGCCGCCCCCGGGATCTATCGCATCGACAAGGATGTGAATCAGGGCCGCGTCTCCGTGGGCATTCCGAGCGTCATGCGCACCTCGCCGGATGTCTACGCCCTCGAAGTCATGAACGAAATCCTGGGCGGCAGCGGCTTCACCTCGCGCATCACCAGGACCGTGCGTTCGAACGAGGGACTCGCGTACTCGGCGGGCAGCGGGATCGGCTTCGGGACCTATTATCCCGGGCGGTTCCGCGCGTCCTTTCAGTCGAAGAGTTCGACCGTGGCCTACGCGCTGCAGCTCGTCTTCGAGGAGATCCGGAAGATCCGGGAGACCCCGGTGACCGACGAAGAGCTCATCACCATCAAGAACAACCTGATCCAGACCTTCCCGAGCAACTTCGAGTCGAAGCTGCAGCAGGCGGCGACGTTTGCGGCGGATGAGTACACGAAGCGCGATCCGCTCTACTGGTCGACCTACCGCGACCGGATCCAGGCGGTGACCGCGGCCGACGTCCAGCGCGTGGCGAAGCAGTACCTGGCGCCCGAGAAGATGATCACTCTGGTGGTGGGCAACCTGGCCGAGATCGCCAAAGGGGATGGAAAACACGACATCACCATCGAAAAGCTCGCCGGCGGAAAGGTCATCGATCTGCCGCTCCGCGACCCGATGACCATGAAGCGGATGGTGAAGTAAGCAAGGCATCCACGCGCCTGCGGGTGCCGGTACGGCCCTATTCCAGCTTGCGGATGACCAGCGCTTTCAAGTAGCGCGTCTCCGGCATGCCGAGGCGGACCGGGTGGTCGGCGGCCTGGGAGCGGCGTTCGGTGATCTGCGCGGTGATGCCGGAGTCCGCGGCGGCGTCCGCGACCACGGCTTCGAATTCCTCCTCGCTCACGTGGTACGAGCACGAGCAGGTCAGGAGAATCCCCCCGGGCTCGAGCAGTTGCAGGGCGCGGCGGTTGATCTCCTTGTAGCCGCGCCAGGCCGCGTCGCGTGCGCTCTTCGTCTTCGCGAAGGCGGGAGGATCGAGAGCGATGGTGTCGTAGCGCGCGCCGCCCGCGACCTCGCCCGACAGGAAATCGAACACGTTGGCTTCGACGGTCTGCAGGGTGAGGGCGTTTCCGGCCGCGTTCGCCTGGGCGCGCACCAGCGCGTCGGCCGAGATGTCGACCGCGATCACCTCTCTCACCGCGGGGTTCCGCGCCGCCTGCAGGCCGAAACCGCCGTCGTGGCAGAACGCGTCGAGCACGCGGCCGCTCGCGATCCGTCCGAAGAGGAGGTGGTTCGCCGACTGATCGAGGAACGTGCCGGTCTTCTGTCCGTTCATCACGTCCACACTGAGGGTGATCGTGCCTTCGCGGATGTCGACGGACGGAGGAACCTCACCCCATAGTTCTCTCGTCTCTCGCTTCAGGCCCTCGCGTTCCCGGACCTTCGCGTCGTTGCGAGCGAGGATCCCCCGCGGCTTCACCTGGGTCACCAGCGCGTCCACGATCGCGCCGGTGCGCGTTTCCATGGCCGCGGAGAGAACCTGGACCACCAGCACGTCGCCGTACCGATCGATGATGAGCCCGGGCAGGCCATCCGACTCGCCGTGAACGAGCCGGCAGGCGGCGCCGCGCAGCCCGAGGACCTCGTCGCGGAACCGGATGGCTGCCTCGATCCGGTCGGAGAGCCAGGTATCCGCGAGCGCCCCGTAAGACAGCATCCGCAGAGTGATCTCGGAGTGCTCGGAGAAGAAAGCCTGGCCGAGAAAGCGTCCCTTCGCGACCACGTCCACGATCGCCCCGTTTTCCGCGTCGACCGGCTCCACATCCGACTTGAAGATCCACGGATGCCCGGTCTCGTAGCGCGCCAGGCCGCGTGGTTTCAGGATGGCTTCGCTCATTCTTGGGGGAAGTCTGCCTGGAGCGCCCCGGCGAAGCGGCGCACGATGCCGCCCGCGGGCTCGATGGTCGAGATCGACGCCACACTCTTGCCCGCCTGCCAGAAGTCCTTGTCGGGCGCGTCGCGGTGCAGACCGCGCTTCAGGGCCCAGATGGACTTGAGCCCGTAGATCGTGCGCATCCAGTGCTTGGTGCGATGGCCCTTGAGCATCCACCGCGCGACCGGTCCCGCCTTCTGGCCGAGCCGCTCGACGGACGGAGTGTTGAGCACGGCCACGGGCACGCCGGAGAGCCGCTCGGTGGTCACGATGTCATCCGCGGTCGCGCGCACGATCGCGTCCTTGTAGGCCTGGGGCGCCTTGCACTCGTCGGTGGCGATGAAGCGGGTGCCGAGCTGCGCGCCCGCGTAGCCCACTTCGAGGGCGCGGACGAAGTCGTTCTCGTCGCCGATGCCGCCCGCGCAGATCAAAGGGACGCCCAGATCCTGGAGCTGCACGAACAGTTCGGTCATGTTGAAGCCCCCGAGGTGTCCGCCCGCGCGTTTGTTGACCGCGATCAGCCCGTCCACCCCGGCCGCCATCGCCTTCTCGGCGAAGCGCCGCTCGGTGGCGTCGTGGTAGACCACGGCGCCTACCGCGTGAGCCTTCTCCACGATCCACTTCGGATTGCCGAGCGAGGTGACGAAGAAGCGGACTCCTTCCTCGAGGGCGATCGTCACCCAGTTCTCCATCCGCCTCTTGTAGGACTCGGACGAGGCCTCGATCAAGGCATTCATGCCGATGGGTTTGCCGCCCGAGAGCCGGGCGATGAGCCGGAGGCCCTCCCGGAAGTCATGGCCGTGAACGTAGGTGAGCGAGATGGGCTGGACGACGCCGAGTCCGCCCGCCGAAGACACCGCCGCCACCAGTTCCGGGTTGCTGCACGGATACATGGGCCCGCAGATGAGCGGCGTCTCCACCCGGGCGTGGGTGAGGAAGCGCTGGACGGCTTCGTTCTCGAGTCTGGAGGGCATCCTTTTGGCCACGGGGCGTGGGCGAGCATAGGTTGATTTCCCCGGGTTTTCCCCTTGGAAAGGGAACCTCCTTCCCGCCTCGGCCGTCTCTTGTCAATAAGAGAAAGGTCCAACCCATGAAGACTCCCCGCCCCGTGTTCATTTTCCTGACCGCCCTCGCGGTCTCCGCGTCCCTCGCCGCCCCGGTCCGGGGCGAGGAAAAGAAGGTCACGAAGCACAAGGAGAGCGCTTCATGGAACCTCGACTTCGCCGAATGGGTCCAAGGGGTGGGCGAAGGATTTGCCGAGGCCTTCAACGGACCCAAGCGCACCGCCGCCCCGTTCAAGTGGGCGGGCAAGGTGGCGGCGGGCAAGACCTTCGAGGTCCGGGGCATCAACGGGCCGATTCACGCTTCGGCCGCGAGCGGCTCCGAAGTGGAACTCGTCGCCATTCGCAGCGGCCGGCGCAACGACCCCGAGTCCGTGAAGATCGAGGTGGTTCCCCACGCGGGCGGAGTCACCGTCTGTGCGGTCTATCCGAGCCGGGACGACTCGAGGCCCAATGAATGCAAGCCGGGCGGCAGCCGCATGAATGTCCGCAACAACGACGTGAATGTGGAGTTCGAGGTGCGTGTTCCCAAAGACGTCACCTTCGAAGGCCGTACCGTGAACGGCCGGATCCAGGCGGAGGTCTTGGGCGTTGCCGCGGTCTCGACCGTGAACGGCAGCATCGAGGTCACGGCCGGAACCCTCACCGAGGCGACCACGGTGAACGGCTCCATCCACGCCGAGGTCCTCTCCAACGCGAATGCCGCCGATGACATCAAGCTCTCCACCGTCAATGGCTCGGTTCATCTCAATCTTCCCGACGGCGTCGACGCGGATGTCTCGGCCAAGACCGTGAACGGGGGAATCACCAGCGAGTTCCCGGAGATCGAAGTCCGAAAGAAGTGGGGGCCCCGCTCGGCCGAGGGACGCCTCGGCCACGGCGGTCGCGAACTCGCGGTTGCCACCGTCAATGGCGGGATCCGCATCACCAGGGGCAGCGAGCAGTAGGGTCCTCGAAGGCGTTCTCGCAGGAACGACGCGGGGCCCCCTTGCCCCGAGGGCAGGCTTCGCGCCCCCGCGGTCAATAGGGTACGGCTCGGCCCCCTCCGTTCGGGAAAAGGTGCTTTGGCCTCCGCGTCTCGACTTCCGCGGATTGGCCGCGTGATGCGTCGGCGCGCCCGCTCCTGACCTCGGAATCAGCAGGTCTCTTGTGTGGGTTGCCACGACGGTACCGGTAAACTGCGCGGCTCCTCATGATTTCTCTTTCGCGCATTCAGAAGCAGTACGGCAAGCAGGTCCTGTTCGTCGACGCGAGCTTTCAGCTCAATCCCGGCGAGAAGGTGGGGCTCGTCGGCCCGAACGGTGCGGGCAAGACCACGCTCTTCCGTCTCATTACCGGCGAAGAGACCGCCGACGAAGGTGACGTTTCAGTCCCGAAGAAGCTGACCATCGGCTACTTCCGTCAGGATGTCGAGGAGATGTCGGGCCGGTCGGTGCTCGACGAGGCCATCGCGGGCAGCGGCCGCCTGGGCGACCTGCATCACGAACTCGAGGCCCTGCAGCACGACATGGGCGACCCCGACCAGGCCTCCAGGATGGACAAGATCCTGGAGCGCTTCGGGGTCGTGCAGGAGGAGTACGACCACCTCGGCGGCTACGCGCTCGAAGCCCAGGCGCGCGAGGTTCTCCACGGACTCGGCTTCGACGACGCCCGGGTCGACGGCGACGTGGGCGCGCTTTCCGGAGGCTGGAAGATGCGCGTGGCCCTCGCCCGCGTGCTCCTGGGCCGGCCCGACGTGCTCCTGATGGACGAGCCCACGAACCACCTGGATCTCGAATCGATCGTGTGGCTCGAGTCGTTCCTGAAGTCCATCGACGCGGCCCTCCTCATGACTTCACACGACCGCGACTTCATGAACCGCATCGTGACGAAGATCGCGGAGATCGATGGCGGCGAGATCACCGTCTATTCCGGCAACTACGACTTCTACGAGAAAGAGCGCGCCATCCGCGAGTCCAATCAGGAGGCGCAGTTCGCCCGCCAGCAAGCCATGTTCGCCAAGGAGCAGCGCTTCATCGACCGCTTCGCCGCACACGCCGCGAAGGCGGCCCAGGTTCAGTCCCGCATCAAGGCCCTCGACAAGATCGAGCGCGTCGAGCCGCCCAAGAAGCGGGTGGTGGTCAACTTCTCCTTCAAGACGCCGCCGCGATCCGGCGATGAGGTCGCGGTCCTCGAGGGCGTGTCGAAGGCCTACGGCTCCCGCGTGGTCCACAAGGACTTCTCGATGATCGTCCGCCGCGGCGAGCGCCACTGCGTCATGGGCAAGAACGGCGCGGGGAAGTCGACCCTGCTGAAGATGATTGCGGGAGCGCTCGAACCCGATTCAGGCCGGGTAAGGCTCGGGGCCAGCCTTCGCCTCGGCTATTTCGCGCAACAGGCCCTCGACATCCTGAGCCCCGACCTCACGGTGTGGGAGCAGATGGTGCAGGATTTCCCCCACGACAGCATCGGCTCGCTCCGGGGCACCCTCGGCGCTTTCCAGTTCTCCGGTGAAGACGTGGAGAAGAAGATCCGGTCTCTCTCGGGCGGCGAGAAGTCACGCCTGGTCATGGCCCGCATGCTGCACAACCCCCCGAACTTCCTGGTGCTCGACGAGCCCACGAACCACCTCGACCTCGCCACCAAGGAGATGCTCGTGGGCGCGCTCAAGGACTTCGAAGGCACCATGATCTTCGTCTCCCACGATCGCGCCTTCCTGCGCGGCCTGTCCAACCGGGTCATCGAACTCGGCGGTGAGTCCGGCACCGAGACGGAGCCGCACATCTACCCAGGCACCTACGTTGAGTACGTGGCCCGCACCGGCCACGAAGCGCCGGGAGTCCACAACTAGCGGCCCTGGGATCACACCCTGGTCGATCTCGGACGGGTCCGAACCATCCGCTCGGAATATCCTTGCCATCGACGACCTTTCCCAGGCGACTTGATGCCAATGGAGGTGTGGAGTGAAGGTTTTGAATTCACGGTTGGCGCTGATTCTCCTTGTCCTGGGGCTTCCCGCCCTCGCCGCCGCGCAGAAGGAGAGCCGCCTCGACAAGATGGGGCGCGAGGTCACCGAGCGCGCGATCAAGGACTACAAAAGCAAGGATCCGAACAAGCGCCTGAGCGCGGTCGAATCCCTCTCGAGCTGGAAGCGCCCCGAAGGCACGGCCGTCCTGATCCAGGGCCTGAGCGACGCCGACGAGCGTGTGCGGGAAGCGGCCGCGCGCTCGCTCGGGACTTACGACAAGGAAGCAGAGCCGGCCCGGGCCGCGCTGATGAGGGCGCTCGACGATCCTCGGCCCTCGGTGGCGAGTCAGGCTGCGGAAACGCTCGAGCAGGCGCTCAAGGTCAGCGAGAAGGAGCTGGGCCCGGCGCGGCTCCGGATCCTGGAGGCGGGGGATGTTTCAGGGAGGTTCCTCGCCGCCCGGAGTCTCATCAAGCAGGCCCCGGCGTCGAAGCTCGTCGATCCCATACTGGACTACGTCGAGGAGCAGGTCCAACGCCTCGGCTCCGCCGACTCCCAGGCGCGGGATGCGGGCAAGCACAACGTCGAAATCGCCGAAACGGCGCTGCAGCGCCTGGTGAAGGAGACCCGCGATCGCGCCCTGATCAAGTCACTCTCGATTGCGGCCCGCGAGTTCAAGCAGCGGAACGATGTGCCTCTCAAGGCCCTTGCCCTCTACGACCCACGGCCCGAAGGCTGGGCCCGCCTTCTGGTCGATTCGCTTTCCACGCGTGATCCGAACGTGCGCTCGGAGGTTCTCTTCCTCATGGGGCGGACGGCGAAGAGCGCCGCGGATGTCGCGGTGTGGGCTCCCGAGGCCGCCCGATTCGAGAAGGATCCGGACCCGTGGGTGCGGCGGGCGGTGATCAGCGCGCTCTCGGACGCCGGGGGTCTTGCTTCCGAACAGGTGGATGTGGCCATCCGCGCGCTCGGCAGCGAGGCGGACGCGGGTGACCGGGCGTCGGCGGCCGAGGCCATTGGAGACCTCGGGGAGCGCACCCAGGCGACTCCGGCCGCGGGGAAGCGTCTGGTCGCGGAGCGCGCCGCGCCTGCCCTCAAGGCGGCGATCGAGAAGGACGCGGACGCAGGAGTGCGCGAGAAGGCGACGCGGGCGCTCGGCCGATTGCAGACGAGTGCAGCCGGCGCGGGTGGGGCCGCGCCCCAAAGGACGGGAGCTTCCGCGGGGCCGGCATCGGGAGGGGGAGCGCCGACCGCCTCCCGCGCGGCGGGAGGTACAAAACCCGCGGGCGGCCAGAGCGAGGCGGAGGCGATGTCCTTCCTGCGTTCGAAGAAGGCGGCCTTCGACGTCAACTCGTTCTTCGGCGCGCTGACCGAGCGCGACCCCGCGACCGTCCAGGCCTATCTCGACGCGGGGATGAGTCCGAACGATCGCGCCGACCCTGAGGGCGATTCGCCGCTCAGCTTCCTTTTTCGCGCCGGCGCGTGCTCGCCCATGCAGCGGCCGACCCCCGCGCCGGTGAAGGAAGTCCTGAGGCTTCTTCTGGGGCATGGCGCGGATGTGAATCTCGCCGACTCGCACGCGAATACCGTGCTCATGGCCGCGGCCATGGGCGGGTGCGACCGCGAGGTCATAGGCATCCTCATCAAGGCCGGGGCGAAGGTCGACGCGAAGAACGCCGCCGGACTGACCGCTTTCGAGATGGGGCTGTACTCGGGTCACGATGGCCTCGATGAACTGATCGCGGCGGGATATCGCCTTCCCGCGGACAAAGCGGCTCTCTATCGTCAGGGCTACGCGGCCAATCCGAAGTCTCTCGACCTCATCACCCGGGCCACCGCTCCGCGCAAGTAGGCGCCTGGAACCTTTAAGACGCCCCTGACGTCTAAGGGACCAAGGACGGGTGTCTTTCGCCCGTTGATCAAGAAATCGAATATCCAGAGGAGACCATCCCCGTGCGTTACCGACCCTCTCTTGCCGCGATCGCCCTCTTCGCGGCGCCCCTCGCCGCCTCGGCGGCTGAATCCCTCAAGGTCCCCTTCGAGTATCACAAGCTCGACAACGGCCTCAAGGTCGTTCTCTCGAAGGACACCACCGCGCCCACCGCGACCGTGACCGTGTACTACAACATCGGCTTTCGCATCGAGCCCAAAGGCCGCACCGGCTTCGCTCATTTGTTTGAACACCTGATGTTCCAGGGTTCGGGCAGCCTCGGCAAGATGGAGTTCGTGAAGCTGATCCAGAAGAACGGCGGGGTCATGAACGGGTCCACCCGTTTCGATTTCACCAACTACTACCAGGTGGTTCCCGCGAATACCGTGGAGACGGTGCTCTGGGCCGAGGCCGACCGCATGAAGGGACTCGCGATCAACCAGGACAACCTCACCAACCAGCAGGGGGTGGTGAAGAACGAGGTGAAGGTCAATGTGCTGAACCAGCCCTACGGCGGCTTCCCCTGGATCGACATGCCCATGACCGCGAACACCAACTGGTACAACGCGCACAACTTCTACGGCGACCTCGCCGAGCTCGATGCCGCCACCCTTCAGGACGCGAAGGCGTTCTTCGAGACCTACTACGCCCCCAACAACGCGGTGCTGGTGGTCTCGGGCGACATCGATCCGGTTCAGACCCTCGCCTGGATCAAGAAGTATTTCGGCCCGATCAAGTCCTCCATTCTCCCCGCCCGGCCGGATATCTCCGAGCCGCGGCAGACCGAAGAGAAGACCGCGGTGAAGGAGTACCTCGAGGCCCCGCGGCCCGCCATTGCCGTGGCCTACCACGCGCCGAAGCGGATGACCCCGGAGTACTTCGCGATGGGGCTCATCGACCAGATCCTCCTGCAGGGCAAGGACAGCCGGCTCTATCAGGCGCTGGTGCAGGAGAAGGGCTACACCGATGATGTTTCGGGCGGCATCAACGCCGAACTCGGGAACCTCTTCGACATCAACGGTCCGACGTTCTTCCAGGCCTACCTCTTCCACGACAAGAGCACGCCGCCCTCCGCGATCATGGACGCCTTCGACGCGCAGGTCGAGAAGCTCCGGACCGCGCCCGTCGACGCGGCCACCCTCGAACTCGCCAAGGTGAAAGCCCGCTCCTGGCTCTACGGCCAGATGGAGGACTTCTACGGCTTCGGCAAGGCCAACCTCCTCGCCTCCTTCGCCTTGTTCGACGACGACCCGGGGAAGATCAATTCCCTCGAGGCCGAGTTCGCGAAGGTGACGCCCGAGCTGATCCAGAAGACCGCCCAGGAGTACCTGCGCAAGACCAACCGGACCATCATGACCGTGCCCGGGAAACCCGAGCCGCCCAAGGTCCAGAAGCCGGTCGGGGAATGAGGAGAGGAATGATCATGAACCAAAGGCTTGCCCTCACCGCTCTCCTCGCCGCCGCCCCCGCCTTCGCCCAGGCTCCGGCCAAAGACACCCCGCCCGTCCCCGCTCCTCCGCGCGACTTCTCCGTGCCTGCGCCCCGGCAATTCGTTCTCGACAACGGCCTGCGCGTCGTCCTCGTGAACTACGGGAACACGCCCAAGGTCGACGTGGGCCTCTACGTGGCCGCCGGCAACAGCTATGAGAGCGCTTCCGAGGTGTGGCTCGGCGATCTCACCGGCCAGCTCATGCGCGAGGGCACCACCACGAAGACCGGCGCGCAGATCTCGAAGGCCGCGGCCCAGATGGGCGGCCAGGTCGAGATCAATGTCGGGGTCGACACCGCGAGTGTGACGGGCTCGGCGCTTTCGGAATTCGCACCGGACCTCGCGAGGCTCGTGGCGGATCTCGCCCTCAACCCGAAGTTCCCCGCGAGCGAGCTCGATCGCCTGAAGGCCGACAACCTCCGGCGTCTCTCCATCGCGAAGAGCAGCCCGCAGCAGATGGCCCTCGAAAAATTCCGCGAAGTGGTCTACGACAAACATCCCTACGGTCGCGTTTTCCCGACCGATGCGCAGATCAAGGGTTACACCCTTGCCCAGGCGAAGGCTTTCTACGAAGCCAACTGGGCGGCTTCGCGCGCCCGCGTCTACGTGGTGGGCCGTTTCGACGCACCTTCCACGGAGGCCGCGATTCGCTCCGCGTTCGCGTCGTGGAAGAAGGGCTCGATGTCCCATCCCGCTCCGCCCAAACCCCGGGCCGATCGCGCGGTCTACATTGTCGACAAACCCGCGGCGGTGCAGACCACACTGATCGTCGGCCTGCCGACCATCGACGCGTCTCACCCTGACGCCATTGCTCTCTCGGTCACGAACAGCCTGCTCGGCGGCTACTTCTCGTCGCGGATGACCTCGAATCTCCGCGAGAGCAAGGGCTATACCTATTCGCCGTTCTCCCAGGTTTCGAATCGGTACCGCGACGCCACCTGGGCCCAGAACGCCGATGTGACGACCGCGGTGACGGGCGCGTCGCTGAAGGAGATCTTCTACGAGATCGACCGCCTTCAGG
>CAZYEA010000023.1:0-4751 GCA_964646485.1 uncultured Acidobacteriota bacterium
AATTTTTACTTACTGGCGACCTAAGATGTAACAATCTGGGTCGCCAGTTCGACCAGGGCTTCCATGGCGAAGCCGGTGGCGGCCATGTCGGCGATCTTGTGTCCGACCGCTTCGTGACGGCCGACCGGACGTCCCCACTGGACGCGCGATCCCGCCCAGACGCGGACGGTTTCGAGCGCCCCTTTTACCGTGCCCGCGGAGATGTTGGGGATGGAAAGCCGGCCATCGTTGAGGGTGGTGAGGGCGATCTTGAGGCCTCGCCCTTCGCCGCCCACCAGGTTCTCGGCGGGCACGCGGACATTGTCGAAATTGATGACGGCGTTCGACAGGGCCTTGAGGCCCATGAAACGGCAACGGTGCTGGATGCTGACGCCCTTCCACTCGGTCTCCACGATGAACGCGGAGATCTTGTGGGACTGGGGATTCACGGCCATGACCACGAGGAGCTTGGCCAGCGTGCCGTTGGTGGTCCACAGCTTGGTGCCGTTGAGGATGTAGGCCGAACCATCCTCGGTCTTTTCCGCGGTGGTGGTGACGCGGGCGGGATCCGAGCCCACGCCGAGTTCGGTCAGGGCAAAGGCCGAGATCTCTCCCTTGGCGCACCGCGGCAGGTATTTCTTCTTCTGCTCCGGAGTTCCGAAGTTCTTGACCGGCTGGGGCACGCCGATGGATTGATGGGCCGAGAGCAGGGCGCCGACGTTGCCGCAGTAGGTGCCGAGCAGCCTCATGACGCGGTTGTACTCGACGTTGGTGAATCCGAGACCCCCGTACTCCTTGGGGATCTTCATGCCGAAGGCGCCGAGCGCGCGCAGTCCGTTGAGCACGTGCTCGGGATACTCCCCGGTGCGGTCGATCTCGGCGGGATCGACCTCGTTCTTCAGGAAGGTCTTGAACTTCTCGTAGAACTCCCTGAATTCGGGGCGCTCATCGCCGGTGAGCGGATAGGGGTGAATGAGGTCCAGGCGGAAGTTGCCGAGGAAGAGCTCCTTGACGAAGCTCGGGTGCTTCCACTGCGTCTCTCTCGCCGCCTCCGCGACCTGGCGGGCCTCGAGCTCACTGACGTTCTTGCCGGCGTCCTTCGCCTGGGTGTTCGTGTCGGTCACGGGATTCTTGCCTCGTCGGTCGAGCGGCTATTAATGAATATGAACTCATTAAATTTATACCACAACCGGAACTCCGGCTCGAAGCGGCCCGCCTCACCCCAGGAGAACTCTCCTGAGCATCGACTTCATCGACGACTCGAAGGAAATCCGGGGCACCGCCACGGCCTTCCGAAGTTCCGCGTTCTTGAACTCGGCGCGCGCCCGTGCCGGCATCCCCGACACCACGCCATCCAGGCGGCGGCCGAGGCTCTGGATCATTCCTACGACCGCCCGCTGATACCCGCGCTGACCGGCGATCTTCCGGCAGCCCATCACCAGCGCTTCAAGGATCTCGCTTTGCTCCCGATCGCCCAGGCGCGGGTCGCGGCCGATTCGTTCGCCCCAGTCATCGAGGAAGGGCGCCGTCGGCAGGAGGAAATCGTGAGATTGGCGGAGCGAGCGGATCGGACGCAGCGGATAGTTGCGGTGGCCTTCAGGCGCCAGGGTGGCCTTGTAGATCCGGGCCGCCAGGGCAAAGCTGCCGTTCCAGGGGGTGGTGTTTTCGTGGGCCAGGCGGCGAATCTGCCCGGCCTCGGCGGTGTGGGCGGGCGACTGGGGCCAGAAGGAGATCGATTGATCGATGTCGCCGGCGTTGTGGGTCATGACCGCGGCCATGCGCAGGACATCGAGATCGGCTCCCATCGAGAGGAGGGCGGTCAGGCCCTCCGATTCCCGCACGAGCTCGGCGGCGATCGCGTGGCGCATTCGCTCCGCGAGATCATCACGGCCCAGGTGAATGGCCCGGCCCAGGCCCGCGACCAGAACGGACAGGCGCTCGCCGTGATGGCCGGCGAAGACGCCGACGCCTGGAACATCCACGGTTCGCCGCGAGACCGAGGCCACGTCCCATGCACAGAACGCCTCGGTCATCTCGATCATGGGATCAAGTTGCTCCCGATCCCGGATCAGTCGCCACAGGAGGCCTCGTATCTTCGTGTCCACGTCGGTCGGCACGAAGGTCGCGACCGTTGCGTGATGACAGGCGAGGCAGAGTCCGAAGTACTCGATCGTCCGGTCGCCTTGGAGAGCCTCCTCGGCGGCACCCGCGGCCCGGAAGCGGGCCAGGACGCTCAGGAATCCAAGTGGCCCGCGGGCGCCCTCGAGCAGGTCAGCAGGCGGACTCACCTCGGGAGTCGGCAGCCAGGGAGCCGTGTTCCGGACCTCATTCAGCAGGGTCTGGGGAGCCACGAAACCGCGGATGGCCCTGGCACTCCTCGGCTCGGCGTCGTCTCCCATTTCCGGGCGCACCATAAACCAGCAGCCGCCCCGATGCTCCGCGAAACCACCCGAATGCGCAAGGCTATAGTGCCGCCACTCCGGCTCATGAAATTTCCCCATCCGCTCTCGCTGCTCTTCGCCTGCGTGGCCATCGCCGCGACCCTCACGTGGGTTCTGCCGGCGGGCGAGTACGACCGTCATAAGGATGAAGCCACCGGACGCACGGTGGTCACCTCGGGAACCTTCCACGCGGCGGCCCCGAATCCCGTGTCGCCCTTCGAGGCCCTCGTCGCCCTTCCCAGGGGCATGGCGGATGCGGGCTCGGTCATCTTCTTCGTCTTCCTGGTGGGCGGGGCTTTCACCGCCGTGGACAAGACCGGGGCCCTGCGCTCCCTCGTGGATCTGGTGGTGGCAAAGTCAGAGGGCCGGGGCATGCTCGCGGTGCCCATCGTCTCTGTGTTGTTCGCAGGCCTCGGAGCGCTCGAGAACATGCAGGAGGAGATCATCGCCCTCATTCCCGTCCTGCTCGTGCTCACTCGACGCCTTGGCCTCGATCCCCTGGTGGCGGTGGCCATCAGCGCGGGCTCGGCCGCGGTGGGCGCCTCATTCAGTCCGCTCAATCCATTTCAGGTTCTGATCGCCCAGAAGCTCTCGCAGCTCCCGCCCGGCTCCGGCGCGGGACTTCGAACCGTCTTCCTCCTGGTCGCGGTGGCGGTGTGGATCTTCGCCACGCTTCGCTACGCGGCAAGGACAAAAATGAAGGAGGGCCAGACGTCAGGCGAGCAAGCGCCGCCGGCGCCTCTCGACGGGCGTCACCTCGCGATTCTGGGCGCGGTCGCCCTTTCGTTCGCGACCTTCATGATCGGAATCATCCAGTTCGGGTGGGACTTCGACCAGCTCACCGCGCCCTTTGTGGCCATGGGGATCGCGGCCGGCGTCATCGGGGGTCTGGGCGCCGCGGGCACGGCGCTCGCGTTCGCCGAGGGGTTCGCGTCCATGGCGACCGCCGCCATGCTGATCGGGGTGGCCCGCGCCATCTCGTACGTCCTTGACCAGGGTCACGTCATCGACACCATCGTGCACTCGCTGGTGACTCCGTTGGAGTCGTTGCCGTCCTATGCCTCAGCCCTGGGCATGATGCTCCTTCACGCGGGAATTCACATTCCCGTACCCAGTGTCAGCGGTCAGGCGGCACTCACCATGCCGGTCCTGATTCCGGTGGGAGACCTGGTTTCGGTGTCGCGCCAGACCGTGGTGCTGGCCTATCAGTACGGGGCCGGCCTCACCGAGCTCGTGACCCCGACGAACGGAGCCATGATGGCGATCCTGGCCGCCGCCAACGTCCCGTACGAAAAGTGGATCCGCTTCGCCCTTCCCGGGTTTGCCGGCTTGTTCGCCCTCGGCGCGCTGGCGGTGATCCTCGCCATCGCCACCGGATTCTGAAGGCGGGGCTACTTGACGAGGTGATACTTCGTCTGACGGGCGAGGACCCAGCGCATCTTCCCTTCGGGGCCGAGGATGGCGTCTTCCTCCTGAGCAGAGCGCAGCTTCTGGCCCGCCCACTCGGGGATCGGAGTGGAGGCTTGAAGCTCGATCGAGAACCAGGTGCTCGGGAGGAGAGTGACATCGCCTCGCCCCGGGACGCCCTCCTGGCGATCCCACAAGCCGATGAGCGGTCCCGCGCCGTGGCCGTAATCGTTGATGGGATGCGAATACATCGAGCCTTCGATGCCTTCCTTCTTCATCTGGGCGAGCATCGAGGCGAGGACTTCGTTGCCGGTGCGGCCGGGCCGCATTTCCTCGAAGGCGATGTCCTGCATGCGGTTCGAGTTCGCGAGCGCCTTCTGTAGCCCGGGGGGCGCATCCGTTTCGCCCTCCTTCAGGACGTAGCCGACGTGCTGGGTGTCGGTGGCGAGGCCCATGGCATAGATGCCGAAGTCCACGTGCAGGTGGTCGCCGCGCTGGATGACCTCGGCGTCCGGACGAGCGGTGGCCGCGAACTCGGTGGCCTTGCGCTCAGGGCGCTGCACCGAGACGGTGGGGGGGAACCACTCGCCAAGGCCGAGGTCGTTGACGTTTTGTCTCAGCCACCATTCGACGTCCTTGGAGGTGGTCTTCCCGGGGGTGATCACTTCATTCGAGAAGGCGCGGGCGATGAGCGCATGCACGGTCTTCATCATGGCGACGTAGTGCGGCTCCATCTCGGGCAGGCGCAGGGAGATGTATTCGAGTGGCAGGTTCTCCGCGCGCACGATCTTCGACGTCCACGGTCCGAGCGCGGACTCGAGTTGCTCGCGTTCGCCGGCCGAGAGCCCGTCCGAGAAAGCGTGGGTGTGTGAGACATCGATGGCGATGGTGCTTGGCTTGCGCTGTTCGATCACCTTGCGAAGG
>CAZYEA010000023.1:4761-28435 GCA_964646485.1 uncultured Acidobacteriota bacterium
CGCTGCACCGCGTGACCGAGTCGCCCTCCAGCGCGAGCTGGCTGGCCGCGGGATTGATGGCCACGCTGTAGCCCGTGTTGAGCAGCGCGTTCGTGCCGCGCAGCACCAGCTTGCCCGCCTGGTACTTGTAGAGGCCGCCGTTGGTCCCACCGCCGAGGGCCAGCCGCTCGATTCCCTTGTCGCCGCCTCGATCGAAGAAGACCAGGATGGTTCTCCTTCGCGCGAACATCACCGAGGGCGAAATGAGGGAGCGGAACACGGGGTCCTCGTTGTACTCCCGGTTGATCACGAGCCACATCGACACGCCGTGCCGGCGCATCAGGGCAGGGAGGAAACGATCCAGTCGAAGTCTCAGCCACTCCTGCCGGATCGCGTCCTGTTCGCGGAGGGAGGGGAGCCTCGGCGGCATGGTGACAGCGGGAGCGGGTGCGGCGCTCGCAACGCCCGCGGCAAGGAGCGAGAGTCCGAGAAGGGCCCGGCCGACGAACTTCATGTGTGTTGCCTCATGATGGAAAGGTCGCGCGCTCCACGGCGCCGATGAGCGGAGGATAGCGGGTCAGGGCTCGAACGGAGTGGTCAGGGGATCGTCGCGATGAGCCTCGAACCGGGCTTCGCGTTCCAGATCCCGCTTCATGTCGGGAGTGAGGCCGCCCAGGAACATCGGATTCTCGAGATTGAAGCGGAGCGCCATTCGAAACTGAAAGCCCGGGTAGCCCCAGGCGGACGAGGTTTCGCGGGCGAGGGGGCCGAAGCGAAGGAGCAGAAGGATGGCGAGAGCGGCCGATCGGGGTAAGGAGGAGTTCGCGAGCACGCTCGCGAGTCCCGCCACCGCGATCGCGAAACCAAGGGTGGGGGTGTGGCCGAGCCGGTAGACATCCACGGCGTCGTGACCCCGGAAAGGCAGGACCACGAGGGCCGAGAACGCGAGGCCCGTGGTCACGAGCCGCCAAGCCACGGAGCGCGAGGCGTCGAAGAAAGACACGCCCAACGTCGCCGCGCCAAGCACCACGGCCCCAGCCACCCAGGGCCCCGCGGGCAGGAGGTCTCGACTGGAACGCCACGTCTCGAAACCGATGGGCTGGAACAGCTGAGAGAAGAGACTTCCGAACAGGGCGATCCAGCCGCTGTGCTCCGATTGAAGCGTGTTCGCGGTCGCCCCCAGACGTCCCACCGTCTTTTCCGGAAAGAGAGACACCCAAACCGCGACGAAGAGGACGACGAGGCCGAAGAGCGCGCGGAGCGTGGCGAAACGCGCGCGCCGTTCCTCGGGAGTGAGCCCGACTATGGCGAACATCGCGGCCAGGACGGGCAGCATCACCGCGGTCTCCTTGCTCCACAGGGCGAGGAGGGAGACCGCGAGCACCTGCGCCGTCCGGATTCCCCTGGGTCCGAGGAACACGATGAGCGCGGCCAGCATGAAGATGTCGGTCAACGTGTCCGTGCGTTCGCTGATCCAGCCGATGCTCGATGCCGCCATCGGATGGGCCGCGAGGGTGAGCGCGCCGATGAAGGCGGGCGGATGGGCGAGACGCAGGCGTCTCAGGAGGATGAAGAGGAGAAGGGCGGAGAGGGCATGGAGCGCCATGTTGGTGCCGTGGAACGCGAAGGGACTCGGTCCCCACAACGCGTGATCCAGGGCGTGGGTCACGCTCGGAATCGGCCGATACTGCTCACCCGAGATCCCCCGGGGATCCTCGGACCCGGCGAAGGTCGAGGCCACTTCGGAAAGAGTCCAGGGCCGGGCCCACAGACGGTCGTCGTATACGAAGCCCGAATGGACGGTGAGCCCATGCAAGCTGAGGGTGACGCCCAGCAGAGCCAGGCCGACCGAGGTCCGTCCCGCGCCGCGCAGTCCCACGAGGGCGAAGCCCAGGGAAAGGCCGATGGGAATCCACGTCATTGCCGCCGGCGGGAAGCCAAGCGCGCGGGCCGGGTCGAAGACGACAAGGGTCAGGTGCGTGGCGGCGGCCATGACGAACAGGATGGTCGCAAGCCCGGCCGACGAAGGCTCGAGGCGCGAGAGGAGGAAGAAGACGGCGGTCGCGAGGACGAGAGGAAGGAGCGACAGAGCGAGAGCACCCACGGTGAGATCGCGCTCGATGCTCAGGCCGGAGAGCCGCAAGGGCCGCGGGTTCGTGGAGGCTAAGACTTCGAGCTTCACTTCGAGATCCCGCGCGCTCGAGAACGGCACCGCGAGGTCCTGTGGTCTTCCATCGACCAGCACGTGACGGCGAGCGGAGGCGGTCGTGAGATCGACTTCGAGCTTCTCGCCCGGAATCCTCGGAGCCAGAGTGAGGCGGATCCGTCCCGCGCGGCCATCGAGGCCATGGAGGTGAATGAGGGCGCTCGTCGCGCCGATGAAAGCGCCGGTTTCGCGCTGAAGCTGGAAACCGGCGAGTGCCTTCCGCCAGTCTCCATCCCGGTCGATCGAGAAGCGGGGCCAGGCCAGGAACACCGCTGCGACGAGCCCGGCGGCCAGAATGGCGAGGCGGGACCTCGCCATCATCAGGGTTTGCGACCCTCGGGGTAATGGAGCTTCTGGAAGTCCAGGCTCAGTTTCGAGATCACGGCCTGGCGCTTGCCCGTCCGCACCAGAGGAATGAGGTCCACGAACTGAACGTCGATCCGCGTCTCCTCACCGAGGTACTGACGCAAGGCGACGAGGATTTCCCGCTCGAACAGCTCCGGGGCGAACCGCGTGCCTTTCACCACCTTGAGGAGGATGGCGCCCGGCTCCTCCTGGACCACCTGGTACTGGCGGACCAGGTAGTCGTAGTCCTTGAAGAGGTGCGAGAAGAACGTCCCCGGCATCACGCGTCCGTGGGCGCCGATCACCAGCGACTGAACCCTCCCCTCGATGCGGCCCACGCGGGGCAGGCCGCGCCCGCACGGACACGGCTTCGTCTCGTCCATGGCCTCGGCCAGGTCGCCCACCCGGTAGCGCACGAAGGGCAGGCAGAGATTGTTGAGGTCGGTGATCACGACCTCTCCCACTTCGCCCGGGAGCGCCTTGCGCCCGTCCTTGAGAATCTCCACCACGTAGCTCTCGGCCATGACGTGGTGCCCCTCGTGGGCGTCGCACTCATAGGCGATGCCGGAGAACTCGCGACTGCCGTACTTGTCGAACACGCGCGCGCCGAAGGCTTCCTCGATGATCCGCCGGCTCTCTTCAGGAAGAGCCTGGGCCGACGAGATGATGCCGCGCGGACGAAGATTCGGCCGGCTCTTCGCCGACCCGAGGTATCCGGCGAGGTAGTTGAAGGATTCCGCGTAGCCGTCGATGAGAACCGGATCGAAAGCGGCGAGGCGTCCGAGGAACGCGGCCATGGCCCCCTCCGACATTTCGAAGGCCGGAACGAAGAGTCGCCGAAGCAGCCAGGCATCGAGCCGCTCGCGCGCCACCTGGGTGGCGCTCATGCCGAGGGTCTGATGCCAGAGCCGCGCCTGGCGATCGCCGAATCGCCAGCCCGCCCATTCCATCGCCCGCAGGGTCGAGGCCAGCCGGATCTCGAGTTGGTGCTGATCCGCATAGCACACGAAAGGCTCGCCCGTGGATCCGGAGGTGGCCACCCGGAGGATGCGGTCGTTGTCGTGATTGTCGGAGAGCAGATCGAAATGGAGGTTTTCGCGCACGTCCGACTTGCTGAGCAGCGGCAACTTCTTGAGGTCGTCCAGGGTCTGAATGTCTTCCGGCTGCAGGCCGAGGGCGTCCATGCGTTCCCGGTAGTACCCGACGTGGTGATACGCGTGCCGGACCAGTCGGCGGAGCTTCTCTTCCTGAAGAAGGCGCGTTTTAGCCAGGGGAAGCCACTGGCTCTGTTTCAGCTCCCGGTAGTAAAGCTCGGTTCGGCGGGTCAGGAGCCACGCGTGGAGCGGCATGGTGCGGAAATAGATGGCGCGCCGCACACGTCGCGTCCAGGAGATCTCTTCGTCTACGCGCCCCGGTGGATGGCGGGAAAGGAAGTCCGCTACCAGGCTCTCCTGCTTTGGAGCGAGCCTGAACTCGATGAAACCCTTTCCAAGGTCTCCAAGAACGCGCAGGATCAGCCGGAGGGGGAAACTCGGTATGAAGCTCTGGCCGACCAGGCGGGTCTCGAACACGGTCTCGATCTCGCGGATCGAATAGCCCTTGGCGTGAGCGGAGACCGCGACGAAGGTCTGGAAGTACGCGTACTTCATCCGGCGATGCAGAATGTCGGCGAGGGTCTCGCGCCGCGCGATCACGAAGCCCGACTTGTTGTCGCGCAGGCGCATGCCGAACATCGTGTTGAGCAGCGTGTTCAGGCCCTTCGACAGGTGATACCGGGAATCGCGCTGACGACCGATCGAACTGCGGTAGCCCTGCACCATGTCGACGCGGGTGTGGAGGAGTTCGCGATGGAGCCGGGCGACGTCCTCGGGTTGATACTGAAGGTCGGCGTCGATGAGGCAGACGTAGGTTCCCCTCGCCTTCGCGACGCCCGAGTCCCAACCCGCGGCGAGACCGCGATTCTTCTCGTGATGGACGGGGACCACCTCAGAGTGAGAGGTCGCGAGGGTATCGATGACCTGGCCGGTGTTGTCGCGGCTGCCGTCGTTGACGAGGACGATCTCGCCGCGAACCTTCCGCTTCTGAAAGACACTGAGAAGCCGGGCCACGAGCTCCGGCAGATTCCCCGCCTCGTTGTAGCAGGGAACGACGACCGACAGTTCGATCGCACTCACAGCGGCTGCGTGCGGATCCACTCCCAGGTGGACCGAAGGCCGGCGTCGAGCGATACGTGGGGGCGGAAGCCCAGGAGGCTCTCGGCGTGTCCGGTGTTCGCCACCCGACAGCTGCCCGCGGTGTTGTCCGCCTCGTCGAACACCGGCTCGAGCCGCACGGAGGAGGCCTGCATCATGGCCTCCGTCAGCTCATTCACGGAGAGCGCCCGGCCCGAGCCCACGTTCAGGACCTTGCCGTTCACTTCGCGCGACATGGCCAGAATGGTGGCCCGGGCGATGTCGTCCACGTGCGAATAGTCGAGCGCCTGCTCGCCGTCGCCGTGGATGAGCGGGCCCTCCTTTCGTCGCAACCGCTCGAAGTTCGCCACCACCACGCTCCTGTAGCCCGTGCCGACATACTGCTTCGGGCCGTAGACGAAGAAGTATCGGAGGGATACCGCGGCGAAGGCTCCGGATCGGTACGCGGCTTCGACCAGATTCTCGCCCGCGAGCTTCGTGGTGCCATAAAGGGTGTGCGGGTGACAAGGCTCCGTCTCGACCATCGGCGCCCCCGACATGCGGCCGTAGGCATAGAGCGAGGAAGAGAAGATGAGCTTCCGGATGCCCGCGATCCGTCCCGCCTCGATGACGTCGCGGGTGCCGAGGACGTTCGTGAGCACGAGGTCCCGGGGCGAATCGAGCGAGGGCCGGTGCTTCTCCGCCGCGAGGTGGAAGACGCCGGCCACGCCCTGGAGCTTGGCCGCGAGATCGTCGACCGACTCGCTGCCGAGCGTGACCTGAACGAATTCAACCCGGCGGTCCTCGGGCAGACGTTCCCGCCGTCCCGCCTTCAGCGAATCGAGCACGACCACGCGCGCCGCCCCCTGGTCGAGGAGTTGCTGGACCACGTTCGCCCCGATGAAACCGCACCCTCCAGTGACGGCGAACGTCGCATTCTCGATGTGGACGGCGGGCATGGGGCGCCCGAACTCTACCGAAGAACGAGCTGACTCCACCTTTCGAAGTGCCCGTACTGCATCCACACCGAGGCGAGGACGAGGCCCGCGGCGACGAGCCCACGCGCGGCCCGCGATTCGATCCGAACCACCGCCACCGCAGCCAGGACGGCGAGCAGCGGGCCGCCGTATTCAACCTCTTTGAGGTCCTTGAAGAGTCCGAAGGACAGCCCGCGCAGGAGCACGAGGGAGAGGAAGGCCAGAGCGTAGGCCTTGACCACGGTCGCGACCTCGTCCCTTCGCTTCGCGATGAGGGCGAACCCGGCCCCGGCGAGCAGCGGGAAGCCGTAGCCCGCGAAGAGAACGACCCGGGAGAAGGCATTGAGGAGCCCGCCGGGATCATCGGGAGGGGGCGCGGGCGCGCTCGCCGCGGCCTGAGCGGTGCCCGAGAGAATCGCAGGCACGATCTCCCGCACAAAGAGGACCGTGAATTCCCCATACAGGCCGAGGACCACCGCGATCGCGGCCACGAGCCACATGGCGACCATACGCCAGCGCACGGCGGCGGCGAGGAGAGCCAGCATGGCCAGGAATGCGCTGGTGTTGAACAGGCTCGACACATAGGTCAAGAATGCGGCGAGCGTCGCCGCGAAGAGCAGAGCCAGGCTCCGAGGATCCTTCGGTCTTTGGAGCGCCTTCACCGCGACCACGACCACGAGGAGGTCGAGGGCGTGCCCGGCGAGCGTCGACCACATCGCATAGAGCATGCGGCTCGTCAGGATGGGGAACGCGAAGGTGAACCACGCGGCGGCACTGGAAGCGCTCGGCAGCAACATCCTGGCCAGGACAAAGGCCAGAGCCACTTCAAGGGCGGTGGAAAGCAGGGCGACATGCTTGATTGCCCGCACTACCAGATCCCGGTCGGGCGGGAGCGCCGTGAAGGGAAGATAGAAAACGGGTGAATACGGGAAGGCGTACTTCTTCCCGGCCACGATTCGCGGATAGCCGACGCCGAGATCGACCTGGGCCTTCCGCGATCGCTCCATGATCGAGCCCGGGTAGCTTCGAAGCGCCCCCACGTAACGATCGTTCTGGCGGACATCGTTGTAGAAGTAGCTTGGATGGAAGAGGAAGCCTCCCTTCAACAAGATGGTGGCGGCGACCGCGAGCACCAGGGAGGTCTGGCCCCGGAACCGCCACGCGCAGAGGCAGGAAAAGGCGACGGCCGGCGCCGAGACGTCGCGCATGATGTGGACGAAGCCGAAAGGATCGACCGCGGCGATGGCGGCAAGCAAGGTGGAGATGATGCCGGAGGCGCCTCCGGCGACGCCCATCGAGGCGCCTCCAAGAAGCAACGCGCCGAACAGGCCCACGGGGAGGATCCACACCGTCCACTCGCCCGCGGGAATCCGCCACCGCGCGCCTTCGATGCGGATCCAGTCGAGGGCCATGCCGAGCTTCGGGTCGTCGCTCGTGAGCCCGAGGTTCAGGGGGCCTTCGGGCAGCGGGGCGTCGATCTCCTGGATGCGCTGCCGGCCTCGCGGCTGTTCGAACTCGGCGAAGCGTCGGCCGCCCATGGTCAGGGTGATGCGGGTGGGCTCGTCGAGGTAGCGCGCCGCGCGTACGGAGAAGCGCACGGCCGAGGCGTCCACCCGCAGGGGCACATCGAACTCGGCCTGATGAAATGTCCAGCGTGAGGTGGTTGGCGGTGTTTCTTCGGAGTCCGCGAAGCCCGAGGCGTAGCGGCCGGTGGATGGTCCGATGTCCACCGTGATGGGCTGGCGAAGGCGCCCGGCGAGGTCGAGCTCCACAGCGAAGAAGACGACCAGAGCGCAGCCGATGAGGAATCCCCGCACGAGATCGCGTCCCCGGGTCTTTGCTCCAACGTCCGTCCCGTTCTGCGAGGTCACCAGAAGGGCGATCCTAAACGGATTCCCCGGGGACGATGAGGTCCCCGAGGTGCTACCCTCGCGCCCCGATGTTCAAAGGAGGGAAGACGCTCAGGGCCCTGCTGGTCCTGGCCCTCGTGGCCGCGGGGGTGGCGGCACTTTTGGTGAACCGCCGGGTCGACCGCGCGCTCGAAGCGGTCCGCTCGACTGAACAAGCGGTGGAGTTGGTGCCGGTTCCCGAACAAACGCCGCTTCCCTACTGGGGCAGCGAAGACGTGGAATCCGTGGTGGCCCTGCCCGGGGGCCTGTATGCGGCCGGGGCTTTCGGCGTCGCCCGACTCGAAACCCCGGCGGACGCGCGGGCCGCGGGTTTCGATCGCATCGACATCTCCACGCCCCTCCCCACCCGGCGAGCCACCGCCATGTCCGCATGGCGCACGGACCTTGCCGTCGGACTCGACGCCGAGGGCTTGTTCGTCTATCGCGATGGCTCCTGGTCGGAAGTGCGCTCGGGATTCGGAGCTCTTCACGTGAGAGCCCTTGCGGAAACGTCCGCCGGGGAACTCTGTATCGGCGCGCGGGAGGGCCTCTTCAAGGTCGGCTTTGCCGATCGAACCATGTTGCGACTCCACACTTCGCCCGTGCGTTCGATCGCCCTGTCCGAGGGAGGACGCATCATCAGCGGGGGAGAAACCGGTCTTTTCGTGAGTCAGGGAGGAGCGACGACGGCGATGCGGATGGATGGCCTCGAGACGCCCTGGATCGAGGAACTCGCCCAGCTCGACCGCCGCCTCTACGCGGTCACTCCCACCGGCCTGCTCGGCGAAGCCGCGGATGGTTCGATGAAGCCTGTTCCCAACGGAGACGCGGTGGGTTCGATCACGGCCCTGGCCGGCCAGCTCTTCGCGGCCGCGGATCCGCCCGATGCGTCGCTCCGCCGTTTCGACGCCTCGGGCCGTCTCAGAGTCGAGCAGGTCCCGTCTCCGATTCGACGCTTGTTCACCGTCGACGATCGCGTCATGGCCGACACCGCGAGCGGACTCGCCGAGCGATCGGGGGAGGCCTGGCGCGTCATTTCGAGGCGCCGTCATTCCGAGGGACTGGGCCACGCCCATGTGGGCGCGGTGGCGGCCTTCAGGGATCGGATCATCGTCGGCTTCTTCGATGGCGGACTCGCCGAGCTCACACCCAGGACGCCATCCACGCCGCTTTCTGGTGGCGCCGCCGATCCCGAGGACCTGACCCTCCAGAGCCTTGGCGTCACCGCACAGCCGCCGGTGTGGGCGGTGAACGCCCTCCTCGACGCGGGCGGCGCGCTCCACATCGCGAGCCTGCGGGGGGCCTTCCGTTATGACGGCGCACGCATCACCGCGCTCGAAGGGTCGGGCGCCGCGTTCTCTCTTGCCGCAACGCCTGGGGGCGTCGCGATCGGCTATGGCGAAGGCGTTCTGCTGCCGGAGAGGAAACTCCTCTCCGCCTTCCATGGTCTTCCCGGCAATCAGGCCACCGCTCTCGCCGCCGCGGAGGACGGACTTCTCGTGGGCACGCCCTCCGGCCTCGGTTACGTTTCGGACCTCAAGGTCCGCTGGCGCGTGGCTTCAGGCGAAGGAAAGCTCCCGCATCCGTGGGTGAGCGCGATCCTGCCCGTGGAGGGCGGTGTCCTCGTGGGCACGTACGGCGGCGGCCTCACGCGCCGAATCGGCCGCATGTCTTCCCCGGGAGAATGGCGACCCTTCGTTGAGACCCAGGGCCTCAAAGTCAATCCCGGCTGCCTCCTCCGCGCGGTCGCGAACGGCCGCGTCTACGCGGGCACCGATGGGACCGGGCTCTTCAGACTCTCGGTGGACGGCACACGGTTCGAACGGCTTAAGCTATCGCTCCCGTCTCCGCGCATCACCGCGCTCTTCGAACGGGATGGCTTTCTGTATATCGGGACGGATGAGGGTTTGACACGATGGCGGGTCGAGCGAGAGGTTCAGCCGTAGCCCTGCGGGCCCTGCGCCTGCTGTCCTGCCTGATCCTCGCCCTCGGCGCTTCCAAGGCCCGCGCCCAGTCCGGCATGCTCGTGCCCACGAGTACCGGACGCCAGGACGCCGCGGTGCTCTCGCTGCGCGAGATGAGCATCGACGCCTCGATCGCACGCGGTTACGCGCGGGTGAACGTCCGCCAGATCTTCGAGAACCACACGGACCAGGTTCAGGAGGGCACGTATCGCTTCGCCCTCGCGCCGAGTGCCGCGGTCGGCGACTTCGCGGTGTGGGATGGCCTCGTTCGCATTCCCGGAGTGATTCTCGAGAAGCGCCGCGCGCGCGCCATCTACGAGGCCCTCACCACCCAGCGCGTGGATCCGGGTCTGCTGCAGCAAGGCGACGAAGAAGATCGGGCTCCGGGCGAAGAACCGGCTCCCGCCGCGCGCTCCGGGGCCGCGCCGTTTTCCGTGAAGGTTGCTCCCATTCAGGCGAAGGCGACCAAGCGGCTGGAGCTGCAGTTTCAGCAGGAGGTCAGCATCGTTGGCCTGAAGGGCGAGTTTCGAATGGTTCTCTCGCCGGTCGACGGCGAGCCGCTGGTGGCGCGGACTCTGCGCATTCGGGTGGCCTTGAACGGCCTCGTTCATGAAGCGACCGCGAACGGCCTTCCGCTCCAGGCTTCTCGCGACGGCGTCACCTTCGAAGGCGCCAACGTAACCCTCGACCGGGATCTCATCGTGCGCTTCAAACTCCTCGAGGAAACGCCCCTGAAGCTCACGGCCTTCCGCAATCCCGAAGGCCGTATGCCCGATGGTCTGGCCCTCGCTCCGTGGGAGCGCCCTGCGGACATCCCTCCCGAGAAAGACGGCTTCTTCCTCATGGAGGTGCTGCCGCCCGCGCCCGCCGCCTCGCCCGCGACCGCTTCTGGAACCGCCAAACCGGCGGCCGCGCCCAGGCGCGCGCCTCTTTCGGTCGCGGTCCTCTTCGATACGTCGTTGTCGCATCGCTTTTCCGGACTCGAGATGTCGTATCAGCGGCTGGTGCGACTTCTGGGCGCCCTCACCCCCGAAGACAAGTTCGCTCTCGTTCCCTTCGACGCCACGCTCGATGCTCCGCCCGCTCTCGCGAACGCGATCGATCTCGTGAAGACGACCTCGCTCGAGCGCCTTCGCTCCCGCGCTCTCTCGCCCGGCACCAACATTCTCGAGGGGCTGCGCGCGGCCCAGAAGCTCGTGGGTGACGGTGAGAAGGGTCGCCTCGTCCTCTTCACAGACGGGGTCGGGCTGCCCCCCTCGCGCGACCTCAACGCGGCCAGGAGGCGGACCCCTCTGTACGTGAGCGTCGCGACTCCGGACGCAGGCGCTGCACTTCGCGGCGCCTCCGAGGCGGTGGTGACGGCTCTTTCGTCGGAGCCCGAGACGGACCTCTTCTTCGAGCGCATCCTCGCCCCGATGAAAGCCGCAGCCCCCCGGTCCGCAGGTGCTTCGAATGAGGGCGCCCTTCGGGTCACGCTTGGGGATCCCGGCCTTCGCGACATCTATCCCGTCATGGTGCAGCCGCCGACCGCGCAGTCGCTTTCCGGCTTCATCGGGCGCTACGCGAAGCCGGCGCCGCAGGCGCGCTTCGCCCTGGCCAGCGGCATCCTTCCCCGAGAGGCGAGCACGCTGAGCGCCCCCCTGCCCGCGAAAGCCCTGGAGGCGCGTGATCTTCCGCGACGATGGGCCCGTGCCCGGGTCGACGACCTGCTGCGCCGCATAGAGGAACAGGGCGAGAGGCGCGAATGGGTCGACGAGATCATCGAGTTGTCGCGGCGGTACAAGTTCGTGACTCCCTACACCGCCTTCCTCGCCGCCCCGAGATCCCTCCTGCGGCCGCGTCGCATTCAGCCCGGCGACCCGGTGCTGCGGGTCGAGTGCGACGAGGCCACCGTGAGCGCCACCGCCCTGCTTCCGTTCGGTCTGAAGCTCCCGCTGGTGAAGCGCCCGCGTTCGAACGTCTTCGAGGGCCGGTTCCTGGTGCCCGAGTCGCTCAAGGACGGGCGCTACTCTGTCCAGATCGTCATGCGTGATCGCAACGGGCTCGCCGCGACCGAGTCGAAGACGTTCGTCATCGATGGTCGCGCGCCGCGGGTAAGCCCGAAGGTTCCGAAGACGGCGCGGGTCGGTGACGACATCGTGCTCGCCGCATCGGCGGACGACGACGTGATCTTCCTCTCCGCTCGCGTGGGCACACTGCCTCCCGTCCCGCTGCGTTGGGACAAGACGGCCCAGGCCTCGATCGGCCGTCTGCGTCTGCCCGCCTCCGCCGCGGGCCTTCAGGAGGTGGTGTTCGAGGCGGTGGACCAGGCGAAGAACGTCGGCTTCGGCCGCGCCCGCATCGAGGTGCGTCCGTGAAGACCCGTGCGGCGCGCTTCCTGAGGCCGGGCGCCCTGGTCCTCGCGGGCCTTGTCCTTCTTGGGGCCGCGCCGAAGGCGATCATTCCCTGGGAAGACCTGACCGAGATCGACTGGCTCTACGAAATCGCCACGCGTTTCTCGATGGTGGACGCACACCGCGTTCACTACAAGACCCCCACTGCGGAACTCGCGACCCTCCTCGAGGCACGCACCGAACCCGATGCCCTTCGCCACCTCGCCCAGGCGCAGATGGACCTCGGCCAGCGGGAGAAGGCTCTCGCCACCCTCGAGAAATGGGCCACCGCGAGCTCGGAAGCCGCCTCCGCCTGGGATGAGGCCGCGCGCTGGGCGTGGTCTTACGGGGCTCACGCCCAGGCCTTCGCCTTCGCGGACAAAGCCATCCCGGGCCTCCGAGGCGAAGCGCAGCGTTCCCTGGCCAATCTGCGGGTCGAGTGGGCGCAGCAGCAGCCCGCTCTTCGCAATCGTCGCGAGATGCAGCGGGCCGCGCTCGATCTCCGTTCCACCGATTGGGCGACCGCCTACACCTGGGTCGATAGCGACATCGCCTCCTTAAACCTCGCCGAAGCCGAGGAGGGCCTCAAAAACCTTCCCAAGAACACGCCCGAAGAGCCCGCACTGGTGTTGCGGGCTCGACTCCTTGTCGCGCAACTGCGCGCCGCGGAAATCGTTCCCGCTCTCGAGGCCGCGCTCGATCAGAGTCCCCGCCGGGGACGCTTGTTCGCGGCGATCTACGTGCGCGCCATCGACCAGGCCCAGAAGGCCCGTCCCGACGAATGGCGCCAGACCCTCACCGAGCGCTTCGATGGGCCGACCCTTGTCCGCCTGTTCACCTACTTCAAAGGCCAGGACCGCGCCGACGCGAGCCTCGCCCTGCTTCAGCAGGCCGATCGCCGCTATCAGAAGAGCCTTGATCGCTCGGGCTGGGCGCTCCTGTCGTCTCTCTATTCGGAGATCGACGCGGTCCCCGAAGCGTTCCGGGCCCGCCTGGCCGCGGCCACCTTCGGCGACGCGAAAGCGGCCGAAGCCGATCTCGCCGAACTCGTACGGCTGGCCCTTCGCGCCTCCGGCCGGCCCCTTGCGTGGGGCACTTATTCGGATGCCGACTACGGTTGGGTGGCGCGCATGGATCCGACCCCTGGCTTCTGGACCGGCGGCCTCACCCTTCTTCTCACCGGACAGGACTGGAGCGAAGCGCTCAGCCGCCTCGAGGCCGAGTCGATCCCGGAGCGGACCTTCGGCGCGGCCCGCGCGCTTCTCGCTGAACTCGCGAAGCGCAACCCTGCCTTCCCTGAGATTCCCGCTCTCAAAGTCGAGGTCATGCAACGGCACGTCGATCGGGGCGAAGGCCCCGAGGCGCTGGCACTTCTCAAGGACATCGAAGCCACCGGAAAACCGCTGGTCAAGCAGCGCGCTCAGCGTCTCGGCCTTCTCGCCCTCCGTCAGACCAAGGGGACGCTCGCGGAAGAGACCCGGCTCTACAAAGCGCAGCTTCGCTTCGTCGCCGAGGACGGTACCTCCCCGGCCGTCGGCGATTCCTATGGGGAGCCCTCGCGCAGGTTCCAGACCGGCGACTACTCCGACCTTGGCGACGCGGCGGATGAGAGGGTCGGGGGGCTGCCGGGTCAGTACAAGCCGTTGCTCGACGAGGCCGTCAGTCGTATGGAAGAGCGTGACAAATCGCATCGCAGCTCGATCGCCCTGATCCTTGGCGAGATGGATCGCCTGCCCGCGGCCGAGGGCCTCTGGCTTCAGCTCGCCACCCGCCTCGACGCGTGGAACGTCGACGACGAACTCGGCCCGCGCTATGAGGCCGCTCTGTCGCGCTTCGACGATCCCTCGTGGTGGAACCGCCTGGCCCGCATCCTGGCCCGGAAGAAGCGGCAGGTCGAGCTTCGCGCCCTGGCCGACAGGATCGCCGCGACCTTCCGCGGCGCGGATATGTTCGCGCGCTCCGCGGACACGAGCGTGCGTCTCGAGATCGCCGAGCAGCCGAGGGTCGGCGTGCGCACGCGTCTGGTGCCCTGGGGGGACTGGGTCGTGCTCAAGGCTCTCGAGCGCTTCCCCCACAGCCCGACCGTTCTTCATGCGGCGGAAGGCCGGCTCATCAGCGCCTCGGCCTGGGCGCGGGCGAGCGCGCGCACCACGGACGCGCGCCAGCCGGCGGTAGTCGAGGACTCCCGGCTCGTGGAGCGTCGGTGGGCGATCTTCGCTGCCGATGCGGGGGTGCGCGAGTCCTACTTCGCCTCGCTCATGAAGAACAACGCGATCGAGGCGAAGCTCGAAGCGCTCGACCGGGCCTCGAACCACACCCCCGTCGACGACCTAATCCTGGTCGAGGGTTATGCGCGCCTCTCCCTCTTCGAGAAGGCCGCGGACGCCGCCTCGCGCCTCTCCGCCGCGTACCCCGGCGACGAGGAGATCGGGCGCCGGGCCCTGAAGCTCCATCGCTCCCTTGCCGGCCTCGATCTCGCTCACGAGGGCCCCGCGAAGGCGGTGGTCGATCGCGCGGTGCCCGCGCTCATGGATCCGAATCCGTTCATCACCGAACTCGGCGAGCTGTACGAGGAGACCGGCCGCCCTGAGCGAGCGCTCGAGGTGTGGAAGGGCCTTCTCGCCCGCGACCCGCGCCAGGAAGAGCGAATCAAGGAAGCGGCGACGCTTCTGTGGGACTACGGCCACATGAAGGAGGCCCTCGACACCATCGAGACCGGCCGAAAGGCGCTGGAGCGTCCGCGTCTGCTCGCCTTCGAGGCGGGCGTCCTGCGCGAGGAAGTGAAGGACATCGACGGGGCCATCCGCGAGTACCTCGAAGCCGTACGGCCGGAGGGCGAGGGGGAGGACTGCTACTGCTCCTGGTTCGAGAATGATCAGCGCTCGCTGCGCCGGCTCGCTCAGTGGATGGGTCGTGAGCGCGTGCTGAAGCGGGTGCTGGGGACGATCGAGTCGCTCAAGCCTGGCGATGCCGCGGACGAGAAGACGCTGCTCGCCTTGTGGCCCCTCGGCTCGATCTGGACGCCCACCCCCGGACTCGAGTGGGATGCCGACGATTGGATCGATGCCCTCGATCAGCCGAATGATCCGGTCGGACGCGAAGAGCGCGAGGCGAGGCGTCTTGCCGCCCGGGGCGACGAGCACGCGGGCATCGCCAGAGTGGCCCTGGCCATGGTGGATCGCGCGACCCTGATGACGCCCGCCGCCACGAGCGCCAAGTTCCTGAACGCGCTCGAGAGCTCCGCCGCCGCTTATCGTGCCGGCGCCTTCGCCGACGCGCCGGCGAGGGCCGGTTTCTTCACCAGCATCGTCGCGCGTCAGGCGGAACTCGCTCCCACGATCGAAGAACGGCTGAGGCTGGAGATCGATCTCGCCCAGCGGCTGGCCAGCGAGGGCCGCGCGTCCGAGGCCGACTCCTTGTGGACTTCCCTGGCCTCGAGGATCGAGTCTCTCCCGGAGAGCGCCGCGAAGATCAAGGCCCTGGTCTCGCGGGCGGAGTTCGTGGAACGCAATCGCGGCTACGGTCAGGCTCGCGTGTCCTGGGACGGCCTCCTCGCGAAGTATCCCTGGAGCCTGGGCGTGATCGAGGATCGGGCCTTGTTTCTTCGCCGCCACGGGCACGCGGAAGAAGCAAGGCAGGCGATCGAGGACGCGACGTTGCGTGCGGCCGAGGGACACCTTGTCCCGCTGCTCACCCGGTTGGTGTCGGAATCCCTCGGCGAGCAGGATCTGGCCCGCGCCTCCCGCGCGCTCGATCGGCTGCTCAAGACCTCGACCTTGACCGATGACGAGCGCCTGGGCGCCGTCTCTTTGCAGGCCAGGCTCAAGTTCCAGCAGGATCCCGGATTCGCGGCGGTCCCGTTCGCGACCGCCGAGGCGGCGAAATTCAAGCCCGAACTCCGGGCCCAGGTCTTCTCCGAAGTCGCGCGCGCCGCGTTCATCGAGAAGGCGTACGCCTCGTCGGTTTCAGCCTGGATCGAGGCGCTCAACCGCAGCACTCAGCGTGAGTGGCTGAAGGAAGCGGCCCGTGCCGCCCGCAAGACCGGCAAGCCCGAAGTGCTGGTGTCGTTCTTCGAGAGGCAGCAACAGCGCTCGCCGCGCGACGTTCGATGGGCGGTCGCGGCTCGTGAGCTGCGTGTCGCCACCGACAATCTTCCGGGCGGCATCGAGATGGCGCGCATCGCGGCGACCGTGCGTCCCGAACGTAGTGAACTCTGGGACGAGGCGGTCGAGCTCATGGAGCGCGACTACCGCTTCCTCGAGGCCGCCGACTTCCTCGAAGGCTGGAACGTCCAGCGCCCCGACGATCCCGCCGTCGCGGGAAAGCGCAGCGAGCTCTACCTTCGTGGCGGCGACCTCAAGAAAGCCGTGTCGGTGGAGCAGGCGGCGCTCGAAGCCTTCGCGAAGACGGAGCCATCCGAAGAGGACCTGGGCAATCGCACCGCGGAGGCGGCCCGGCGCTTGTGGCATCAGGGTCAGCCGCAGCTCGCGTGGAAGTTTCTCGCTCCCCAGAACACGCCCGAGGAGATCGAAGCGACGGCACTCTCCCTCGAAGAGGAGTTCCAGCTCGCCATCCTCAACAACACATTCATGCCCCTTCTCGAGCTTGACCTCGAGGACGCCGATCGACTCCTCTCGGCGGCCGACGTTCTCGGCCAGTACGGGCGGATCGAGAACCGCGAACAGGTCCTGATGTGGCTCATGAGCAGGATCTTCCCCTCCGCTCGCGCCGACGACGCGTTCCTCAACAAGTGGTGGCCGTTCATCGAACGGGCCCGCCTCGAAGCCCCCCTGCGCCTCCGGATCGCCCAGCGTTTCGCCTCTCAGATCACCGGTCCCTGGACGGGCGACGCGCCTGCGGATCTCCTGGATGGCGCCTCGGAGTCGGTCATCGTGAGTGTGCCGACGGGCAAGGAAGGTGAGTCGGAGCGGCGCGTCCGCGCCCCCGACCTCGACGCTTTGTGGGCAGGACACCTCGCGCGGTTCGATCAGGCGGACGATCTTGCCAGGTTCCTGGCCCCGCGATTCGCCGCCTTGATCGCGACGGTGCGCGGCTCGTCGGTCATCACCGCCGATAGTCCGCGCGAGGCCTGGACGCAGTGGCTCGACTCGAAGCCGGCCCTCGAAACCTTCGCGCGCGGCCTGCGCACGCAACCCGCGCTCGCGGCGAGCCTGTCCGCGGTTTTCGAAGACCGTCGCCTCTGGGATCGCTTGTGGGCGATCGGCGCGCGTGGATGGGAGGCCTCGTCCCTGCTCTTCGAACTCACGCCCCGGTCGCGGGTCACCTGGCTCTCGTTCTGGGAGCGGCCGGTGTTGAATGCCGCGAATATCGAGGATCCTGTCCTCGTCGGCCGGCGGAACACCATCAATGAAACGTCGCTGTCGCTCGGTGAGTTCCTGGGCGAGACCACGAAGGCCGCGCCGGGCGCCCGCAGCGCCTTTGCCTCGAGATTGCTCGGCCCCGCGATCCTGAAGGACATTCTCGGCGCGGATCCCGCGTACACCTGGCCCATGTTCAAGCCGCGGACGAACCTCTCGGGCGACATCATCGAAACCGGCGACGATCGGGTTGCGGGCCGCGGCGTCGATGCCCTGCGTTTCCCGGGTGCTCTGTGGGGTGAGCGGCCGGGCGCCGCGTGGTTCGCGCTGCAGGCCTACGCGCGCTATCGCGCCCAGGATCCCTCCGCCATCGACGTCGTGGCCGAGTGGCCCGAGAGCGGCGGTGAAACCGAGCGTGCGCTCCTGACCGCGCGACTGGCCCTCGCTCTCCAGGGTCCGGCCGAGGCCCTGGCCCGCGTGGAGCGTCTTGGTTTGAGAACCACGGACCCGGAGCTTCTTCGCTTCCGGCTCCGGCTGCTCGTGGAATCCGGTCGAAAGGCTGATGCGACCGCCGCGCTCAAGGCCAGGCTTCTGGCCGATCAGAAGCGGCTGACCGAAGCCTCTTTGCGCACCTATCGAGCGCTCGCCGAGGATCTTGGCCTGCAACCGCCCCTCGCCCTTCTCGATCCCGCGGTTCCCCTGCTTCCTGCCCTTCGGGCCGCGATCTATGACGCCGAGGGAGCCGAGGTCGGCGCCCGTTACCAGACCGGCGATGGGGTCGGCTTCCGCGCCGCTCTCGCGGCACGCTGGAGCGACAAGGACGGCACACTGAAGACACCGGAGTTGCGTGCGTGGTTGAGTGAACTGTGGGCCGCCGAAGCGCTGCCCCTGCCTTTGCGCGGTCTCGCTCGTCTGGGCGACTTCTGGCCGGCCGCGGCGACCTGGGCGCAGTCGGTGCCCGTGAGTGATCGCGCGCGCGCTATCGCCGCCATCGACGCGCTTCCGAACCTGGCTCTTCTCGAAGCGCTGCCCGAGACGGTGGGAGACGCGCGGGCGCGTCGCTTCCTGATGATCCGCCTCCGTCTGGCCCGCGGAGAGGACGATCAGGCCGTCTCGCTGTTCCGCTCGACGCTCGCTTCGCTCCAGACCCCTGAGTCCCTGACTTTCCGGGCCATCGCCGCGGCGGCATCCGACGACGAGCCTTCGCCCGCCGAAGGCGAGGTCGAGACCGCGCGCACCGGGTACGGCGAGGGCGACCTCGAAACGGCGCCGCCGGCGAATCCCCGGCTCGAAACCCTGCATGCCCTGCGCGCTCCATTCCTGGCCGTAGGGAAGGAAGGCCTCGTTCAGTCCGACGTGATCGCCTGGCTCGACCAGGAGATCGACGACACTCCCGAAGCACTCGAGTACTGGGGTGCGCGCTTCCAGGTGGCGGCGTTGGCGGAGCGACCCCTGATCCTCGACCGCCTTTCCCGCGCCTATCGCCGGGGCGACATCGCGACGTATCGCCACGGGGAGATCGTGGCCCTGCTGGTCAGGGACGCGAAGGAGCTTTCGGCCCCCTGGATTGAGCACACCCAGTCTTTCTGGACCTCGTTCCCCGCGCTTCGCCGCCATGCGGGTTGGCTCAAGGACACGGGCCAAGCCCGCGAAGCCGCTCTCTACCTGGCCGACGCGCGCCGTCGCCGGTTGTTCACGCGGGCCGAGGAAATCAACGCGTTCGACCTCTGGCGCCGATCCACCGAGGCCGGAGGTGCTGGCCCCGACAACTGGAAGCAGGCGCTTCGGTTCTGGCGCGAGAGTGCCGACAGCGTGGCCGAACCTCTTCTCCAGCGCCTCAAGGAGCATCCCTTCGACGTCCTCTCGGCGCGCGCGGCGCTGCGACGTCCCTCGCCCCTCTCGCCTCAGCTTGCTGCATCCGCCTCCCGGGCCCTGCACGACCTGGACGATCTTGGCTTCCTCGACATCTCGAGCGATGAGACCTTCCTGCGGATGCGGGCGGCGAGGTCTCTTGTGGGTTCGCCGCGGGCCGCCCGCACCATCGGCGCATTCCTCGCCGCCGAGTCCGTGGCCGCGGACCTGCAACGTCGAAATTTCAGGGCCGAGGATGTCGGCAAAGCCGTCGCCGATCTGGCCAGGATTGCGGCGGCGAACGGAGATCGGGGCGAACTGAACCGGGCCCTAGACCTCCTGGCCGACCGCAAGTGGCCGGGTGCGGGCGCCCTTCGCGCCGAGCTTGCCTCCGCCCTGGTTGAACCGCCCACGGTTTCCCACCGGGTCGTGGGCGGCCGGCCGCTGCTCTATCGCCCGCGCGATGTGACCTTCGGTCTGGTGTCGCAGATCGTCGAGGCCGACCTGTCGAGACGCGCCCAGAGTCCTGCGGCTGCCCCGGGAGCCCGATGATGATGATGATCATGCACCGCCGCGCCGCCCTTCGAAATGCTCTCGCTCTTGCCGCGCTCCTGGCCGCGGCGTCCTCCTCCTTCGCCCAGACCGCTCCCGCGAACACTTCCACGAAGGGCCTGCCTCTTCCGCCCGCGATGATCCGCCTGTCCATCCCCGATGTCCGTGCCTTCGACGCGGCGCTCGGCGGCGGCTTCAAGAAGGCGCTTTACGGAACGCTTTCCGAAGACGACGGCGTCGCCCGCGGATTCGGCCAGAGCCAGGTCGGCGCCAAGCTCGTGGATCAATGGACCCGTTTTCGAGGCGAAACCGCGCTGTCCTTCCGGACCGTCCTCGATCTGCAGGCATCCTCCGCCGCCCTCGCCGTCCTCAACATCGGTCACATGGAAATGGTGCTCGTGCTGGAGACGCCGCTTGCCGCCCTGCCCGACCTGTTCGAGGCCGGCACGTCGCGCATCGATCACGGAAAGACCTACCACCTCGTCCGCACCGGGGCTGCCGACGAAGGCGCCGACGGCGAAACCCGCATGGGCCTTGCGTGGTCGCGTGAGGGCGGGCTCCTGATCATCACCTCCTCGGAGCGGGCCATGAAGCTCGCCCTCGGCGCTCTCGCCGCGGGTGAACGATTCGTCCCGAAGCTCGATGGTCTCGCCGCTCTCGAACTGGACATGGAGATCCTCAAGGACGATCTCTACTTCAAGCGCGACTTCCTCTTCGGCTCGCTGCCGAACGCGGCCGAGTCGTCGGGCCCGATCAGCGCGGCCTTGAGGATGGAGTCGGGGCGTCTCGTGGAGGTGCGCGAGGGCAAGGCGGTGACCTCCGGTCAGCGCGGCGCGGTCTTCGAAGCCCGGGATGCGGTGGCGAGCGGCTGGATCGGCGATGCCTCGGCGCTTCTCGCCGAACTTCGTCGTGGACTCACCGAGCCCGTGCCCGCGCCCGGCCTCTTTCCCCAATTGAGGGTGGCGCCGCTTCCCGCCTCGAAGGCGGCGAGTGCGGAGGATCGCTACGCCACGAACATCGACGTTCCCGGACCGGTGCGCGGCGGGACCATGACCGAAGCCGCCGAGATCGCGGCCTGGGGCGCGTTGCTCGCCGCGCAGCCGGTCGCGGGTTTCGCGTACGTCGTGACTCCGTCGCGCGCGCGGCTCATGGCGATTCCGTGGCCCAGGGAGAAGGACCCCGAGCTGGCTTCGCTCCTGGAGTCGACGCTCGTGCGTCGCGGCGCGCGCCTGTCCCCCTCGACCGGCGCGGGCGACGCGCGGCAATACCTGATGGGGCCGAATCTGCCCGTGCTCGCGTTCAAGCGCATGGGGGAGTTCGTCTGGATGGCTCCGACCTCGGCCGACCTGGCTTCAGCACCCGTGGTCTCGTGGAGCAACGAGGTGGTTCGCTTCTCGAGGCTGAGCCTTGCCGCCGCCCGCGACGAGGGAAAGCGGTGGGCGCGCATCGAAGGGCCGCGTTCCTCGGAGAGCGTGCGCCCGTTGTCCGATCGCGTGCTCGGGCTCCTCGGCTGGATGCCTTCGGTGCGGGTGCTCGAAGTCGAGCGTCGCGTGATGAGAGGAGGATTCAAGGAACGAATCGTCTTCGGCGGCGCACCGCCTCCTCCGCCCGCGGCCGCAGCACCTGCCGCCGTCAAGTAGGCCCTGCCCATGTGGAGGCCAACCGCGATCCCTGGGGCCCTCCTCTCGATTGCCTTCGGCGCCTGCCTGTCCTCCGCCGACTCCTTCGACGCGTGGGTCCTGAATCGCGGTCAAGTCCAGTCCCTCGGCCATCCGACGGAGAGCCATCTTCCCGTCGGCTCCCTGCAGAAGCCCTTCGTGGTGCGCGCCTGGGCCGCCTCCCACCTCGCCGCTGCGACTCCGAAGTTCACCTGCAACGGCACCTCGGGCTGCTGGCGGCCGGGTGGACACGGCACCCTCGACCTGCGCTCCGCCATCCGCGAGTCGTGCAATACGTACTTCAGGCTCCTTTCTCTCCAGACTCCGCCCGAGGCCCTCCGTCGCTCTTTTCATGAGGCGGGCTTTGCCTGGGCCGGAGAGATGACCGACGCCGAGACCATCGGCCTGCCCGGCGCCGCGAAGACCATGATCGCGCCGCAGGCTCTGCTTGAGAGCTACGTCGACCTCGTGCGGACGCCCTGGGCAGCCCGCGAGGACGTGCGGCAGGAAATGCTCGCCGGACTGAAGGATGCGGCCCGGGATGGAACCGCCTCGGGGGTGCGCCTGTGGGGCTTCATGGCGAAGACCGGAACTGTCCCAGCACTCGACGGCGCGCCGCTCAAGACCTCGGGCTTCGCGCTGGTTCTGGACGATACGGGTTTTGCGTTCCTGGGCCTGTTGCGCCGTGGGACCGGGCGCGAGGCGGCGATCCGCGCGGGGGCGGAGATCGAACGACGCCGGCCGGGAGTGGTGGCGCGATCCTCGTCGATTGACCCGCCGACGACGCTCCGCCCCTCCACCCGGCGACGGAATGTTGAGGATCCGATACGCGTCCAGATGCTCGACGAGCTGCGACTCCAAGAGGTTCGACTGAAGAACATGGGTGCCGGTCCGGTGGATTCCACCCGCGGCTTCATCGGCCCAGGGGCGGAGGTGAGGGTGGCTCAGGGCGATCGGTTCTCCTCCGGCGACTGGGAGATTCGGGCGGTCCGCCCGGCCTTCGAACGGCGGGTCCGGGGCGCGATCGCTCGCGTGGATCGCGAGGGGCCGATCCGTCTCATCGCCACCATGACCGCGCGCGACTATGCGAATGGAATCCTCAAGGCCGAGCTTGGGACGACGAACGGCCCCCTGCGCACGCAACTCGCCTCGGCGGTCCTGCGCTATGCGGTTCGAGGCGCGCGACATCCGGAGGCCGATGTCTGCGACTCCACGCACTGCGCCTGGTTCGTGGGCGAAGGCCCGGTTCCGCGCTGGTTGAGGCCGGACACCGCGGTGAACGAGAAGGAGGCGGCCCCGGATCTCTCCGACGACGAATGGGCGTTGGCACTCGCGGGTACGCGCGAACACCCCGAGGGGCCCGACCTGTGGACCGCCGATTGCGGCGGAGATCCGGCGTCGCCGCACTTCATCTGGGGTGGAGGCGAAAGACGCGTCACCGCCTGCCCGCGCCACCCGAAGGGAAGCGGGAAAGTGTGGACGCGGGAGTGGACCTCAGCCGATCTCGATGCGGTTTTCGGAGCGCGTGTTCTCACCATCGACGTCGCGACCGTCGATGGTCAGTGGTTTCTCAAAGTGAAGACCGCCTCACGGACTTCCGCTTCCGAACCGCCGACGACGTTGGCGTTGAGCTACGACGAGGCTCATCGACGTCTCGCGTCCCGCCTCGGCTGGGACGCGATGCCCGCACCCGCCTCGCGCGTCTTGCGGTCCGGGACCCGGTTCGTGGCCGAAGGCGTCGGGTTCGGGCATCGGGTCGGCCTCTGCCTTGGCCGATGAGACGAATGCCCTCACGGTAGGATTCCGAAGTGACGCAGGAACCGATACGGGCTCACGAGTCCCTCCTCGAATCGCGCCGCGCGGAGCTTCTTGGCCTTGAACAGGGCGATCGGCGACTGTCGACCGCCCGCGCGATCGTCGCCGTTCTCGCCCTGCTCTTCCTCATCGTGACCGCCTCGCGGCCGATGGCGGTGTTCGGTCTCGCCTTCACGGCCCTTGGGTTCGTGGGCCTGGTCATCGTTCACGAACGCCTGGCCCGACGGCTGGATCGCGCGCGCCGCCGCGTCGCTTTCCATGAAACCGCACTCGCGCGTTTGCGCGCGGACTGGATCGGGCGGGGCGAAGGGGGCTCCGCGTTTCTCGATCCCGCCCATCCCTGCGCGATCGACCTCGACCTGTTCGGCCGCGGCTCGCTGTTCGAGCGGCTGTGCGCGGCCCGGACACACGCGGGCCAGGAACAACTCGCGAATTGGCTGCGGCACGGCTCGCCGGTCTCCGAGTTGCGCGAGCGCCAGCGGGCGGTGGCGGAACTCGGCCCTCGCCTCGGCCTGCGCGAAGACCTCGCCGTCCTCGGCGTCGAGGCTCGTCGCGCGGTTGATTCGGCGGCCCTCCT